>NZ_JBDSMB010000176.1:0-20484 GCF_039916025.1 Flavobacterium sp.
AGAGCTTCAGACATCGTTGAGCAAAAAATCGGGGATCGTTATCCAAGTGGCGTTTACAACGTTGTTGTAACACAAGGAGAAGATGTTAAAACACTTCGTGTTATCAAACGATAATCAACAGATTAATATAAACAAAAAGACCTTCGAGAAATCGAGGGTCTTTTTTTTATTGGTTGACTGTTGTGAGTTTTTTAATATTTGCTGTAATAATAAAAAGAAGTACTTTTGTTTTTATAAATAATTACATAAATGAATGTTCTTGAATTAATAGGAAGGTCGAAAGCTTTATTCAGTGAAGATATTGCAAACAATAGCGAAGCACTAGAAAATATTGTTTCAAAATCATCCTTTCTTGTTATAGGAGGAGCTGGTTCTATAGGACAAGCTGTAACGAAAGAAATCTTTAAAAGAAACCCTAAGAAATTGCATGTAGTCGATATTAGCGAAAATAATTTAGTTGAACTTGTCAGAGATATAAGAAGCTCATTTGGCTATATTAACGGAGATTTTCAAACATTTGCATTAGATATTTCTTCAATAGAATATGATGCTTTTATCGAATCTGATGGCGATTTTGATTATGTATTAAATTTATCTGCTCTAAAGCATGTCCGAAGTGAAAAAGATCCTTTCACCTTGATGAGGATGATTGATGTGAATGTTTTCAATACGGAAAAAACCATAAAGCAATCTATTGCAAAAGGGACTAAAAAATATTTTTGTGTTTCTACAGATAAAGCAGCCAACCCTGTAAATATGATGGGTGCTTCAAAAAAAATAATGGAAATGTTTCTAATGAAATATAGCAATGATATTGTTATTTCAACTGCCCGTTTTGCCAATGTCGCTTTTTCTGATGGTTCGTTGTTGCATGGCTTCAATCAGCGAATTCAAAAAAAACAGCCTATTGTTGCTCCAAATGATATCAAAAGATACTTTGTTATTCCACAGGAAGCGGGTGAACTTTGCCTGATGTCATGTATTTTCGGAGAAACCGGCGATATATTTTTTCCAAAGCTCAGCGAAAGTTTGCATCTTATTACATTTGCAGAAATTGCCAAAAAATATTTGAACGCTTTAGGATATGAAGTTGACGAATGCCAGACAGAAGAAGAAGCACGTCATAAAACCGAAAGTCAATCACTGGATAAAAAATGGCCTTGTTTATTTACTCAAAGTGATACCACAGGGGAAAAGGATTTTGAAGAATTTTTTACTGACAACGAAGTATTAAATATGAATCGCTTTAAAAATTTAGGTATTATAAAAAGCAAAACCTTTATTGAAAATGACAAAATTGATATTTTTTCAAAGACTATAACAGAATATAAGGCCAAACGAAAATGGTCAAAAGAAGATTTAGTTACCCTGTTTAATTATATGATTCCTGAATTTAATCATAAAGAAACAGGTAAATATTTAGACGCCAAAATGTAATGGGAGATTATTCAGAAATAGTTAATTTTATAAAAGCAGTTTATCCCAACAATGATTTTATTCCATTGCATGCTCCAGTTTTTAGAGGTAAAGAAAAAGAATATCTTATTGATACGATAGATACAACTTTTGTGTCTTCAGTTGGAGCTTATGTTGACCGATTTGAAGGCTTAATGTCTGAAATTACAAAAACTTCAAAAGCTGTAGCAGTCGTTAACGGAACAGCCGGAATTCAAATAGCGTTGCAACTTGTTGGCGTAAAAACCAATGATGAAGTACTAACACAAGCGCTTACGTTTGTGGCAACAGCAAATGCCATTGCTTATACTAATGCACATCCGGTATTCATAGATGTCGATTTGGATACAATGGGATTGTCACCAAAAGCTCTTGAAAATTTCCTTTTAGAATATGGAGATTTAAGAGAAGATGGTTGTTATAATAAAAAATCCGGTAGAAGAATAGCTGCTTGTGTGCCTATGCATACTTTTGGTTTTCCTGTTCACTTGGATGAAATTATTGCTATTTGCAATACTTGGAAAATCCCGATAGTCGAAGACGCAGCAGAATCTCTTGGAAGCGAATATAAAAATAAACCAACTGGAAGTTTTGGGAATGTGGGTATTTTTTCATTTAATGGCAATAAGATTGTAACCTCAGGTGGTGGCGGAGCTTTAGTAACTAATAATATAGATTTAGGAGAAAGAGGTAAGTATTTAACAACAACTGCCAAAATTCCACATCCGTATGAATATTTTCATGATGAAATAGGTTACAATTATAGGATGCCTAATTTAAATGCGGCATTGGCATGCGCACAGTTAGAACAATTAGACTTATTTTTAAAAAGTAAAAGAGAACTGGCTCTCGAATATCACGCATTTTTTAAATCCAAAGGAATTAATTTTAGAACCGAAACACCCAATTCCAAAGCAAATTATTGGTTAATGTGCGTTGAGTTAGAAAACAAATCAGAAAGAGAATCTTTTTTGAAATTCACTAACGATTCGAAGGTGATGACCAGGCCAATTTGGCAATTAATGTTTAGATTGCCAATGTATAAAGATTGCCAAAAAGATGAACAAAAAAATGCCCGTTTTCTGGAAGAAAGAATTGTAAATATACCAAGTAGTGTTAGATAATAAAGAAATAATAATCGTTGGTTATTCCGGTCACGGACTGGTCGTTTCAGATGCTGCATTAGCTTCTGAAATGAACCTGAAATATTATTCAGAAATAAATGAACAGATTAAAAATCCATATAATCTTGTATATCTTGGTGATGAAAATAAAGAAGATTTTGCCGGTTGGAATTCTGAAAACGCCTTCATTTTAGGGATTGGCGATAATGCAATCAGATATAAAATAGCGCATTTTATTTTATCAAAAAATAAAAAAATATTAAATGTAATCCATCCAACAGCATCAATTTCTGATAATGTTTTGATTGGAAAAGGAAATTTTATCAGCAAAAACACTTCCATCAATCCGTTGGCACAAATTGGCAATTTTTGTATTATCAATACGGGTGCAATCATTGAGCATGAATGTATTATTTCGGATGCGGTTCATATTGCTCCGGGTGCTGTTTTGGCAGGAAATGTAAAAATTGGTGAGCGTAGTTTTGTTGGAGCCAATGCTGTGATTAAACAAGATGTAACAATTGGGAAAGATGTGATTATTGGCGCGGGTTCCGTTATTATTAATGATGTAGAAGATGGCCAAACAGTAGTTGGAAATCCTGGCAGAATCATACTTAAATAAAGCGATTTATGGAAATAGAACATTTTAAAGAAAGAATTATCCATTTAAATGCTACTCTGATTGAAGCACTAAAATTAATGGATAAAATTGATAAAAAGTCTTTGCTTATTCTCGATAACTCCATTTTTAAAGGAATCGTAAGTGCAGGTGATATTCAACGCGCCATTATTCAAAACAAACCATTACAGACATTAGTTCAGGATATATTAAGACCCAATATAAAAGTCGGCAAAGAAACCGATTCATTTGAATCTATTAAGCAAATGATGATCGATTTCCGAATGGAAATGTGTCCGGTTATCTCTGAAAACAACGAAATAATACAAGTCTATTTTTGGGAAGATATTTTTGAAAATAAAAAACCAACACCGAATCAGCAACTAAATTTATCGGTGGTTATTATGGCAGGCGGTTTTGGAACACGCTTAAAGCCTTTGACAAATGTACTTCCAAAGCCTTTGATTCCTATTGGAGAAAAAACAATGCTTGAAGAAATCGTCGACCGCTTTGCGGTATATAATTGCAATGACTTTTTTGTGTCTGTAAATTATAAAGCCGATTTGATAAAGTTTTATATTGAAAATTTGAAATTGCCACAAAGCATTTCCTTTTTTACGGAAGATAAACCGCTTGGTACAGCTGGTAGTTTGAGCTTATTGAAAAATAAAATCAACACAACTTTTTTTGTCACCAATTGCGATATTCTTATTGAACAGGATTATGCAGAGATTCTAAATTTTCATAACGAACAAAAGAATGAATTAACTATAGTTGCAGCCATAAAGCATTATCAAATTCCTTATGGAACATTAGAAACAGGTGAAGGTGGAGAGCTTTTATCACTAAAAGAGAAACCCGATTTATCGATTTTGGTAAATACGGGTATGTATTTGTTAGAGCCACAAGTTTTAAATGAAATTCCTGATGGCGAGTTCTTTCATATTACTCATTTAATAGAAAAACTAAAATCGCAAGGAAAAAAAGTTGGGGTTTTTCCGGTAAGCGAAGGCTCTTGGCTGGATACTGGCGAATGGGCAGAGTATAATAAAACTCAGGAAAAGATTTCTAAAAGATAAATTATGAGTAAAAAAATACTGGTTTTAGGAATCGGCCAAAATAATTTCTTGTCTTTTTTATATTCAAAATTAAAATCTTTTGACAATACTTTCATTATTTCAGCACCTTTTGCTAGAGAGCTCAACAAGGATGTGAAAAATGATTCCTGGATGTATGATAATAATCTAGTTTCCAATAAACCATCTTTTCTTTCAATTCTTCAGTCGTTTTTTTTGATTCTGATTGATAAGCACACATATCAAACCTTCTTTTTTATTCTTTTAGTTGAAAAAAAGTTTAAGAAATCAGTCCATTTCCTTTATGCTCAAATAAAAGCGAAAGCTTTCTTTTTGACAAATAATAATTTTAATGATTTTGATGTTTTTCATTTTCATTTTTTGCAGTATAGTTATCTGCGCGAGCTTTTTTTGATTCCAAAAGACAAAAAAATTGTATGTACTTTTTGGGGTTCAGATTTACTTAGAACCAGCGATATCCTTAATTTTTATTTTGTCAAAAAAGCATTGAGCAGAGCCAATATCATAACTTGCCAATCTCTTGAATTAAAAGAAATTATTCTTTCTAAATATGGAAGGCATTTGAGTGATAAAATAAGAATCGTCGTTTTTCCGGTTGACGAAAAAATTTATAATGATATCGATTCAGCAAGAGATAACAAAGATTTGATTTCTGATTTCAAAATTAAATATGGGTATTCTTCCTCAAAAAGAAACATATTAATTGGCCACAATGGAAGTGTTTTTAACAATCATCTTAAAATAATAGAAGCTTTTAATTCGATTCATCACAAAAGCGAAGTCCATTTAATTGTTAACCTGAATTACGCTTTAGATAATGATAATCGGTTGTCCTATAAAAATAAATTGGTAAAACAGTTGGAACAAACAGGAATATCTTTCACACTATTAGAAACATTTTTTTCAAAAGAAGAACTGGCAATTTCAAGATTAGCTTCTGATATTTTTATTCACATGCCCATTTCCGATGCGTTAAGCGGTACGATGACCGAAATGTTATATGCAAACAACGTAGTTATCACAGGTTCATGGCTACCTTATAAAACATTTAAAACAATGGGATTATATTATCACGAAGCCGATGATTTTGAGTCGCTTTCAGATAAGATAGATGAATTAAATTCAGGGTTTGATAATGAGAAACTCAAAGCCTTTGGTAACAAAAAAGCGATTAAAGAGTATTTCTTCAGTGATAAAATTATCGAAAACTGGGCAACCATATTAAATTAAGAACATAATGGATTTAAAAACCAAAGTTAAAAAGAGCTTAGTTTGGTCGTTTGGCGATCAAATAGTATCACAGGTGCTCTTTGTTATTTTTGGAATCTTTTTAGCTAGAATTTTGCCACCATCCGTATTTGGGGTTGTGGGTATGGTAACTATTTTTACAAATTTTGCAGCATTATTTATTGATATGGGTTTTGGAACCGCCTTAATTCAAAAAAAGGATGCTGACAACGAGCATTATTCATCTGTTTTTTGGTTAAACCTTGGAATTGGCTGTTTACTGTATGCTTTATTTTTTTTTTCAGCTCCATTATTAAGTACTTTTTTTAAACAACCTCAGTTAACAATTCTGGTTCGGGTTATTTGTTTGTCTTTTATTATCTCTTCATTAACTTCGATTCAATCCAATCTACTGATTAGAGAACTTAAGTTTAAACAAAAAGTCATTATAAACTGGATTTCAGTTATTATAGGTTATACCGTTGCTTTTATATTAGCATTCAACAATTATGGTGTCTGGTCTGTTGTGTGGATGACGATTGTTACTTCCAGCATAAATTCAATCCTGTATTGGTTTTCAACAAGTTGGTATCCATCGTTTATTTTTAATAAAGCCAAAATAAAAGAATTATCACGTTTTGGATTGAATGTTTTAGGAGACACAACCGTAAATTATTGGTCGCGGAATTTCGACAATTTTATTATTGCCAGAGTTTTGGGTAGTACAGATTTGGGACTTTATACGAGAGCTTATTCGTTAATGTTATTGCCATTGCGGAATATATCTGCCGTAATTACAAAAGTAATGTTTCCTGCTTTTGCCAAAAAGCAAGACGACTTAGTAGCATTAAAAAAATATTACTTATTGATTATCAGGTACATTTCGCTAATAACGTTTCCGGCCATGATAGGTTTATCTTTGGTTTCAAAAGAATTTGTGCTGTTGTTTTTTGGAGATAAATGGGCAGGTATGATACCATTACTTTCTATTCTTAGCGTAATTGGTTCATTTCAGTCGATATTGTTTTTAAACGGAATGATATATAATTCATTGGCAAAAGCAAACATTGCTTTTAGAATCTCATTGATAGTCAATTTTATATTGATTATCGCGTTTACTATCGGAGTCAACTTTGGTATAAAAGGTATGGCTTTCTCTTATTTAATAGCAAGCGTTTTATTGTTTTACCCTGTTTATTCCACAGCTATCAAGCAAATTAACACAACGCTGTTAGAAGTTTTCTTAACTTTAAAAGGTAGTGTTCTGGGTACTTTAGGTATGGCTTTATGCCTTTTCCTTATAAATTATTTTACAAATTTTTCTTTGTTGACAGGTTTCATAATTAAAATAGTATCGGGTTCAATAATATATTTTGGCTTTATTTATTATTATGAGAAAGAAATATTGAAAACAGTAATGGATAAATGTGCAGGTGTTTTAAGGAATAAGTTATAATTTTGAAAAACATTTCAATTTAAATTCTACAAATGATAATAGGAAACGGACTTATAGCAAAAACATTCCATGATTTTGACAACATGGATACTGTGATATTTGCCTCCGGAGTTTCCAATTCCTTAGAGACTGATAAAAATTCTTTTTTAAGAGAAGTGAATTTGGTTGAACAAACTTTGGAAGCTAATAAAAAATCCTTGTTTGTATATTTTTCGACTTGCAGCGTATATGATTCTTCCAAAGCCGCAAGCCATTATGTTAGTCACAAGCTGTTTATTGAAAATCTAATTAAAGAAAAGGCTAAAAAATACCTTATTTTAAGGGTTAGCAATGCAGTTGGCAAACAGGGAAATCCTAATCTTCTTTTAAATTATCTATTCAAAAAAGCCATAGATAAGGACGAAATAGTAATTCAAAAAAACGCAAAAAGAAATCTGATTGACGTAGAAGATTTAAAGCAAATTACAATAAACATTATCAATCAGAATATAATTAACAGAACCGTAAATCTTGCTTATTTGTTTAATTTTTCAATAATTGACATCGTAAGTGCCATTGAAAAATTTACAAACCAACAACTTCAATTAAAATTTGAAGACAGCGGGCAGGAATATAACATTGAGTTAGACCTTGCAAAAGAATATTTTCTGAAGAACAATAAATTAAATAAAGAGCTTTACCTTGAATATTTACTTGATAAATATTATTCTGATTATGCTTTTAAAAAATAATTTCATCTTACAACTAAATGCAAAATAAAGATATAAATCAATTGATGGTTTCGGTAGTTGTCATAAGCTATAATCACGAAACTTATATTGAAAAATGTTTAGAAAATATACTGAACCAAACTACCAATTTTGATTTTGAAATTATAATATCCAACGATTGTTCTACAGACAATACGGATTCAGTTATTAGAGATATCATCAAAAAAGATAATAACGTTCATAACATTCGATATTACAATCAGGAAAATAATTTGGGAATGGTCAATAACACTGCCTTTGTATTCAAACAAGCCAAAGCAAAATATACTGCCATTTGTGATGGAGATGATTATTGGTCAGATGCTTTAAAATTGCAAAAGCAAGTTGATTATATGGAATCGAATGATGAAATTGTGTTTACATTTCATGGCGCAAAAACCCTGGATAACAACTCAAATTTTAATACGTATCCAAAAAATAAACTTTTTAAGGATAAGCAAATTGTACCTAAAGAAGTTTTTATCAGCAGAGGTGCTGCCTATTCCTGTACTTCTTCAATAATGTTCAAAAGAGAACTAACGCAAAACTTGCCAAAGTATTTTACTAATTGCTTTGTCAATGATTTTCCTTTAGCCTTGCTGGCAATATCAAATGGAGAAATTGGATATTTAGAAGATGAAATGACGGTTTATAGAACAATGGCCGACAATTCATGGTCTGCGATTAAGGATAAAGATATGATTTTTAAAGAGAAAAAGTTTGAAAACACGATGATGACTCTGAATGATTTTGATGAATTTACAAACCATAAATATCATTCGCTTTTGGATAACTTAAAGTCATTATGTGCATATCAATTATTACACAGTTACTTTTCCACAACTAAATCGAAACAAGTTAGATTGAGTAAATACAAAGAATACGGGAAGAAATTGAATTTAGAACACAGAAGCAAGATATTGATAAAATTAATGATCAAGTAAATATGTTCAGGAATTACAACTATTTAGGGTATAACAATCCATATTATTTTACAAAAGAAGGCAAGTTTGAAATCCATCAAAACTTTCCTAAAGCTATAGCGCAATTTCCCGGCGAAAAAGTAGTTGATCCTGCAGCAGCTATAGAAATGCTGAATAAAGAATTTTTTCTTGGTGACAGAACCGTAATCGAGAATCTCAACAAAACACCATGGCTTGCAAAACCTAATACAGATTTTAACCATTGGGAATATGATGAAGCCCCAAAACACGGTTCTCTGAATATAGAAGAAAAGGAAATTGCGAAAATTTTATTCCAAAAAATATGTGATGAAATAGCACTTTATGTTGGTGATAAAAAAAGTATAGGCATTCTTCTAAGTGGCGGAATGGATAGCAGAATGGTTGCCGGAGCTTTAGACTTTTTAATGAAAAATAATAAAGTCAGCAACCTAAAAGTAACAGCTGTAACCTGGGGAAACTCAAATACCCGCGACGTAATTTATGCAAAAAAAATTTCCGAAAGATTAAACTGGGAATGGAAGCATTATCCGGTCACAGCAGAAGGCTTGTTGCAGAATATCAGGGAAACAGCTATTTATGGCTGTGAATATTCTCCGATGCATTTACATGCAATTCCACAAATTAGGGATGATAATGATTTTGATGTAATTCTTGCCGGAAGTTATGGAGATAGTGTTGGCAGAGCTGAGTTTGGTGGGAAAAACATTCGACATGTCGAGCCGCTTTTAAAGAACATACACAACGTAAGCAGTTTGTTTCGTGATGATGTTTTCGAAGATTCCATAAAAAAGATTGAAAATGACGTTACATCCTATCATAAACTTTTCCCGCGTGACGAAAAGTATATGCAAAATGAATTAGACTATCAGCTGCATTATATGCGTAGGATGCTAAATCCATGTATGGATTTGTTTAATGAAAAAATGGAGTTCTATCAGGTTTTCTCGCATCCTGATGTGTATAGTTTTATGTGGACAATCCATCCGGATAAACGAAACGATGATATATACAAACATATGTTGTTAGAATTTGTTACGCCGCTTGATGACATTCCGTGGGCAAGAACAGGATTGAAGTATGGAGAAAAAACTGGAATTCCCGATGAATATTTAAAACGTCATCACACTTATGTACACATACTTCAAAAAGAAATTTTAGAGGATATCAAAAAAATGGTATTGAGGGAAGAGTTTAAAAGTCTGGGGATTTTTAAATACAAATCAATAGAAATATTGTTCAAATTGATTAAATATTTTCCATTGAATAGTTTGTATTACACTGAAAAAGTAGCGTGGTTGGCTAGTTTAGCTGAAATGTCTAGATTGTATAAAGTTAAAGGCAACCCGCAACTTAAAAAAGCTGAGTTTAATGAATATTCCATCATCTATGAATACATGAAGAGGTATTCAAGAAACAAAGCCGGATATTTTTTAAGAAAGCTTAGTCTTATAAAATAATCTCTATAAACTGAATGGAAGCACTTTCTAAAATAAAGATAATCAGACTAACGACTTTTTTAGATTTTGGTGGTATTGAGAAAAGATTAATTAATATCTCAACGCATCAGGATCAAAACAAGTGGTTATTTTGTGCTTTAAATCACGGAGGAAATGCCGAAGCAGTTATACAAAACAATGGAAAGCGCGTAATTTGTTTCAATTATTCCTATAGAATTCCAAGTATCATAACCCTTTATAAATTAGTTCGATTTTTCAAAAAAGAAAAACCGGATGTTGTGCATACTTCTGGTTCTGAAGCTAATTTTCATGGCATTTTAGCAGCAAAATTAGCAGGCGTTCCAATAATAATTGGAGAAGAAGTAGGTATTCCGAATCAAAGCAAAACAGCGAGAATCATTTTTTCTAAAATATATTTATTGACCGATTATATTGTTGGAAATTCGATTGAAGTAATAGAATACTTGAGAAATCATAATAATGTTTCAGCAAAAAAGCTAAAACAAATACCCAATCCGGTAATTTTTCCTGAATTACCAAAAAGCATAAAAACTGAGGATGGATTTTTCAATCTTATTTCTGTTTCAAGATTAGAAAAAGTAAAAAACATAGATAGCATCTTAAGAGTTGTTGCAAGGTTAATTGAACTAAATTTACCAGTTCATTACACAATACTTGGCGATGGTAGCAAGATGAATCATTTAAAGAAAATGACTAAGGAATTGAATATTGAAAGCGCAGTGACTTTTTTGGGTTTTCAGGACAATCCATATCCTTATTTACTAAAGGCCGATTTGTATTTGTTGACTTCTTTTACCGAAGGTTTTTCCAATTCATTAGCCGAAGCTATGTATTGCGGAATTCCTTCATTAACTACAAGAGTTGGTGCTGCACAAGAGATGATTGAGGATGATAAAAATGGTTGGATTGTAAATGTAAATGATGACGATGATTTATTTAATAAAATAAATTATATCATTAAAATAGGAAATCATAAGCGTATGGAA
Organism: Flavobacterium sp.; assembly: GCF_039916025.1. Lineage (GTDB taxonomy): Bacteria > Bacteroidota > Bacteroidia > Flavobacteriales > Flavobacteriaceae > Flavobacterium. The sequence goes on from NZ_JBDSMB010000176.1 coordinate 11,157, forward strand.
ATTGCGGAAAAAGGAAAAGAAACTGTTGTGAAAAATTTTTCTTTGCAAAATCATGTCAACCTGCTGATGACTATGTATAAAAAAAATAAAGAATGATACGAGTTTTACATGTTTTGGATACTATAATGTCTGGAGGTGTTGAACGTCGAAGATTATCATTGGCCAAACTTCTTGATAACACAAAATTTGAATTAAAGATTTTATGTGCTCATGCTGCCGGACCTTTTCCGGATGAGTTTGCTAAATATGGTGTTGAAGTGATTGTGATTGGAGATTTACATTCTGTTGTCAATGTAAAACAGCATAAAAAAGTAATGAAAGTTATTGATGATTATAAGCCACATATAATCCATGGAGCTGTTTTCGAGGGTATAACAATGGCTTCCATAAATGGATTTTTTAAACGGGTGCCTATCATTATCCTTGAAGAAACTTCAGACCCGCAAAACAGAAGATGGAAAGGACATTTATTACTCAAACTATTATCATTGCCAGCCGATAAGTTTATTGGAGTTTCTCCATCATCAACAGATTATTTAGTTAATACATTGAAGATATCTAAGAATAAAGTTCAGTTGATTAATAATGGTGTGATTACGCCAGAGGCAATAAATATTGAAAAAGTTAATGCTATAAAAAAGCAGTTTAATATTAGTGAAGATCAGATAATCATTGGTTCAGTGGGCAGAATGGCTCAGGATGAACACAAGAGATATTCCGATTTGATAAAAGCTTTTGCTTTATTGGTCAACAAAGGATTAAAAGTTAAACTTATGCTGGTAAGTGGAGGAAAGCTAATCGACACTTATAAAAAACTGGCAAGTGAATTAGGAATAGAAGATGATGTAATATTTACAGGTTATCAAAATGAAACCAGTAACTACTATTATACTTTTGACATCTTTAGTCTAGTATCAGCTTATGAAGCTTTTGGATTGGTACTTGCCGAAGCCATGTTGCATAAATTGCCAATAGTTGCTACCAGAGTTGGAGGAATGAGGTATATTGTTGAAGATAACAAGACGGGTTTTTTAGTCGAAAAATATAATGTTCAGGAAATAGCAGCTAAACTTGAATTACTTTGTAATGATATAAATCTGCGTAAAACCTTTGGACAGAACGGTTATGAAAGAGCTATGGAAAATTATACCGAAGAACGCTATGTAAAAGACATAGAAAGTTTATACTTAGAACTTATCAAACAAAAAAAGGTTAAGATTTAATGAAAAACATCCTTTTCATAACATGGGACGGCCCGCAAACCACCTATATGGAAGGGCTTTTTATGCCTATTTATCAAGCGGTAAAGGCAAAAAGCAATTATAAATTTCATGTAATACAGTTTACCTGGGGAAGTTCAGAGCGTATTAAAGTTACTGCTCAAAAAGCGGCAGCTTTAGGTATAAAATACACAGTAATAAAAATTCACAGAAAACCAGTAGCAATTTTAGGAAGTTTTATCACACTTTACAAAGGCACTTATTTATTAAATAAATACATAGCCGAAAACAACATTGATATTGTGATGCCAAGAAGTACAATGCCTTCTGTCATGGTCAACCGATTGAATAAAGGTAATTTTCAAGTGCTGTTTGATGCTGACGGTCTTCCATTAGAGGAGCGTGTAGATTTTTCGGGTTTAACGCGAACCAGCAAGCAATATCTATTTTTTAAAAAGGAAGAAACAAAAATGCTGCAACAGGCTAATGGCGTCATAACACGTTCACAGAAATCGATTGATATTCATTTAAAAACAATACATCATAAAAACCCTGAAAAGTTCTCAGTAGTTCTGAACGGAAGAAACACCGATTTTTTCAAACCAAATGATGAAGCGAAAATTAAGTTTAGAAAGGAACTGAACATAAAAGCCAGCTCAAAAGTATTTGTGTATTGTGGTTCTTTAGGAGCTCAATATGGCTGGGATGAAATGATAACAATATTCCAAAAATACCAACAAAAACATACTGATGCATTTTTTTTAATCCTTACGGGAAATATTGAATTTGCATTGCAAAGAATTCCGACTGAATTATCTGAAAGCATTCTCGTTAAAAAAGTGCCTTTTGAAGAAGTGCCCAAATACCTTAATATAGCCGATGTTGCTTTTGCGATTCGTGAACCAAAATTCAGTATGCAGGGCGTTGCACCAATTAAGCTTGGAGAATATTTACTTATGGGAATTCCAACTATTGCTTCAGTGGGAATTGGCGATTCAGAAGAAATTATGAAACAAGTTCCTAATGCATTTTTGTTTCATCACGACAATCCAAATGCTATTGATGAAGCTTTGCTTTTTGTTGAAAATTTGAGTGATGTAAACCATCAAAAAATCCGTGAATCCGGAATAGAATACTTCTCAATCGAAAAAAGTGCTGAGAGTTATATTGCAGCTTTGAATAAATTAAAATGAAAATCCTCTATCTAACAAAATACAGCCGGAAAGGCGCCAGCAGCCGACTAAGGAGTTATCAATATTTCCCTTTTTTAGAAGAGAATGATATTGCGATAACCAATAAACCGTTATTTGACGATCAGTATCTTGATTCGCTTTACAGCAAAAAGAAGCTAAGTCCGTTGCGTATTTTATCGTATTATGTTAAACGTTTTTTTGTTCTTTTTTCGATTTTCAATTATGATAAGGTCGTAATTGAAAAAGAATTGTTCCCCTACTTTTTTAGTTGGTTTGAATCTATTTTAAAAGGTTTAGGAGTAAAGTATGTTGTTGATTATGACGATGCTATTTTTCATAATTACGATTTGAGCAACAACAAATTGATTTTGTTTTTTTTAAAGAATAAAATCAATAACGTGATGAAAAACAGTCATGCTGTAATTGCCGGAAATAATTACTTAGCCCAAAGAGCGACAGTATCCGGAGCCAAAAATATCATCATTATTCCAACCGTAATTGATATAAAACAATATCATATAAAAGACAATTATCAAACCAATCAAGTTGTAATTGGCTGGATTGGTTCACCATCAACATTAAAATATCTTAAGCCATTAGTGCCGGTTTTTGAAGAAATTATAAAAAAATACAATTGCAAAATCCACATTATTGGTGCCAAAGAAGATTTGGGGATTTCCAAAAATGTTGACTATTTTCCATGGTCAGAAGACAAAGAAGTTTTATTGATTAGGAATTTTGATATCGGAATCATGCCTTTGGATAATACACCATGGGAATTAGGAAAATGTTCGTATAAACTAATTCAATATATGGGCTGCGCAATTCCAGTTGTAGCATCACCTGTAGGGATGAATGTTGAAGTTGTAGATGAAAAAATAAATGGTTTTTTGGCAACCACAAAGGAACAATGGCTACAAGCTTTAATCACTTTAATTGAAAATCCTGCCATTCGGGAACAATTTGGAAAAAAAGGAAGGCAAAAAGTAGAAAAATTATATAGTCTGGAGCAGACTAATCCGCAATATTTAAAAACTTTGCTCTAAAATGGTATACTTTCTAACTATAAAAAATGCTATTTTTGTGCTCTTGCTGAATCAGCCAATCTTATGGAATTAACACTAAACAGTGGGTTAGTTTCCAAAGAAATTTGAAATGGAAAAACAAAACAAAAGTCAATATTTAGACGTACTGCAAATTTTTAGAGGAATTGCTGCTGTAATGGTTGTAATTCACCATTCAGTAGGTTCTTTAAGATACTACCATCATCTTGATAATGACTTTTTGATTTTAATTGGGCATTTTGGAAAATTTGGTGTTGATTTTTTCTTTGTGCTTTCGGGTTTCATTATTTCTTATTCGAGCTATTTCAAAATAAAACAGCCTGATGCTTTTAAACATTATGTTATCAATAGAGTGCTGAGGATTTATATTCCGTATCTGCCAATTGGTATTTTCATGCTGTTGCTTTATACATTTATACCCAGTTTTTCGTCGGTAGAAAGGTCTATTAGTATGGTAACAACCTTAACTTTATTTCCCGATGGAAATCCAGCACTTTCGGTTGCCTGGACACTGACTTTTGAAATCACATTTTACATTTTGTTCAGTATTATGTTTTTTTCAAAAAAGCTGTGGAATTATTTCGTTGCCTTCTGGATTATTAGCATTTTAGTTTTTAATGTGTATTTTTTATCTGATCAAAGTATTCAATACAATATAATTTTAAAGACTATCTTTTCGCTTTATAATTTAGAGTTTTTATTGGGTTATTTTTTATCACTGCTTATTTTAAAAGGAATTAAAGTAAATAAAAACATAACTTTAGGACTGATTTTAGTACTGACTGCAGAGTTTCTTTATTGTTATTATTATAAAATTAGTTTCTATAAATTCTTCAGTAATACTCAGTTTTCTATTATTGTATTTTTGACACTTTATTATTATATAACTTACCATAATTACGAAATTAGAAAAAAAGCCATTTTTATGCTGATAGGAAATGCTACTTATTCTATATATTTAATCCATAATCCGTTACAGATGATCGTTATTAGGTCTTTGCCAAAATCGAGTGCGTGGCCTTATGCTGTTTTGGTGATTCTTTTTGTAATAACCATTTCCTGTATAATAGGATATATCTATTATAAAATATTTGAGGTTTTTTTATTAAACAAAACAAAATCGTATTTAATAAAGAAGCAATAGTATGTTAGATATCATTTATTTTCTTTTAATAATTGGCTTAGGTTTAGTCTTTATAAACTCTTTCAAATCCTCTGTTTCTAATTATGATATTAGGATGCTTCGCAAGTTGTTTTATTATCATTTAGCCTTTGGAGTTTATTATTGTTTTTTTACATTCGGTGATTCTATTGGGCATTGGAGAGAAGCAAAATCAATGTCTTTTAATGATTTTATTTATTCATTAACTGAAGAGAAAGGGACTTATTTTTTTCGAGCCTTTAATTATTTCCCGGCAAATGTCTTAGACTTATCCTATTTTACAGGAACAATGCTGTATAGTTTGATTGGTTTTATTGGCCTATCCTATTTTTATGTAATCGCTAAAACGGTTATTCCTTATAATTCAAAGTTTAAAGGCTATTATCTGTTCCCTGCTTTATTCTTTTTGCCTAACCTGCATTTTTGGAGTTGTGGAGTTGGTAAAGACACGCTGTGTTTCTTTTGTATTGGTATGTTTATGTATGGTATCCTAAAGCCTATAAGACGTATTCCATTATTAATCACAGGTCTAATGTTGGCTTATTTTGTTAGGCCTCACGTAGCATTGTTTATTCTTTTCGCTTTTGGTTTGGCATATGTAATTACATCAAAGATTTCGTTTTTTCAACGCATTTTGTTTTTTGGAGTTATCGCAAGTATAGCCTTCACCATTTTGCCATCTGTAATGGAATTTGCTAAAATTGAAGAAACCACTACTGAAAGCCTTGAAAAATTTTCTCAAAATAAAGCCGAATTGTTGAGTAGGGCAAGTGTCGGAACATCGATTGATATTTCTTCGTATCCATTTCCGTTAAAAGTATTTAGCTTTTTGTATCGCCCTTTCTTTTTTGATATTAATGGAGTACCGGCGATTATAGCTTCGTTTGAAAACTTATTGTTGCTCATACTTTCTTTTATTGTTATCAGAAATAAATTAATCCTAACTTTCAAAAGAGCGCCATTTGTAATTCAGGGCATGGTCTTTTTTTTAATAATAGGTACATTGGCATTCTCGCAATCTTTGGGTAATATTGGAATTATGATTAGAATGCGTAATATGTTTTTGCCCGGATTGCTGATTTTTATCCTTTGGTCTTTTTCATATAAGCAGCAAATCCTCAAAGGAAAAAACAAAAAATTGGGTTAAGATGGCAAAAAGAAAGTTTTTAATATTTCTTTTCTTTTACCATTTAGTTTTTACTATACTATCCTATCAATACGCGCTTAATCACTTGGGTGATTCTCATTTGTATTGGGCAAAAACCTTCAATATCAATAAATATTTCTGGTTCGATTTTGCGGGTTTAAATACTAATTTCATACTATTTCTCAATTTCCCATTCATTAAATTAGGCTTGCCTTTTTGGTTTGGATATTTGCTTTATGGTACAATTGGTTTTTTAGGTTTTTTAAAATTTATTGATTGGGCTGAACTTGCTTTTGGAGATAGTTTTAAATTTAGAGGAATCAATTTACTGTATTTCATTTTCCTGCTTCCAAATCTTCATTTTTGGACAGCCGCTTTGGGAAAAGAGCCGTTAGTTTTTTATGGCATTGCAAGTGTTTTTTATGCTTTGATTTCCAAAAAGTATTTAACGCCGGGCTTTATAATAGGAAGCCTATTGCTCATCTTCATTCGTCCACACGTAGCATTAATGTTGCTTTCATCTGTTGCTGTTGTGTTAGTATTCCAAAAGAAATATCCAATCAAAAAACGAATTTCTTTCTTTCTAATTCTCTTTTCGTTTTGCTCAGTTTTATTGTATTTGTCCCTGAAACTGTCACATATAAAATATTTAGATTGGAACCGGATTCAATATTTCAATCAATATTCTATACTGTCGTTTAAAAATTCGGGTTCTTATGTTCCTATGCTGGAGTATAATTATTTCCATCGTTTGTTTGTGTTTAATTTCCAACCGCTATTTTTTGATGCTTATGCCACATTGAGTTTGTTAGCCAGTTTTGAAAATGCATTGATTATTTTAATTTATTTAACAGCGCTTTATTTTGTGTTAAGATTTTATAGCAAAATCGATTTCATGGAATGGATGAAAATAGCTTTTGTCTTTGCACTAATTTCCAGTTTAATTTATGTGCAACGCTATGCTAATTTGGGTATTTTTATGCGAACCAAAATAATGTTTCAGCCTTTTGTTTTAATAGCTTTGCTTTGTATTATTAAGCAGGGTTTTCTACTGAAAAATGCTAAAGACTAATGGAAAAACAAAAACTCATCAGAATTACTACCATTCCAATTTCATTAGATAAGTTGCTTTCTAATCAATTGCAGTTTATGAATGCTTACTATGAGGTAATCGCTGTAGCTGCAGATAAAGATTATTTAGAAAAAATGGGTGCGAGAGAAAAAGTCAGCACTTTCCATCTTGAAATGTCACGTGAAATAACGCCAATAAGCGATTTTTTAGCAGTAGTTAAATTGTACTTTTTTTTACGAAAAGAAAAGCCATTTATTGTTCACACGCATACTCCAAAAGCAGGAATTGTTGGTATGTTAGCTTCAAAATTAGCTGGTGTGCCTCACAGATTGCATACTGTAGCAGGATTGCCTTTATTGGAAGCGACAGGCTTTAAAAGGAAACTTTTAGATTTTGTTGAAAAACTAACTTACACTTGCGCTACAAAGGTTTATCCAAACTCACATGGATTATTGGATATAATTACAAAAAACAAGTATTGCCCAATTATTAAGTTAAAAGTAATTGCCAATGGAAGTTCCAATGGAATAAATACAGTATATTTCAATCCAGCCCTTTTTTCCGAAACTCAAAATCTGGAATTAAAAAAACAACTGGATATAGCAACCTCCGATTTCGTATTTATATTTATTGGCAGATTAGTAGCTGATAAAGGAATCAATGAAATGGTAGCAGCTTTTAAAACAGTAAATGAAAAATATCCAAACGCAAAATTACTTTTAGTCGGAGATTATGAGAATCATTTAGATCCATTATTACCTTTAACATTAGAGCAAATTCAAACCAATGATTCCATTATAACTGCCGGTTTTCAAAGTGATGTGCGTCCGTATCTATCAATCGCTGATGCTTTAATTTTTCCAAGCTACCGCGAAGGATTTCCCAATGTAGTAATGCAGGCCGGAGCAATGGATTTACCAGCAATTGTATCCAATATAAATGGCTGTAATGAAATTATTGTAGAAGCAGAAAACGGAACTATTATTCCGGTAAAGAATACTTCAGCCATTATTGAAAAAATGGAATTGCTGCTAACGGATGAGAATTATTTCAAAAAGCTAAAGTCAAATGCCAGAGAAATGATAGTGTCGCGTTACGAACAAAAGCTTGTTTGGGAAGCAATTTTAAAGGAATATAAGAATTTGGATTAATTCTTTTGGTTATAGATTTAATAGTTATTTTTGCAAAAAAAGAATGTACAAAAGAGTAGTCAAACCCACAGCCGATTTTTTTGCAGCTTTAATCGGATTGGTTATACTATCGCCCTTATTTTTACTAATTGCAATTTTACTTTTTATTGCCAATAACGGGAAACCATTCTTTTTTCAAATGCGTCCGGGAAAGAACGGTGCCATTTTTAAAATTGTGAAGTTCAAAACCATGAACGATAAAAAAGATGCAACAGGTCAATTACTCTCAGACGGGCAAAGATTAACCGCAGTTGGTAGTTTTGTCCGCAAAACATCTTTAGATGAAATACCACAATTAATCAACGTCTTAAAAGGTGATATGAGTTTAGTTGGACCAAGACCATTGCTTACAAATTATCTGCACTTATATAATGAGTTTCAAAATCGTCGTCATGAAGTCAAACCTGGTATAACAGGTTGGGCACAAGTAAATGGCAGAAATGCGATTTCTTGGGATAAAAAATTCGAATACGATGTTTGGTATGTAGAGCACATTTCTTTTATTTTAGATTTGAAAATACTGTTTAGAACAATGCTAAAAGTGATAAAAAGTGACGGTATTAATGCAGCAAATGAAGCTACTATAGAGCCTTTTAGTGGAATTAATAAAATTTAAATATTTATTAAAATGAAAAAAATAGTTATAATAGGCGCGGGAGGATTTGGAAGAGAAGTTAAAATTATAATTGATGATATTAATAAGAAAAGTCCAGAATATGAATTTTTAGGATTTTATGATGATAATATCGAAAAAGGCAAAATAATCAATGGTTTTCCAATATTAGGAACTATTGAGGATTTGAATAATATAAAAGAAGAGACATTTGTTGCACTCGGTATTGGAGTGCCTACAACCAAAAAAAGCCTCATCAGGGAATTAGTAAATGACAAACTTCAATTTCCAACACTTATTCATCCGTCGGCTATTATTAGCAATGATGAAGTTTACATAGGTAAAGGAACAATAATTTGTGCGGGTAACATCATTACCTGCAATATTAGAATTGAAGATTTTGTAACTATAAATTTGATGTGTACCGTTGGGCATGATACTCATATCGATAATTTTTGTTCATTTATGCCTTCAGTAAATATATCAGGAGAAGTTAATGTTCATGAAAATGTTTATGTTGGAACGGGCGCAAAGATCATTAATAGATTAGAAATAGGAAAAAATACAATAGTTGGAGCAGGTGCTGTAGTTTCAAAAAGTTTACCTGAAAATTGCACAGCAGTTGGAATTCCGGCTAAGCCAATAAAATTTCATGATAATGAATAAT
>NZ_JBDSMB010000177.1:0-3451 GCF_039916025.1 Flavobacterium sp.
AAATTTTATTTTTGCGCACACTAAATTAAAAATAGATGGCAACTTTTAACAAAAGAGGATATAAAGAACCAAAACCAAAAGCAGAAAAATCAGATAATAACTATATTGAAGATGTAAACGTTGATGCAAAGGATAGCGCAACAGCAAAAGCATTTGATACTTTAGATCAATCAGCTTCTAGAGCTGAGGATTTTGTACAAAAAAATCAAAAATATATATTAGGATTTCTTACTGTTGTTGCTTTAGCTACAGTATCTTATTTATTATATCAAAAATTTATTGCTGAACCAAAGCAGGAAGAAGCAGCAAACGAATTATTCATTGCACAACAAAACTTTCAAAAAGCAGTTGATGCTACCGGAACAAAATCTGATTCTTTATATAGTCTGGTTTTAAAAGGTTCTGAAGGAAAATTTGGAGTTGTACAAATCGCTGAAGAATATTCAGGAACAGATGCCGGAAATATAGCAAATTACTATGCCGGGATTTCTTATCTGAATACTAAAAAATATGCTGAAGCGATTTCTAGTTTAGAGAAATTCAAATCGGATGATATTATGCTAAGCACTATTGCAATTGGAGCGATTGGTGATGCTTATGCACAACAAAACAAGCAAAAAGAAGCTTTAGAATATTATATCAAAGCTGCTGATGCTAACAAAAATGAATTAACAAGACCAAGATATTTATTGAAAGCTGGTAAAACGGCGTTGGTTATAGGAAATAAAGCAGATGCTTTAAAATATTTCACTGATATCAAAGACAATTACGATACAGCTCCGGAAGCACAAGCTGTGGATGCTTTGATTGGATTAGCACAGTAAATAGTAAACAGTCTCAGTCTCAGTTTTCAGAATCTGCGTACTGTGACTGCGACTGAAAACTATAAAATTATGGCTACGGCAAACAAAAACTTATCCAATTACGATAAAAATACAATCCCAAACGCGAAAGACTTTCGGTTTGGGATTGTTGTTTCAGAATGGAACGATCATGTCACAAACGGTTTATATGCCGGAGCAGAAGCAGCCTTATTGGATTGTGGTGCCAAAGCAGAAAATATTATCCGCTGGAATGTTCCCGGAAGTTTTGAATTGGTGTATGGCGCACAACGAATGATTGTCACTCAGGAAGTTGATGTTGTTATTACGATTGGTTGTGTCATAAAAGGAGAAACCATGCATTTCGAATTTGTTTGCGAAGGCGTAACCCAAGGCATTAAAGATTTGAATGTGCAAACTGATGTTCCTGTAATTTTTTGTCTGCTAACCGATAACAACGAACAACAATCCATCGATAGAAGTGGAGGAATTCACGGAAACAAAGGAACCGAAGCAGCGATTGCCGCAATAAAAATGGCCGAATTAAGAAGAAAAACAATGGACTAGTCAGAGAATAAATATCTGATTTTAAATAAAAATAAAGCCTATTCCATTACGTGATAGGTTTTTATTTTTTAGGAAATTATTAAGTTTAAATCCCAAGAATTTTTCAATAAATTTGTTAACTTCGGCTTTCTTACCGAACACTTATTACCGAACACCGAATACTAAATATGTCAAGCATAATTCAATTACTTCCCGATCATGTTGCCAACCAAATTGCTGCTGGTGAAGTAGTCCAAAGACCGGCTTCTGTAGTTAAGGAATTAATGGAAAATGCTGTTGATGCTAAAGCTACCGATATAAAACTCATCATTAAAGATGCCGGAAAATCATTGATTCAGGTTATTGATAATGGATTTGGAATGAGTATTACCGATTCCCGTTTGTGTTTTGAGCGTCATGCAACTTCAAAAATACGTCACGCGGAAGATTTATTTTCATTGCATACCAAAGGGTTTCGCGGCGAAGCATTAGCTTCTATTGCGGCGATTGCACATGTAGAAATGAAAACAAAACAGGAACAGGAAGAATTGGGAACGCATCTTATCATTGAAGGTAGTAAGTTTGTTTCGCAGGAACCGGCTGTGTTGCCAAAAGGCACTTCGTTTTCGGTTAAGAATTTGTTTTTCAATATTCCGGCACGGCGCAATTTCTTAAAATCGGATACTGTTGAGCAACGTTATATTGTTGACGAGTTTCAGCGTGTTGCGATGGCGCATCCAAATATTCATTTTACGATGTATCACAATGGCAGCGAAATGTTCAACCTGCCAATTTCAAATTTCAGACAACGAATTGTCAATATTTTTTCGGGTAAAACCAATGAAAAATTAGTTCCGGCAAAAGAAGAAACCGAAATCGTAAATCTTCACGGATTTATTGGAAAACCAGAATTTTCTAAGAAAAACAGAGGCGAACAATTCTTTTTTGTCAACAACCGATTTATCAAAAGCGGTTATTTGCATCACGCAGTTATGGCTGCCTATGAGGGTTTGTTAAAAGATGGTGCACAGCCAAGTTATTTTTTATATTTAGATGTTCCGCCACATACAATTGACATCAACATTCATCCGACTAAAACTGAAATTAAGTTTGATGATGAACATGCTTTATATGCTATTTTGCGTTCTTCGATTAAACACAGTCTGGGACAATTTAATGTTGCGCCGATTTTAGATTTCGACAGAGATCCAAATTTAGACACACCATATCAATACCAAAATAAAGAAGCCGAATATCCAACGATTCAGGTCGACAGACAATACAATCCGTTTTCGGAAGAAAAGCCAAACAAAGCTTTTGCATCGTCTTCCAATTATAAAAAACCCGAAGCGCAACCAAGTTGGGAAAGTCTGTATGTTGGTTTAAAGCAAGCCGGACAAGAGATTGCCGAAATGACTTTTGAAAATGATGCGGTAACTTCTTCGTTATTTGAAGATAATGAAATTGAGCAGGAAGTTAAGCGAACATATCAAATTCAGAAGAAATATATCGTTAGCCCAATAAAATCGGGGATGGTTATTATCAATCAGAAACGGGCACATGAACGTGTTTTGTATGAGGAGTTTTTGACAAATATGACAGTGCATCAGGCATCGAGTCAGCAAATGTTATTCCCGTTGCAGTTGTATTATTCATCTGCAGAAATTGAGTTGATAGCCGAATTAAGATTCTCTTTGGAAAACACCGGATTTGTTTTTGAAACAATAAACGAAGACAATGTGGTAATTTCGGGTTTGCCTGTCAATGTGACGGAAAGTGAAATTTCAATTGTTTTGGAAGAGTTATTGAGTGACTTGCAGGACGGAATCCCGGAAAGCAGTTTTTGCCAAAATGATACGATTGCCAAATCGATGGCGAAAAGTTTGGCAGTAAAAACCGGAACTTATTTAACCGAAAAAGAACAAGAAAATTTGGTACACAATCTTTTTGGCTGCAAAGAACCGAATGTATCACCATTTCAAAAACCAACATTCATCACGATGAGTGTAGAAGATTTAGATAAAAAATTCAGCTTATGATGCAAATGACAAATACTGTTAAGCAGTTACTGATTATCAATATTA
>NZ_JBDSMB010000178.1:0-1856 GCF_039916025.1 Flavobacterium sp.
GGCTTAAAGATGTACTGGAACGAATGCACCTTTACAACTCATCCAACCTCCATGAATTACTGCCACAAAATTGGGTGAAATTTAGAAATGCAGAGATGGGTTAGTCGATTGCTTACTCAGCAAAGAACTAAAACCAAAGCAGCCTAAAACTTATCCTGTCTTCCTGTCAACAATTTCAAAAAAATAATCATCGGCATAATTGAACTTATGTTCAAATCCTGGAGTTTGGCGCAATTCCAAAACATGCTTTGCACCTCCTTCAGCATATTCGCTTATAATTGTGAGTATTTTTCTAGAATCTAAAATATCTTCTGAAGATTTAGCATCGATTTTTCCAATCGCCATTAGGGCCAATGCACTTGCCACACTCTCTGACCCATTTGCGATCATTTGATATTGAAAAGAATTTTGATGTGGCAGTGGCGCCCCCTCTTCCTTCTTATTGTTAACAAAGCCAATAATTGCAGACCAGGCATAAACTTGCCAATATTTAGAAAAGAATTTGTCATCTTGTTTTGACAAACTTTCTTGCTTGCGACTAAATAAATCTCTAACTTTTAAAACATAATCTCCATAATGGACATTTTTCTTATTTAATTCAATTACAAATTTATCTTTCATCATTCTTTACTTTATTGTTGTTATAAAAGTCTTTCTATTTGCTCTTGAGTCGATGCCATTTAAATCAATTTTATCATTCTTAAACTCATAAAATCTTTCAATCTTAGCATCCCTAATTAGGTCACTTCTTTTTGCTTCGCCTAACGAAGCATAATCCTTTGACATAATAATCATTTGGTCGAAAGAATGTCCAATGTTTAGGGTAAGGTTGTAGGTGTTTTCAGGGTCAAAATCCGAGGTGGGGGCGTCGGCAACAATTGGATAAGACCTTTTCATTTTCTTTTCACTTAAAGATAAAAAAGCGTTAGCAACAGCAAGTTTTTGAGCCACTAACTCGGCGGTGTTTAATTCTGATAAAACTTGCTTTGTTACTTTATCTATTATTCTAACTCCATTATCTATAACAATTTCTCCTTGCGGTCTCCCACCAAGATAAAGACTGTATAGCCTATTACTTTCCCCTTGTATTTCACTAATTAGCTTAGCATAAGCAATAGAACGTAGTTGTCCTATGACCTTGACAAAAACTTTTATATAATCTGCAGCTACACTTTCTACAATATTTGTGTCGATGTTTTTTATGACTTTATCCTTCTCCGACTTTTTAGCCCTTAATTCTTCTTTTAAGCTCCCCAGCTCTGATTGGATAAAATTTAGCGTTTTAGTTTTAGCAGTAACCGAGTTTCGGAAATTTTGAATTTTAGAAAGCATTTGTGCAGCCGTTGATGCTCCTACCATAATATCTGCACCATCCTCTTGGCCGGAGCTTTCGTAAATGGAACTAATCTTTTTATTTAAACTATTACGTTTTTTTAGTAAGACATCCCTTGCTTTTTCATTCTTCATGACTTCCTCTTTAATATCAGGTAGTTCTCCAATTAATCGTTTCCTTGCTCGATTTAATTCTGTATAATTATCCTGCAATATTTTATGATTAGAATTATTCTCAAAGTCGTTTAACCTCCTTTTCAATGCTTCATATTCCGGGGTGTCTTCGATTACCTCCCTTTCACAAATGTAACAGATATGATCCGCCAACATTTTCTCAACATATTCCGGGCCTGGCAGCGACATTGGTACCGGATTATCCGTCTTTTGAAAAAGCTGGATTTCTTGGTTTAAAATAGTAAGATTACTTTCAGCAGCATTTATTAAACTTTCGCATCCATTAAGCATCCACTTATTAACTAAAGTTTCTTTTATATAAGTATCTGCATCATCAATTCTACTTTTGG
>NZ_JBDSMB010000179.1:0-11909 GCF_039916025.1 Flavobacterium sp.
TAACATTAACTTTCACAAGCATTCTTCTAATTCAGGCTATTTTTATTGTTCAGAAAGGTGAAACACAAAACAATGAAGAACTAATCATTTTTAATTGCAGGAAAAACACAATCATCACAGAAAGAATGGGCAATGCTGTAACCGTTTACAGCAATGACAGCATCCAAAAAAACCTAAGTTCTAATCTGCTAATTCAATCGTATTTAGTTGGAAGTTTTTGTGAAGCTACAGCCAAAAAACCATTGCAAAACTTACTGTATTTTAAACATCAAAGAATCCTAATCGTAGACAGTTCGTGTGCTTATACAAAGGGATTTCAACCTGATGTTTTAGTGATTATTCAATCCCCAAAACTGAATATTCAACGGTTGCTCAAAACCTACAAACCCAAGGAAATTGTTGTTGATGGCTCTAATTTTAAAAGTTATATTCGGATTTGGGAAGCGACTTGTAGAAAAGAAAAAATCCCTTTTCACAATACTAATGAAAAGGGATTCTATAAGATTTAATGGGAATCGGAATTATGATTTTTTGTTAGCCAGAATTTTATCTGCAGCAGCCAACCAACTTGCTGGTCCACCTGCAAGATATCCTGTGCTTCCTAATTTTTCTAAATTAATTTTTCCGTCTTTTTTGCTTGCATTTACAAACCAAACTGTTGGATATCCCTGAACTGCGAATGTTTGTTGCAATTCAGCGTTTTGTTTTTGAATTTCCGGTTGTTGTGGTGTTCTTCTTGGATAATCCAATTCAACTAATACCACATTCTTTTTTGCCCATTTTTCAAATTCCGGAGTTTTGAATACTTCCTTTTGCAAACGCATACACCAACCGCACCAATCGCTTCCTGTGAAGAATAAAAACAATGGCTTTTTAGATTTTTTAGAAATCTTCATTGCTGTGTTCATATCTGTTTGCCATGTTACCTCTTGTGCTTGTATAGTTAACGAACCCAAGATTAGAAATAAAGTAATTGCTATTTTTTTCATCTTTTAAAAATTTTTTTTTCAAATATAACAAAAAGAATGCCAAATAAAAGCCAATTATCTGACTCCATGCATCAATTTTTTAATAATAGGCGACATTAATATTGATAATAGCGCCATACTGACAGAAATTATTGTCAAAAGCCAAAAGAAATAGCTTAATCCATGTTCGTCAGCAATCTTATCTATGTTTTCTCCAAATATACCAGCGCCTTTCATACCGATTGCAACTGCCAAATACCATACACCAAACATAAAGGCAATCATTCTGGCTGGTACTAATTTACTAACGTATGACAATCCAACAGGCGAAATGCACAATTCACCCATGGTGTGAAAAAGATACACTAAAATCAACCAAATCATACTAACCGATGCGGTTTTGGCTCCAGGCTCAATTCCGCTTGCGCCTATTGCGACAAATGCCATTCCTAATCCAAGAAACAACATTCCGATTCCGTATTTTACATTGGCAATTGGATTGTATTTGCTTTCCCACCATTTAGAAAATAATGGTGCTAGTAATATAAGAAACAGTGAGTTTAAAGTCGAAAACCACGTGGCCGGAACTTCGGTAAGTGGTGTTGTAACTTTATCTATTTTTAGTAAATCAAGTGTGTTGTCTGAAAGTGATAAAACTCCGGCGGTGTAATAATCTTTAACCAGCATCCAAATAGCAATACTCCAAATAATGACAAAACTCAAACTCAAAATGATATTCGCAACAGCATAATTTTTAAATGTCTGTTTAAACATCTTCAACATAAGCCAGGTAATAAATGCTAATGGCACAATCGTAATCAAAGAATTGACAACAAGGAAAATAGTACTCCAATTCCCTACCAAAACCCTATCGGTATAATCTTTGGCAAAAATGGTTAAGCTGTTGGGTGATTGTTCAAATATGGCCCAAAAAAACATTGCCAGAAAAGCAAAAAAAGTAACAGCCATTAATTTTTCGCGGGTGATTTTAGAGTATCTCATAAAACGCTCAATCAATAAAACGATAAACACGAATAATGCGGTTAAGATAGCAATGGTGTTTCCGTTTTTTCCTAAAATTGAAAACACATCTACTCTACCTTCTGATATTTTTGAAACTGGTGCATTGATGATCCAAAGCAGCCCTAAAATAACTGAAATTGCAATTGAAATAAGCTGCCATATTGTGAACGGATTTCTTTTATCGTTATCCAGACTTTCAGCTTTTGCTTTGCTTTCTTTGTTAGGTTTCAGTCCAATATCGCCAAAGATGCTTTGGGACAACCAAAATTGAATCATTCCAAAAAACATAAATATTCCGGCCAAACCGAAACCATAGCCCCAGCCTACTTTTTCACCTAAATAACCGCACAATAAAATTCCGAAAAAAGCTCCGGCATTAACACCCATATAGAATATCGTATAGGCTCCATCTTTTTTTTCTGGTCGGTCTTTATACATTTCTGAAATAATAGAAACCATATTGGGTTTGAAAAATCCATTACCAAAAACCAATAAGACCAATCCTAAATAAATAGAAAAATGGGTTTCAACTGCCATGGCTGCATGACCCAAAGTCATTAAAAAAGCACCAACCATAACTGCCCATCGGAAACCAATAATCTTATCGGCAAAATAACCACCAAGCATGGTTGACAAATAAACCAAACCTACATATGAACCAAATAAAGCCGAGGCATTTTCTCTTGTCCAGGCCCAACCACCATTTGTTAATGATGACGTCAGAAATAGTATAAGTAAGGAACGCATTCCATAGAATGAAAACCTTTCCCACATTTCTGTAAAAAATAAAACAAATAATCCGGAAGGATGACCAAGAACCGTGCTTTTAAAAAACTGATCTGTTGAATTTTGACTCATAACTTTATTTTACTTCCTGCATTAATTTTTTAACAAATGGTGAGATTACAATCAAAACGATTCCCGCTATTAATGCATATAACGCCAACTGTTTGTAGCCATCAGCGTATACCATTAGTTTTTCAAGGTTTGAAGAGTTTTCAGAAGCTTCTGCAATATTAGCTCCTAAAATACCGGCGAAATATTGTCCATAAGCACTCGCTAAAAACCACATTCCCATGATAACAGCCTGTGTTTTTTGAGGTGATAATTTGGTCATGGCGCTCATCCCAATTGGTGACAAACACAATTCTCCAAAAGTGATGATAAACCAACCAAAAGTAAAAATACCTAATGAAGTTTTTCCATTTAAGTCGGCAAAGAACTTAGTGTAATAGAATATCCAAAAACCACCTGCAAGAAATATAAATGCTAATCCAAATTTGATAACGGTATTTGGTTCAATCTTCCTTTTTGCCATCCATAACCAAATTAACCCTACTAAAGCAGCAAAACCTATTACGAAAAATGAATTAGCAGAATTATTAACTCCATTTGGACTTAATTGAACGCCTAAAATTTCATTATTTAAATTATTTACTGCAAACAGACTTAACGAACCTCCGCTTTGCTCAAAAAATGCCCAAAAGAAAATTGAAAAAATTATAAAAACCAAAGCAGCTAATAGCTTTTTATTTTGAGAAGAAGAGAAATTTTTCATTTCATAAAATAAATATAGGATTGATGCTGGACCAATAAACATCATGAAATAATCAGTATATATAGTATTTGCAACCATAATAATAATAACTGGAACTATCAAAAGTGAACCAATATAAGTGGCAATTTCTAAAACTTTTTTCTTAGAACTTTCAACATTCACTAAAGGCGAAAGTCCAATTGGCCCTAAACTTTTTTGAGTTTGAGTAAAAGTCAACAAACTAATAATCATTACTATTGCTGCAAATCCAAAACCAACATTCCATCGAAGATTTTCAGGAACTAATGATTGCCACATAGAACCTTCGGCAACCGCTATACAAATATAACCTCCAATTAAAGCTCCAAGATTTACTCCCATATAAAAGAAAGAAAAACCAGCGTCTCTTCTAGGATCATCAATTTTATACAGCTGACCAACCATTGACGATATATTAGGTTTAAAGAAACCTGTTCCGACAATTGTAAAACCTAAACCTATAAAAAAGAAACTTTTTGGGTCGATAGCAAGAATGACGCTTCCAATAATCATAAGAATTCCACCCCAAAAAAGCGATTTTCTTAATCCTAAAATCTTATCCGCAAATAATCCGCCAATGAATGTGAAAGCATAAACCCATGCTTGGGTTGCTCCATATTGGAGGTTTGCAGTCTTTTCATCCATCGTCAAATGATTTACCATAAAAACCACTAACATTCCGCGCATCCCATAGAAACAAAAACGTTCCCACATTTCTGAAAAGAATAAATACCACAATTGTTTTGGGTATCTCCCCTTGAAGTTTTGAATTTGCTCTAAAGTCTGATTTTGTTCCATAAAGTATATAAATTAAAAAACCTACAAGCGTTGCTTGTAGGTTTGAAAGATATAAAAATATTTTGAAACGGTGATTATCTCACACCGTGCATCATTTTTTTCAATTTTGGTGTTAATGCCATAAGAATTACAGCTGCAAGTCCGGTAAGAATTACAAATACCATAAAGAATTCAAATAGATTATGAATTTCAAAACCAGCAAAATTTGGATAATGGTCAGAGATTTGATTGTCTGCCAAAACTTTTAATTGTTCAGCTGTTGGTGTAATTTTTTTGTCTAGAATAGCCTGTAAATCAACTCCAAATTCAGAGGCTTTTTTGAATTTATCTCCTGTTGCAGGTAAGATAGAACCCAATGTTCCTGCTAAAGCATAACCCGAAGCATTTGATAAAAAGAATACTCCATATAATAAAGAAGAAAAACGTTTTGGTGATAATTTACCTACCAATGATAATCCGATTGGAGATAAACAAAGTTCAGCACAAGTCTGAATTAAATATAAAAGGATTAACCATTTGATTGCTAAAAGCCCGCTGTTTCCTAAATCCTTTACATTGTAAGCGATGATGAAATAACTCAAAGCAATTAAAGCCAAACCTACGGCTTGTTTTACTGGTGAAATTGGCTCTCTGTTTTTACTTCTTAAATAATCCCAAAGCATGCTAAACGGAACTGCAAAAGCAACAACGAATAATCCGTTAAAGATTTGAACCATCGATGGTGGCATATTGTAACCAAAGAAGTTTCTGTCACATTGATTATCTGCAATAAACGTTAACGATGAACCAGCCTGTTCAAATGCTGCCCAGAAAAAGATGATAAAGAATGCAACTATATAAATCACAAAAATTCTATCTCTTTCTATTTTTGTCAATGAGCTATCCGAAACAATTAATCCGGCCAACGTCAAACCACTCGAATAGATTACGGTATAAATCCAGTTCTGATCAACAACATAATGGAAAATTGCACCTAAAACAAAAAAGGCAACAACAGCACCAATTAAAGCTTTTTGAGAAAAAACTGCTTTTTGAGATTCTCCTTCTTCATAATCATCATTAACATTGTGCTTTGGCAAGCCTCCTAATGGTCTTCCTTCCGGAGTTATTACATATTTATTTTTAAGGAAATAAAATACTGCTGTACCAATTAACATTGCCATCGAAGCCGCTAAGAATCCCCATTTGAAAGCGTGGATATCTCTAACTCCGTCAACATCTTTAACATCTCCAACAATTGGACAAATCAATTGTCCTAAGAAAGCTCCAAGGTTAATACCCATATAGAAAATGGTAAATGCTGTATCGAGCTTAGATTTCTCTTGTTTTGGATACAAACTTCCCACCATACTGGAAATATTTGGTTTAAAAAATCCATTCCCAAAAATGATAATTCCCAATGCTGACCACATTAAAGTATTGGCCAAATTAATATTTGAACCAAAAATAGAAGCACTAAAAAACAATAAAAACTGCCCTATCGCCATCATTAATCCTCCAAGCAGGATGCAATTTCTATTCCCGAAGAAACGGTCAGAAATAAATCCACCTAACATTGGCGTTAAATAACAAAGTCCTAAGAAACCTCCATAAATCAAAGAAGCTCTGTCTTCTTTCATCATCAAAGAATTTACAAGGAATAAAGTTAAGATAGCCCGCATTCCATAGAAGTTGAACCTTTCCCACATTTCTGTTCCAAATAATACCCAAAGTCCTTTTGGATGTCCCGTTTTTACCGCTGCTTCACTCATATTTTATTGTTTTATGTTGGTTTTGAATAGTTTAATTTTCTTTATAAAAACTGTCAATTTTAGTGAAAAAATTACAATTAACAGCACTTTTTTGTGTTAAATGCAGTTTTATGGAATTTATCCTAAGTGAAAAAGATTGAGAATTAGTTTTTTAGAAACAACAAACCTTTGATATTAAGAGGAGAATGTTCACTGGACATTCGGTATTTTTATATAAGTAGATATAAAACAAAAAACCCATCAACTTTTCAGTGATGGGTTTGTTTTGTGGTACCTCCAGGAATCGAACCAGGGACACATGGATTTTCAGTCCATTGCTCTACCAACTGAGCTAAGGTACCTTGCTTTGTAGCGGGTGCAAATATAGGATGATTTTTAATTTATCCAAAACAAATAATAAAAAAAATCTATTCGTAACTTTGACCACCAAAAACATTGTTATGCTTTTAACCATTGATGTTGGAAATACTCGAATCAAAGCCGCTGTCTTTGAACAAAATACGCTTGTTGAACTTTTTATTTTTACCAAAGATTCGCTTTTAGCAGAGACGAATAATATCCTGAATAAGTTTCCAAAAATCAAAAAAACAGTCGTTGCTTCGGTAGGAAACATAGAAAAAGAATTGTTTTTATCTTTAGAAAACAAGGTTGAAATTCATTTTATAAGCCACGGAAGTAAATTCCCATTTACAAATTTATATAGTACGCCAACCACACTTGGAATCGACAGAATGGTTTTGGCTTCAGGTGCTGTTATTCAATTCCCCAAGCAAAATCGGTTAGTGATAGATGCCGGCACTTGTATTACCTATGATTTTATTGATCAAAACGATAATTATCTCGGTGGTGCAATTTCTCCCGGAATTCGTTTACGCTATGAATCATTGCATCAGCAAACTGCAAAATTACCTTTGCTGACAAAAAAAAATCCCGAGAATTTTATTGGAAATTCTACTCAGGAATCCATTCATTCTGGTGTGATTAATGGCGTTGCATCTGAAATTGATGGGTTTATCGAACTATACAAAACCCAATACGCTAAATTTATCATAATTTTAACTGGTGGCGATGCAGAATTTTTGGCCATACGATTAAAAAATACCATATTTGCCAATTCAAATTTCCTATTAGAAAGTTTGAACCAAACATTTCAATACAATCAAAAATGATTAAAAAAATTATAGTAAGCATCTGTTTACTTTTTTCACTGGCAATTTTTGCTCAGGAAGGAACATCTTCACCTTATTCTTTTTACGGAATTGGCGATATAAAATATAAAGGGTCAGTTGAAAATCGCTCTATGGGAAGCCTTTCAGTTTTTCCTGATAGTATTCACATAAATATTCAAAACCCGGCACATTTAGCGGATTTAAAACTAACAGGATTTGCTATTGGCGGAACTTATGCCAATACAAAATCTGATACAGAAACTCAGGAAGGAAAAGCCCGAAGAACTTCATTAGACTATATGATTGTTGGAATTCCTGTTGGTAAAGTAGGAATTGGATTTGGACTTATTCCTTATTCTTCTGTTGGTTATAAAATCCAAAAAAACATTTATGATATTGAAACCACTTTTGATATTAATGGACTTCCTCATGTTGACACTACAGGCGTTCAGTATTCAAAATACACCGGTACTGGTGGCGTTAACAAGGTCTTTCTAGGTTTTGGATATCGTCTTAACAAGAATCTGAATATTGGTGCCGATGTTCAATATAATTTCGGGACTATTGAAACCACTAGTTTACGATACCAAACATTCCCGCTTCTGCAATATGGTGCACAAGAAACTAACGTTTCTGATTTAAGAGGATTTAATGTTGATTTAGGCATAACGTATCAAACAAAAGTGAGCGCTAAACATTCTTTCTTCACTAGTTTATCTTATACACCACAAGCTGAATTAAATTTGGATAACAAACGTAAAATAGAAATTGTTCAGGTTACATCCACAACGGTAACACCAATCGAAAGGCAAAACATACCGGTTGACGACACTAAAATAAAACTACCGGCGAAATTGAGTTTCGGCTCTGGTTTTGGCGAAGTAAAAAAATGGCTGGTTGGTGCAGAGGTTACTTTTTTAAATAACAGCGTACTGTCTAACCGTTTTAACGATATTGAAGGCGCTACTTTTGAGAACTCTGTCCGTTATAGTTTGGGTGGATTTTATATTCCAAATTATAATTCCTACTCTAACTATTATAAAAGAATTGTTTATCGTGGTGGATTGCGTTATGAAAATACCGGTTTAGTAATTCAAAAAAATGGTTATCCTGATAAATCAATCACAGATTTTGCAGCAAATATTGGTTTAGGAATGCCATTAACTGGTACCTTTACAAATATAAATATTGGACTTGAAATTGGAAAAAGAGGCACAAAATATTATAACTTAGTAGAGGAAAATTATATCAACCTAAGTGTTGGTTTATCACTAAGCGATAAGTGGTTTGTGAAACGTAAATTCGACTAAAACTAAATAATTATGAAGGCAATTATTTTTATCCTTGGTGTTTTGTTTATTACAACTACCAGTAATGCTCAAAAGTTTGATTGTGCTTCGAAAATAACGGAATATCAGGAGCTTTTTAAAGCAAAGAAAATTGCTGAATCCTATAATCCCTGGAGCGATGTTAGAAAAAATTGTCCTAAAGAAACAGAATCCGTTTATACTGACGGAATTGAAATTCTTCAATACAAAGTTGATAATGCAGCTTCAGCCGAAGATAAAGAAAAGCTGGTTCGCGACCTTCTAAAATTGTATGATCAATACAATAAAAATTATCCTTTAACTACTCCGGATTTTGAAGTAAATAAAGCAATGACTTTGGTTGCAAATAAAATTGATGCCAAAGAAGAAATTTTCAATTTACTCGATAGTGGTTTTGCCAAAGGTTCAAAAAATGTAACCGATGCCAATGCAATCTTTACTTATTTCAGTATGTATTGCCTGAAATTCAACAGCGGCGACAAAAAAATAACTGCCAATTCTGTTTTAGAAAAATACACTCTGGTTAACACCTTGCTTATTCAATTGCAGGCTGCAAAACCTGAAAAAAAAGAATACAAAACCGCACAAAGAGCTATTAACGGCATGATTAAAGACGTGGCAACCTGTGAAAACCTGGATGCTTTTTACACTAAAAACTATCCCGACAATCAGGAAAATGCAGATTGGATTACTTCTGCCTTAATTAGCCTTTCCGGAAAATGCAGCACCAAATCAATTTTTCTTACGATGGCCGAAAAGCTATATTCGGTTAAAGCCACAGCGCAATCTGCTAACTTCATGGCATTAGGAAATTTGAACCAAAGAAAATTTCCTGAAGCAATTAAGTTTTATACCGAATCAGCCGAACTGCAAACCAATCCAACGGAAAAGGCAAAAATATATTATACACTTGCTACTGGTTTATTGGCAAACGATTTACCAAAATCAAAAGAATCTCTAAACAAAGCATTGGCTTCTGATCCAAAAATGGGAAAAGCATATTTGTTTCTAGCACAACTTTATGCAAATAGCGCTAACGATTGTGGCAAAACAGATTTTGAAAAGAAAGCGGTTTACTATCTGGCAATTCAAACAGCTCAAAAAGCTGGAGTAGTAGAACCAAGATTAAAACCAACTTCAGATAAAGCTGCTAAAGATTTCGGAGCTAAATCTCTAACGGCCGATGAAATTTCCAAAGCAAAAATGAACGGAAAGTCCCTAACCATAGGTTGCTGGATTAATGAAACCATTACTTTTTCGGCTAAATAATGATGTATCCGACTAGAAATAGTGTCCCATTTATTTTATCAATCCTTTTTTGTTTTATTGTAATTGGCTGTGAAAGTAATTTTCGCGATGTTCAAAAAATGGGTTTTGCCGAATTTTCCCCAAGCGGCGACGCTGACGGTATTAACCTAAAGTATACAGATTCAGGTAGAATTACAGCCAATTTGATAAGTCCAAAAATGTTGGATTATGCCACTGTAGAATTCCCGTTCGTAGAATTCCCAAAAGGCATCCATTTGACATTATACGACAAAAACGGAAAGGAAACGTATATCGACGCTAAGTATGCTGTGCAACACAAAGCAACTAATCTGATAGATTTGCAGAACAATGTAAAAATATCCAATCAAAGTGGTGAAGTTCTCGAAACGGAGCAATTGTATTACGACCAAAAAAATGAATGGTTTTTTACCGAAAAAAAGTTTAAATTTACTTCTCCAAAAGGAGTTTCTTATGGCGAAGGAATTGATTTTAGTAAAGATTTCAAAAAAGTCAACTCACAAAAAATATCTGGACAAATCCAGTCAGAATAACAATTATGAACTATTTAAGATTTACCCAATACGCCTATTTACTTGCCGGAATCCTTTTTGCCATTGATGCTTTTATCAAATGGCAGTCAAAAGAGAACTTTACCATCAGTGCCATATTTGCTGGTGTTTGTATTTTTCTGTTTTTCTTTAGAAGAAAGTTCGCCAAAAAATTTGAAGACCACAATAAAAAACCCTAATTCATGGAAATCGGAATAATCATTCTATGCTTGATACTTTCCGCTTTTTTCTCTGGAATGGAAATCGCTTTTGTTTCCTCGAATAAAATTTATCTTGAAATTGAAAAAAAACAAGATGATTTCATTTCCAAAATCCTAACAAAACTTACTCAAAAACCATCCAAATTTATTGCCACGATGCTTGTGGGAAACAATATTTCTATGGTTGTTTATGGGTTTTTCATGGGCGATTTATTGATGCGTTGGTTTGTTATGCTCGGATTTCAATTTACAGATTATTCCAATTTATTATTGCAAACAACAATTTCAACGCTGATTGTTTTAATGACTTCTGAGTTTTTGCCAAAGGTGTTTTTTCAAATTTATGCCAATACTTTTATCAAATTCTTTGCGCTGCCTGCCTATTTTTTCTACAAGCTCTTTTATTATATTTCGTCATTCCTGATATGGGTTTCTGATTTTGTTTTGCGTAAGTTTTTCAAAACCGAAGGCGACCAAATCAATTTGTCTTTTAGTAAAATTGAGCTTGGAAATTACATATCTGAACAAATGAATGCGGTGCAGGATCACGAAACTGTAGATTCTGAAATTCAGATTTTTCAAAATGCCTTAGAATTTTCCGGAGTAAAAGCCCGCGAAATCATGACGCCAAGAACAGAACTCGTTGCGGTTGATTTACACAGTTCTATTGTTGATTTGAGAGAACTTTTTATAGAAACAGGTTATTCAAAAATATTGGTTTACATCAACACGCTTGACGATATTGTAGGCTATGTCCATTCATTTGAACTTTTCAAAAAACCACGAAGCATCAAATCGATTATGATTGCGGTTGAATTTGTTCCTGAAACAATTCTAATAAAAGATGCCATGAATCTGCTGACCAAAAAGCGGAAAAGTGTTGCAGTTATTTTAGATGAATACGGTGGAACTTCAGGCATTGTGACTATCGAGGACATTGTAGAAGAACTATTTGGAGAAATTGAAGACGAACACGATTCTGATGAAGAATTTATGGAAAACAAAGTTGATGAATCAAATTATGTTTTTTCAACACGTTTGGATGTTGAATATCTAAACGAAACCTACAAATTCAATATTCCTGAAAGTGATTCTTATGAAACTTTGGGCGGATTTATCGTTGATTTTTCCAAAGAAATTCCACAAAAAGGCACTCAAATAACCATCGGAAACTTTCTATTTGTCATTGAACAGGCGACGAATAAGAAAATCGAATTGGTAAAAATGACCTTATTAGATTAATTTCTTAAAAAAAATC
>NZ_JBDSMB010000180.1:0-20599 GCF_039916025.1 Flavobacterium sp.
TCTTAGTTTCAAACTTTGCCAAATATGATTTCCAAAAATCAGGATATTCTTTATTGATATGTTTTATCCAATCTAACATATTACGAGAATTGAGTTAATTGAAATTTATCTTTTATTAATTCTTCCAGTTCTTTCATTGGAACTAAAGCATTTTTCATTTTTTCTTTATCAACTTTTGAAAGTTCATCAACATTGATATAATCGCCGATGCTGTCATCTCTAAGGCCTTCAAGCGTTCTGAATTTTGATAAAATCAAAAAGGCATCAGCACAATTCAAATATATTTCAGAAAACTTAGGGTCAACAATAGCTAACTGTTTAAATCTTAGATACGTATTGTTTATTCCTTTCAAATTCAAACTTATTGCAAAGAGTCGGGCGCCATCAACTAATGGCATAATGGCTCTGTTTTTAATGTCGAATTTTCCTTTGTTTTCACCTTCTTCTTCCAGATTGAATTTCTTGAAAAAGTTTATCGGTGCTTGTTTTCTCAAAGCATCATTTCCAAGATAATCAAAGAATAAAGCATTGTTTTTTGTATTCTTTAAAATTAAATCATCGAGTGTATCTTCAATTTTACCTTCACCAAAAACAAGTTCATAGTCAAAAAATATACTGCTGATATCATTCGATTTTTCACCAGGTGTTTTCATCCAGTTGTTGTATTGTTTTATCCAGTCAGACATTGATTTACACCAAAGCATATTGCTCGCCATGTGACCATTTGGACAATAACTGTAACCCACTTTTTCCAATATAGTAGTAGCTCTTTTGGCTAATTTTAAAAAGTAATCTTTGACATCACGGTATTTTTCTTCAGCAACATCTTCAAATATTAAAAAGCTATCCTGATCAGTCAACAAAAATTGCTCTTTTCTTCCCTGGCTTCCAATGCTAAACCAAGCAAATCGGGCTGGAGGTGAACCTAAATCGAGAATCGATAATTCGATGGAACGCTTAATGATTGCCGTAATAATTTCTCCGGAAATGTTATAAATATGAGGCAAAGGAATATTTTTAGCGATAGACGACTGAATTAAATCGGTCAATTTTTCTCTAACCAATTTAAGTTCTTTCGGTGAAAGCGATCGTTTTATTTCCTTAATCAACACACCAGGATTATTAGCTTGCGCCACAATTAAATCGTGTTCAGAAATAATTCCTTTAACATCAGATTTATCGGAACCATCTATTGTTACGCAAAGGTGACTTACATTGTGTTTTAGCATCAAAAGCTGCGCTTCGGCCACAGAAACATTTTCGGGAACAGTAATTACCGGCGAAGACATTATTTTATCTATAGTCGAAATAAGCGGAAATCTGCCATTGGCGATTTTAGATCTAAAATCAGAATCCGTAACAATGCCAATAGGATGACTTTGTTCAGTGACAACGACGCTATCGGTAAGATTTTCGGTCATCAATTGGGCAGTATCTTTTACAATTGCTGTAACACTGACTTTTAAAGGTGTTTTGTTATAAGCTAAAGATTGAAAATATTGTATTTCATTTTGCTGACCTTCAGTATAAACATTATCCGTAATTAATTTTCCTCGGTTTTCTTTATCAAAAGGGTTTCTGGTATTTGTGGCAAAACTTTCCAATAAGAAATCCAAAACCTGAGGATTTTGCGCCACGAAAGGCTTAAAAGCAGAAATAGGAAGTGCATACACAATACTGTCTTCACGCGCTTTGGCTGTCATCATATAATTGTTTTTGGCAAAAAACGGACGCAAGCCAAAAACATCTCCCGGATAACATTTGTTTAAAAGTGTTTCCTCAGCATCAGCAATTACAGAAAGATTAATTACACCAGAAGCTACCACATAAAAGCTATCATGAAGTTTATCGTCAATTTGAAATAAAACTTTGTGTTTATCTAAATTTATAACACCAATACTTGTAGCAACCTGAATTAGTTCTTCGTGACTCAAATAACAAAAAGGTGAATATTCTTTTAAAAAGTTGGCAATATTTTCGGCAACAGAATTACTCATGTGTTTATTTTAGTGAATAAATAGCAAATTTATTATAGACAAAAATAGTAAAGCTTTAGGGAAGAAGAAGTCTATTGTTAAAAAGATTTGAAAACTAATTGCCCTAAAGAGTATGTTGGTTTTGAAATATTCTATTTTACATAATATAAATTATAGTTCAAATTCTATCAATTTACTATAATTCTCAATACTGTTGCTAATTAGCTGTTTTTTAAAACTATAAACTAGCTTTTGTAAAGTTATGATTTTAAAAATTAAGCTCTCTGATTTTTTTTCCGATAGCTAAACTTAATTTAGTTTTATAATCTTCAGCTAACCATTCACGATAATTCTTGCTGGTTTTACCCAAACATTTTACAAATCGCTTAACGCGACTTTCAATATCGTCTGACAATAACTTGGAAAGCATTCTTGCCTGAACTAATTCGGTTGTGTTTTCTACACACATTAAAGCATGCTGGTCGATTGATTTTTCGAGAACTTCTTTGGAACGCAAATTTTGAGCAACAACTTTTTTAAATTCTTCTTCAATATCAATAGTTATAACTTCTGTTTTAGCAAACATTTTCCTGATGTTATCCGGCATTACGTATTTAAAGTTATTTTCAATTTCGGCATCATCTCTAAGACTTTCCAAATAATACTCCGGAGATCTGAAAATATGCTGCCAGTCTACAGGATCATTCCACAAACCAAATCGCAACGCATTATTACCTAAATCGATAACCGTAAAATTATCTTTATGTGGCAACTTCCTGGAACCACGGCCAATCATTTGAAAATATAATGTCAGTGATTTTGTGGCACGATTCAAAATGATGCTTTCAACTGTTGGCTCATCAAATCCGGTTGTCAAAATTCCAACAGAAGTCAAAATTGCATCCGGTGTTTTCTTAAACCATTGTAAAATATCTTTTCTGTCTTCGACTGATGTTGTATTGTCTAAATGTCTTATCGGATATCCGGCTTCTCTAAAAGTTTCATGGACATATAAAGATGTATTAATTCCGTTATTGAATATTAAAGTCTTCTTTCCCAATGATTTTTCAGTATAGGAATGTAATAATTTCTCCTGCATTACCATATTCATATACAAATCATCGGATGATTTAACGGTATAATCGCCATTAATTCCAACTTTTAAAGAAGTTAATCCAACATCATAACTATACGTAGTTGCCTTGGCTAAAAATCCTTTATCTATCAATGATTGGATTGTGTCACCAACAATAAGTTCACTATAATTATGATGCATTGGCAACTTAATATTAGAACTCAAAGGTGTTGCTGTGACACCAAGTATAAAAGATTTCTTAAATGAGCTCATCAGTTTTCGAAACGAATTATAATGTGCTTCATCAATAATGACCAGACCGACATTATCAATCAGGAGCTTTTCGTCATTTAAACGGTTTTTGAGCGTTTCAACCATTGCCACAAAACAGGAATATTCATCCTGATCAGGCAATTCTTTAATATTACTGTTGATAATTTTGTTTTTTACATCAAATCCTTTAAGCATTTTAGAAGTCTGCTTACAAAGCTCAATTCGATGTGTCAATACCACAACTTTCTTGTCATGCTGTGATAAATAACGTCTGACGATTTCTGAGAAAATTACTGTTTTTCCACCGCCAGTTGGCAATTGATATAACAAATGATAATCATTTGGCGCATTATCCAATCGCTCAAAAATTCTGTCAATGTCGCCTTTTTGGTAGCCGTAAAGCTCCTTTTTCTCTTCAATTTCGTTAATAAAATCTTTTTGAGGCATGACGATTGGTACAATTTTGCAAAAGTACACCTAAAAAAGAGTTATCTCCAAAATTAAAAAGGTTATTTACAAAAAATTATCATCTACCTTTTCAACAAATGCATTGAACTCAAATTTATTTATCCAATTCTGACGATTAACTTCCTCTTTGATATCCACTACTCTATCTAAAAATTCATTTAGGATTCCATTTTCAATCAGAAAATTAACTGCTTGTTGGTAAGCAATCAGGAAGCTTTTAAAAAAAGATTCGTATTTGACAGGCTTTCTGGAGGAGAATCTTTGGGCAGTTTCAATAGTAAACAACATAACATCGGCAACCATTGTCACATCAACGCCAAGCGTCAAGAAGTGCTTGATATATTTCTGCGCAACTGAGCGTCGCATTTTTGCTCTTTTTCCTTTTACCGGAAAGTATTCATTTGCAATTTTGACCTTTGCTTCACCAATTAGTTTTTCTTCATTAGGATTGAATGCAAAATCATAATAGACTTTTACATCACTAAACTTATGATACAATTCAATAATCTGCTCTTCTAACTGCTCTTTATTGAGTTCGTTTAGGTATTTTTTTAAATCTCTTTTACTCATAATAACAAAAGTAACTTACTTTATCATTTCATACCTTATATAATTAATGATAATCGTTATTTTTGCAGCAATAAATTATAAATCATGACCAAACTTTTCAAGTTCTTTGCCATTGCTGAAGGAATCTCCTATTTAGCATTATTTTTTAATATGCTGGTTACAAAACGTTTAAATCCGGAATTATATAAAACCTTATTGTTTCCAATAGGCATGGCACATGGGTTATTATTTATCTCGTACGTAGCCTTAGCATTTATTATTTGGAAAAATCAAAAGTGGACAAATAAAGAATTTGCATTGGTCCAATTGGCTCCATGGTTACCATTTGGAACTTTTTACATTGAGAAAAAATACCTGAAAAATGCATAAACTCGTAGAGAAAATATTTAGTTGGTGTTATCCGCTCTTAAAAAAAATGGATTTGGGAGAAACCCTTTCCGCTTATTTAAGTTTGGCTTTTAACATTATCATACTTTCTGTTTTATCCTATATAATCTATTTGGTTTTCCGGTTTATATTGGTACGCACGATGATTATTGTGGCAAAAAAAACAAAAACAAGATTCGATGATTTATTGGTTTCCAATAAAACGGCTAAATATATTGCTCATTTAATTCCCCTGCTCTTTATATACAAATGTGTTCCGATAATTTTGGAAAGCTTTGTGTATTGGGAATCTGTTTTCGGGAAACTTGTTGAAATCTATATCGTTCTGTTGAGTCTGTGGATTATCAAAACCATTTTTCATGCACTGCGTGACCATTTAAAACTAAACCCAAGATATAGCGATAAACCTATTGATAGCTACATTCAGGTAATAATGATAGTGTTGTGGGTTTTTGCCTTTATTTTCGTTGTGTCCAAAATTTTTGACATTACAACCGGAACAATGCTTGGCACATTTGGAGCTATTTCTGCTATTATCATTTTAATATTCAGAGATACCATCCTCGGATTTGTTGCCAGTGTACAGGTTTCATTAAATGATATGGTTCGCATTGGCGATTGGATAACTTTTGACAAATTTGGAGCAGATGGTGATGTAATCGAAATCAATTTGGCTACAGTAAAAGTCAGGAATTTTGACAACACAACTACAACTATTCCAACCTATAGCATGATTTCTGATTCCTTCAGAAACTGGCGCGGAATGTTGAATTCTGATGGACGCCGAATTAAAAGACATATTCTAATAAAAGCCAATAGTATTCGTTTTTTAGATGAACACGAACTACATGAATTGAAAAAAATTCAGCTTGTCAGCACTTATATTGAACTTCGCCAAACTGAAATTGACAAATTCAACAAAACACATCAAATAGATAAATCGGTTTTGATTAATGGCAGAAACATGACAAATTTTGGATTGTTCCGAAAATACATCACGCAATATTTAAGTCAGTATCCTGGATTAAATAAAGATATGATTTTGCTTTGCCGTCAATTACAGCCTACTCCACAAGGGATTCCACTTGAAATTTATACGTTTTCAAATGACAAGAGATTTGAAAATTACGAATACATTATGGCTGATATTTTTGATCATGTCTTTGCGTCTATTCCATATTTTGATTTAGAAATCTATGAAATGCCATCAGGTAAAAGTGATTTTGTTGAATAATTTATATCCAATAAGTGCAAAAAAGTTGATATGTTAATTTGAAACATTTATATTTGTACCGATTTCAACATATTATTAATTATCGAAAATCAAACCATATGAAGAATTACCTACTATTATTAATTACCTTGTTTTGTGTTTCGTTATCTTCCAACGCCCAAAAAGATAACAAAAAAGGTAAAAAAGATTTAGAGCTTTTATCAGTAGAACAATCAGAAACAGAGCTTAAAAAAGAGTATTTCAACAGATGGTCTGTTGAAGCTGACTTCGGACAAGCTAAAGGTACAAAACCATATACTGATGGTTATTTTGGAAATAATCCAAAGAAAGTTTTTGGTGGAATTCCAATAAACCACGTTGGAATTGGAGCTAGATATATGTTTAGCCCAAAATTTGGACTTAAATCAAATTTTAACTGGGACAACTTACAAGAGCAAAATGGTTCTGGAAGTTTACCATTTCAAATGGAACATATTCAATGGTCTGGCGAAGGTGTTGTTAATATGATGAGATTGTTTGATATACAAAATCAGGCAGGACGTTTTGGATTGTTATTCCATTTTGGATTCCAGGTTTCGCGCATGACACCTAAAATTGGACCTGTTAGAGGTCACGATGAATGGAACGGCGGTGTTATAGGTGGATTATCGCCTCAATTCAGAATTTACAAAAACATAAGCGTTTTTCTTAATTTTGAAGTTAACTCAAATGTTAGACAACATTTCAATTGGGATGGTATGTCTTACTCAGAAAGCTCAAATAACTTAACAGGAAGTTTAGTTAGATCTACATTGGGTATTTCAGTTGCTCTTGGAAAAGGAAAAATACATGGTGACTGGGCAATTATTAAAGACAGAAATGATGCAAGACTTGATTCACTTAACAATAGAATTGGTGAAATCGAGGAGTTGATGAATGACAGTGATAAAGATGGTGTGCCTGATTATCTTGACGTAGAGCAAAATTCAATTGCAGGTGTTGCTGTTGATACCAAAGGAAGAATGGTTGATAAAAACAACAATGGTGTTCCTGATGAGTTAGAGAAATATGTGAATAATTCTATTTCAAATAACAATGCAACTACAACGACTGCAGCTTCTGAAAATGCAATATTGCAACTTATCAATGAAGGTTATATCGCTGCTTACTTTGATCTTAATAAATCACAACCAAACAGTGCATCAACAAATAACTTAGGATTTATATTGAATTACTTAAGAAACAACCCTACTAAATCTGCGGAAATTACTGGTTATGCTGATGAAATTGGAAGTACTGAGTACAACAATAAATTGGCCAGCGACAGAGCTCAGAATGTTAAAACTATCTTAGTGAAAGCTGGAATCAGCGAATCCAGATTGACTATCCTGTCTAACGGTGAAGATAACTCGGTAGATAAGAATTCAGCTTACGCAAGAAAACTTGTTCGTAAGACAATCTTCAAAATCAAATAATAATTAACAATTAATTATTAATAACTATAATTAAACCTCTGTTTTTCAACAGAGGTTTTTTTTTAACTTTCAAAGAAAAACATGGAAGCTAGAGATACACACGTACTTGAACTTAGAGGTGAAACCTTTGGAATAATCACTAACCAATCTTCATCCGAAGAAGTTTTTCAAAATACAACCCTTCGCCCTATTCTTAAAATGCAAAATGATTTATTCATTCAGGTGTTTATTAATTACGCTATAAAACAAAAAAATGTCTTCTTCAGCCTAACACCTGAAAAAAAGATGCTGTATATAGAAAACGTTATACAGCGCGACATTAAGTTTAGAAACTCGCTAAAAGGAATGATAATAGCATTGTTTACATTAGAGGAATATGCAGAATACATCCGTATATCTTCTAATCTGAATAAACGAATGATGAATATGCTTGTGGAGCGGTTGAAAAGTCAAATACAGGTCATTGAGGAATAGTTTCCTAAATTGACAAATATTAAAATCAGCTCCCTATTTCATATCATTTATTAAAGATAATTCAATATCTAAATATCTTTAAAAAGTATATCGTAAAACTTAGGCTTTACTACATTTTTACACATTTCACAACGTTTTTTTCATTATAATTGTTAAACTAATAACAATTTATGAAAGAAGAATATTTTAAATGGTATTCACCCAATTTAAATAAAGAAGTTGAAATGCTTGTTTTTGGTCATACCGGTTATCCGGTTATTCTCTTCCCTACTTCTATGGGAAGCTATCATGAAAATAAAGACCAGGGTTTAATCGAAAGCGCCAGATGGTATATTGAGCAAGGATTAATCCAAATATTTTGCCCTTCAAGTATTGATAAGGAAAGTTTCTACAACAAACATATTCATCCGGTTCACCGCATTCAAAATCATACCTGGTATGATAAAATGCTTTGTCACGAAATTGTTGAACGCATAAAAAACAATACAGGTTCAGGAAAAGTCGTTGTTGCCGGTTGCAGTTTTGGAGGTTATCATGCCGCTAACTTTGCTTTCCGTCATCCTGGATATGTGAGTCATATGTTCTCTATGAGCGGCGCTTTTAGCATCAAAAGCTTTATGGATGGTCATTGGGATGATGATGTCTTTTTTAATAGCCCTGAAGATTATATTCAGGGATTAAGCGATCATGAATTATGGAATATGGATATCGTTCTTGGAACATCTAATTGGGATGTTTGTTATGATGCAAATCTGAAATTAAGCCGTGTTTTAGCTGAAAGAGATGTTCCGCATTGGCTTGACGTCCGACAAGACAGAGAACACGATTGGCCAGTTTGGAAAGAAATGTTTCCCCACTATTTATCAAGAATAAAGTTTTTTTAAAAAGTAATAAGTATTAAGATTTTAAATATAAGAATATGAAAAAGATTGGAATTTTGTTTGGTATGGAAGATACCTATCCGCAGGCTTTTATTGACAGAGTAAACTCAAAAGGTGAAAAAGACATTATGGCCGAAGCGGTTTCTATTGACAAAGTAGTGCAGAATAAAGGTGGCGAATATGCCGTAATCATCGATAGAATTTCACAGGATGTCCCTTTCTATCGTGCTTTTCTGAAGAATGCTGCGCTGACAGGAACAAATGTCATAAACAATCCGTTTTGGTGGAGTGCTGACGATAAATTCTTTAATAACTGTTTGGCAGATACGCTTGGTGTTCCGCTTCCGAATACTGTCATTCTTCCTTCGGCTGAACATCCAACAGATACAACTTCTAAATCATTCCGAAACCTGAAATATCCAATGGATTGGGAAGGAATTTTTGATTACATCGGATTCCCGGCTTATATGAAACCTTATGCAGGCGGCGGTTGGAAAAATGTTTACCGATTAGAGAACAAAGAAGAGTTTTGGCAAAAACATCAGGAAACCGGACAATTAGTAATGCTTTTGCAGGAAGAGATTGTGTTTACCGAATATTTCCGTGTGTATTGCTTGGGATGCAAAGATGTCAGAATCATGCAATACGAACCAAGAAATCCACATCATTTGCGTTATGTAATTGATGGTCCGCCGACAGATAAAAAGTTATTAGCAACTGTTAAAGATTATACTTTACGCCTTTGCAAAGGTTTAGGTTATGATTTCAATACCGTTGAATTCGCTGTTCGTGACGGAATTCCATATGCGATTGATTTTGGAAATCCTGCGCCAGATGCTGAATTGACTTCTGTTGGTGCCGAAAATTTTGAATGGGTTGTAGAAGCTTCTGCTAAAATGGCAATCGCTGCAGCAAAAAAACAAAAACCGGGACAAACCAATTTGACATGGGGAACATTTATTAAAGATTCAGCAAAATAGTGTTCAGTATTAAGTCACAGTTGACAGATTATCAACTACTGAGACAGAGAACTGAGACTGATTACTAAAAATTAGAATCATGCAAAGAAAATTACCAACATTTACACTTGGTGTAGAAGAAGAATATCAAATTATAGATCCGGAAACGCGTGATTTGCGTTCGCATTTATCCAAAATTGTGGATGGCGCCAAAATCATTTTAAATGAACAGGTAAAATCCGAAATGCATCAATCTGTGGTGGAAGTCGGAACCAATATTTGTAAAAATGTTTCCGAAGCCAAAGACGAAATCAGATTTTTGCGCAGCAAGATTGTTGAATTAGCGGCCAAACAGAACCTGGTTGTTGGCGGAGCCGGAACACATCCTTTTTCACGTTGGCAGGACCAACCAATTACTGATGATCCGCGTTATCATCATATAGTAAACGAATTGCAGGATGCAGCACGTTCTAATTTGATATTCGGAATGCATTGCCATGTCGGAATTGAAAATCGTGAAATTGGTATGCAATTAATGAATCAGGCGACTTATTTCCTACCACATATTTTTGCTTTATCCACGAATTCACCTTTTTGGGAAGGCCGAAATACAGGTTATAAATCGTTTAGAACAAAAGTTTTTGATAAGTTCCCAAGAACGGGTTTGCCTGAATATTTTGATTCTGTAGCTTCTTATGATAACTATTTAGAAACTTTAGTGAAGACCAATTGCATTGACAACCCAAAGAAAATTTGGTGGGATTTACGCCTGCACCCTTTTTATGATACTATTGAATTCCGTATTTGTGATATGAGTTTGACCGTTGATGAAACGATGTGTATTGTTGCCATCATTCAGGCTATTGTTGCCAAATTATACAAATTGACAGTTGCCAATACCAGTTTCAACATTTATAGAATTGCCTTGATTAAAGAGAATAAATTCCGTGCTGCTCGTTACGGAATCGATAATCATATGATTGATTTTGGTTTACAGAAAGAAGTCGAAACCAAATGTCTTATCATTGAATTGTTGGAGTTTATTGATGATGTTGTTGATGAATTGGGAAGCCGTGATCAAATTAATTATGTTCACACCTTAATGAATGAAGGAACTGGTGCAGACAAACAGTTGAGGGTTTTTGAACAAACTCAGGATCTGACAAAAGTTGTTGATTTGATTACCAATGAATTCACAAGAGGACTTTAATATCAAATATCAGATTTTAAATATTGAATGTTTTATTAAAATTGATTTTTGTCATTGTCATTGACATTGCTATTGAAAAAGTTATATTTGCACCACCAAATCATAAAAAATGAGTCAGCAAATTCGCATCGCAGTTTTAGATATGTACAACGGAGAACCCAATCAGGGAATGCGTTGTATCATTGATATTATCAATAGGTTTAATCAAATCGTTACCTTTCAGATATTTGATATTCGTGGAAAAAGTGAATTCCCAAACATTGAAAAGTTCGATATTTATATTTCTACCGGTGGGCCGGGAAATCCTTTAGAAGGCGACGGAAATTGGGATTTGAAATACTATGATTTTATTGATCAATTGGCTAATTGGAACAAAGAGCAAAAAGTAAAAAAGCATGTTTTGTTTATTTGCCATTCGTTTCAAATGGCTTGCTATCACTTTGGTTTAGCCGAAATCACAAAAAGAAAATCTACTTCGTTTGGCGTGATGACGATTCACAAAACAGAAGAAGGAATGAGCGATCCAATTTTAGAAGGTTTGCAAAGTCCATTCTACGCAATTGACAGTCGTGATTATCAGGTTGTGCAACCAAAGCTGAGTATTTTCAAGAAAAAAGGCGCTCAAATTATAGCGCTGGAAAAACTCAGAACTTATAGAGAATATGAGCGTGCTATTATGGGCGTTCGTTTTACAGAACAATTTGTTGGATTGCAATTCCACCCTGAAGCGGATGCTTTGAGTTTTATTGCAAATCTTAAGAATGTTGAAAGACGCGAGAAAATCATTGCAATGAAAGGAAAATCAAAGTTCCGTGATATGTTGGAGGATTTATTAGATGAAGATAAAATCTATAAAACAAACGAGACTATAATTCCAAACTTTCTGCGCATTGCCATCAATGATTTGATTAAAACTAAGAAGATATTATCGAATTAGAGTGAATAGTGAAGAGTAATTAATGAAGCTTTTCTAACTAATTGCTTAGACTAATTACTAGTTACTAATCACCAATTACTATTTTATGAATTCCAAACACAGACAACTTTTTAACGATAATTTCACTCAAGCTAAGTACAATGAATTTATTGAAGACATTACTTCTGATTTTGATTATAAAGTAACGTTCCGTATTGGAGAAACTCCTTTTTTTATTCCAAATGAATTAAAAGAACAATTGCTTGATGGTTGTCAGCAGGTGATTGATTTTATTCAGAAAGATGATTTCAAAGCACTTACGAACAGAGCTTTGGAACTCAATAGAAAAGTTCCAAACGAAGATAACCACACCACTTTTTTAGCAATTGATTTTGGAATTTGTGAAGAAGATGGCGAAATCGTTCCCAAGCTGATAGAAGTCCAGGGATTTCCGTCTTTGTTTAATTTTCAGAATCATTTGTCGCAAAAGTTTGCCAACCACTACCCTTTTCTTTCAGAGTTGACACCGTTTTTAAACGGACTTACTCAGGAAACCTATTTGCAATTAATCGAAGAAGTAATTTGCAATAATCATCCAAAGGAAAATGTAATTCTGTTGGAAGTTGAGCCGGAAAAACAAAACACCAAGATTGATTTCTATTATTGCCATCGTGATATCGGAATTCCGATTGTTTGCGTTACGGATTTGTACCAAAAAGGAAAACAGCTTTTTTATAAAAATGAGAATGACAACGAAGTTTTGGTAAAACGAATCTACAACCGTGTGATTTTTGATGAATTGGATTTGCGTACCGATTTGAAACTGAATTTTGATTTTTCTTCAGATATTGATGTCGAATGGGCCGGGCATCCGAATTGGTTTTTCAGAATCAGTAAATTCATTTTGCCATATTTAAAAGGAAAATATTTTATAGAAACGACTTTGCTTTCAGACTTAAAGAAAATCCCAACTGATTTGGAAAATTATGTTTTGAAACCATTATTTTCATTTTCCGGAAGTGGCGTTATTTTTCATGTAAAACGTGAGGATATTGAAGCCGTCAAAGAAAAAGATTTATACATACTTCAGAAAAAAGTAAACTACAAACCGATTATACAATCGCCTGACGGCAAAGTAAAAGCGGAAGTCCGTTTGCTTGCTGTTTGGAAAAAGGACGTGCCTTCTCCTACTCTAGTGACTAATTTAGTGCGCTTGAGTCGTGGTGAAATGATTGGCGTTAAATTCAATAAAGACAAAGATTGGGTTGGCGGAACGGTAGGAATGTTTGAGAAGTAACTATAAATACTGCTTCTTAATCTCCAGGAAAGTTTTTTCAGAATGCACCAATTCCTCAATAATCTCTTTTCTCAACACATCTAAATCTTCATAGATTAAATACTTTGCCCAATTAAATTCAGTTAAAACTTCCTTGATGGTCTGTATGATTTTCGCAGTTTCTTTTGCATTTCGCAACACTTCTTTTCCATCACTTTCAGAACTTAGTTTATGATAGAAATTCACATCCTGCGTTTCAAAATCTACTTTGATAAAAAAGAGCTTTGAAGTATCATCATTAGTATAAAAATCAATCCAATTAGCAAAACCAACTATCGTGTTTTGGTTTTTGAATTTCCCTAACGGAATCAATCGCCAATGACAATTAGCAACTCTTCCCCAATGATTGGAAATGCGATATAAACCTTCTTTGGTAAAGATATACTCGCTTCCGGATTGACTTTTATAATTTATTTTTAAGTCGCTAATTTCACTAAACAGTATTTCTTTCCAAGTACAGAAAGTATGTGAGTGAAAGTTGAGTTTGGTGTAGATTTTAATAGCCACAAATATTAATGTAATTTTTTTACTGCTTCCTGTTGCGCCACAGTTGCGAAATCCCTGATTAAACGTTCGGCATAATTATCTAACAATTCAAGAACACGTGCATTGTTATCGCTTTTTACAATCAAACCGGCATGATGGTCTAAAGGTACACGAAAACAAACTTCTTCATCATCAAATCCAGATAAATCAGGATGTTCAAATTTGGAAAGCGTTAATACAATTCCGGCGAATTCCTTTTTTATTGCCGGTAATTTATAGTCTTTGGCTTTCGCCAGACAATCTTCAATTTTTGCCCATTCAGCCCAAAGATTTACGCCAGAAGCAGCATCGACCATTTCGGCAAGATGTGCGCCACCAACACGTGAAGCAGTCTCCAGAAAATAAATTTTTCCATCATCATTACATTTGATAAACTCTGTATGATTGGCTCCATGCATCATTCCGAAAGCTTTCAAAACCTGTTCATTTACTTTCTTGATTTCTTTATCATCTTTAGAATCGTATGGAATATTGGCACTTCTGAAAATTCCGCCACCTTGTGAGATT
Source organism: Flavobacterium sp. (assembly GCF_039916025.1). Taxonomy (GTDB): domain Bacteria; phylum Bacteroidota; class Bacteroidia; order Flavobacteriales; family Flavobacteriaceae; genus Flavobacterium. The sequence goes on from NZ_JBDSMB010000180.1 coordinate 14,267, forward strand.
TCCATCGGTGTTGCCAAATATTGCGATGTAATTGAGAATACCGTTTTTCCTTTCCAGTTCAATCCATCGCAATGATAGACTGCGCCAGGTTTGAATTGTTCTACCAAATATTTCAATCGATTGGTATCACCCAATTCATGGATTTTTTGCCACAATTCTTCTTTGGAATGCACTTTCATAATTCCCGATGCCGAAGCTTCGGAGCGCGGTTTTAAAACCCATGGTGGCGAAACAGTATCAGCAAACTGATTGATTTCTTCATCGTTAAACAAAGAACTAAACGCCGGAATTGGGACGCCGGCATCTTTTGCTTTCATTCGCATGGCAAGCTTGTCACGGAAATATCTACCTGTAGTTTGCCCCATGCCATCAATCCTGAGGTTCTCTCTCAGATAAGCTGCTTTTTCAACATCAAAATCATCTAAAGCAACAATGCCGTCAATTTTTTTATGACGCATCAGGTTTCCAACACCAGCCAGTAATTCTTCCATACTCCAATCCATATCCTGTCCGGGCATGAAAAAGATTTCATCAATATAATCGAAAGCCCAGGGCTTATCGCGTAGTTTTTCGGAAGTAATAAGATAGACACGATTTCCTTGTTTTTTTAGGTTTTTTAAAAAATCGTTACCTTTGAAATAATTAGAAACACAAATGAAATTTTTAGTACTGCTTTCCATATGCTATAGATTTTCGATAAAGTTTGTAATTAAGTGAACTCCATAAGCCGTAGCATGCTTTGTTTTGGCAAATTCATCATCGACAAAAGCTACACCTGCAATATCGAGGTGCGCCCATGAAGCGTGATTATCTGTAAAGTATTCTAAAAACTTGGCTGCAGAAATGGCTCCGGCAACAGGTTTCCCTGAATAGTTTTTTACATCGGCAATTTCGCTTTCAATATCAGGTTTGTAAACATCCCAAAGAGGCAATTGCCATAAACGTTCACCGATTGCATCACCAGCTTGTTGCAGTTTTTTGGATAAGTCTTCGTTATTCGTAAATAATCCGGCACATTCATAACCCAAAGTTCCAACAACGCTTCCTGTTAAAGTAGCTAAATCAACCACTGTATCTGGTTTGTAGTTTTTTATTAAATATGATAAACCGTCTGCCAGAATCAATCTTCCTTCTGCATCGGTATCAATGATTTCAATCGAATGTCCTGCATAACTCTGAATCACATCACTTGGCAAAAACGATTGCGCATCAACCGAATTTTCACAAGCCGGAACAATTGCCGTAACTTGAATCGGTAATTTCAAATCGGCTATCAATTGCATTGCTCCAAGAACTGCAGCGCCACCAGCCATATCACATTTCATATGCAGCATTCCGGCAGTTTTGATATTCAAACCACCAGTATCAAACGTAATTCCTTTTCCAACCAAACCAATATGCTTCTTTGCTTTTTCAGGTTTGTATTCCATGATGATGAATTGTGGTTCCTGTGCGCTTCCTTTTCCAACGGAAAGAAAAGAATGCAAACCAACAAAGCTGGACTTCTCCTTACCAAAAACGGTAACATCAAAACCATATTTTTTTCCGGTTTCGGTTGCCCAATTGGCTAAATATTTTGGTGTGATTTTATTAGGTGGCAGATCGACTAAGGCAAAAGTCTCCAGTTGCGCGTTGGCAATTTTAATTCCTTTATTAGCAGCTTTATCAATATCGGATTTTGCAATATAATTCAATTCAAAATCAGCATTCAAAAAAGGATGTTCTTCTGTTTTTTTGTAATGACCCAAATCATAAGTTCCCAATACTAACCCGGAAAACACAGCTTCTACTTGATTAGCATTGAATTTTTCTGGAATAACTACCACCACATTTTTAGCAAAGACTTCCTTTTGTTTGGAAGCAATTCTTCTGAAAAGATTCTTCAGTGCTTTATAATCTAGTTCTTTTCCAAGACCAATAAACACATGAGTACAATCGTATTTTTCGACCAAATAATGCGTGTCTTTTTTTCCGTAAAATACCTGGGAATACACCGTGACACCGTGATATTCTATTGGAACAATACTTTTGGCAGTGGTTTCAAAAACCGGAATTATAATGGTTCCTGTGAATTTATCTAAATCGTTTATCTTCTTAATCTTCATAATTATTCATCTTTTGTACTAAAGAACAACCACTCAATCGCTTTTGGAAATTCATCGCTCCAGTAGCGTTCGTTGTGTTTGCCATCCATATTGATACTTAGCCGCACTTTCATTATATCGGTGTAACCTTCTTTTTTTAGCAATCGTTTTTTGAAATTCTTTGCATGATCAATCATTGTAGCGCTTTCATCGCCTCCTGCATACAGATAAATTCTTGTGTCTTGTGGCTCATCCATATCGAGAAAAGATAGTTTTATTTTTGGTACAACCCAAAGCGATGGCGAAAAAATCATCAGTTTTCCAAATACTTCAGGATACATAATTCCGGAAAAAATGCTGACCAATCCACCCATTGAACTTCCTCCAATTCCTGTATTTTCTCTATCTTTTTTAGTTCTGAAATTACTATCGATAAAAGGTTTGAGCGTTTCGGTTAAAAAGCGAATGTATTTTTTTCCCTGACCATTTCCGAGAACGGTATTACCAACATTGTATTCTTTGATGCGTTCTTTTTCAGCATGTTCTACGGCAACAATAATGACTTTCCCAATATTGTATTCTGCCATTACGGCTAATTTTTTATCGATTTCCCAATTACCATATTTGGCTTTTTCATTAAATAAATTCTGTGCATCCTGCAAATACAAAACTGGATAGCTTTCGGTTGATTTATCATAATCATGTGGCAATAATGCCCAGACTCTGCGGGTTTTATTTAACTGCGGAATTTCAAATTCTTCTGAAATTAAATGCACTTTGGGTAAAAACTTTGATTTGAATGGCAACCAATTGTGACGCCATTTGGCAACATGTTCTTTGTGAAGGCCATTGTGTTTTTTACACGAGCGATTTTCAGTTCTGTTTCCGTATTTATCAATCTCAACTTCGCTCCAATCACCACGAGTAAATTTGTATAATAATTCTTCCGGATAAATAAAATCATGCTCAAACCTGAAGTGATACAAGCCTTGTCCCACTTTCTCCATTTCGAATTTTTTATCCTGTGTAACCCAATTGTTGAAATTCCCTGAAATATAAACCGGACGCTCATCATCTTCGTCGGTAGTCAAGATAATATTGAGCTGGGGTTCAATGATATTTTTAATTTCTAAATCTTCTGCCAAGTTGCTTTGTTCTTTACTCATTCCACTTATATTATGACAAGCTAAATTTATAGAAACGTAAAAATACCTTTTTGCAATTTTATAACAAAGCCTTTTCCTAAAATATATGGATATTTAAGCAGAATGGAAATGTTGTTGAAGAATAGAATTTTTGATGGCATTTTTTTGAGAAAATAACATTAAAAAAGCCTGATTACAATTGCTATCAGGCTTTTTTATATTTAAGAGATTAGATATTAATCATTCTCGTGTTCTGCTTCATTTTCATTACGCTCAGAATTTGCCGGAGCTGAATCAGATCTGATTTCTGTGTGGCGAATTTCGCCTCCGGTTGTACCAACATCTTTGGAAACATAAACGGCAACGCCTGCAATAATTAAGATCACATAAGAAATCCATCTGGAGAAACTGAGATTTTTAATATTTGCATATAATGCTGCTAAAGAAACTACCGCTAATAAATATAATAAATAAGCTAATTTTTCAGCTATTTCAGCATGTTCATGAATCATCGGCTTGGTAATATCCGGCATGTCTTTTACCATTCCGGCTGCTCCACCACCAGTTGAAAGGCTTGCATAAGCAAAAATTGCACTAACAATAAATAAACAATACGAAACGTTTTTAACGGCATTGTTTTTCAAGACTAATCCGGCGACTAAAACGCCAAAACCAAAAATCGCCCCGATTATCGGGAAATGATTAAAAACTAAGTGTAAGTGTGCGTCATTCATAATTATTTGTATTAGGTTATTTAATAAAACTAAGTATTACTTTGGTTCCCAAATTCTCTTTGCTTTTAATTTTTAAATCAATTTGAAGTAATAAGCACAATCTTTTTACGATAGACAATCCGAGTCCGGTTCCTTTGATTTCAGGATGTTCGTTGGATTTTGAACGATAGAATTGGTCAAATATTTTTTCTAAATCTTCTGATGCAATTCCAATTCCGCTATCGGAAACGCTAAAAACTATTGCATCTTTTGTTTCTTTAATATCAAAGTTTATTACACCACCAGTTTTGGAATATTTAATGGCATTGGTCAAAATATTATTGAGGATTAATGAAAACAAATACGCATCGGTTTCGACATAAAAATCTTTAGTGAATGAGGCTACACAATCGAGTTTCTTCTCATTTATGATTGTTGAATTTCTTGAAACAATATCTAAGAATATGGCATTTAGAGAAACGCTTTCAATTTTTAATGATTGTTTTTGATTTTCGAATCGTGCCAATAAAAGCAACTCGTCAACTAAATTGTTCAATCGATTTACTTCGTTAATACAGAAGTCTATTTTCTCTCGGTATTCTTCCTGATTACGGGGTTTTCTAACCAATACTTCCAAAGTTCCTTTTATAACTGCCAAAGGCGTTCGTAGTTCATGCGAAGCATCCGAAGTAAATTGTTTTTCACGTTCAATAGCGTTTTCAACCCTGTCTAATAGATTGTTTATTGTATTGGAAAGCAAATGCAATTCATCCTTGTTAACCGGCAAAGGAATTCTGGACTTTAAATTATCTTTAGTGATGATATTTGACGTTTGAATAATGGCGCTTATTGGTTTGATGCTTCTTCCTGCGATAAATCTGGCAATAAGAAACAATACTAAAAGAATTAGAGGATAGGCAACCAATAATATGATGAAAAGGTTGTTTAATACCATAGCTGAATCTTCCAGCGACATGGCAATAATCATAAAACCAATAATTTTAGTGTTCTGATATAATGGAACTTGTATTTGTCTAACTGAAGTATTTTCTAACTTTCCATCAAACAAAACATTGTTAACAGCTTCTGGATAATAATTTAATTTTTTCTGTTTAAGATTTGGGGATTTATCAACAAGCGCGCCTAATTCATCCACAAATTGTATGAATGCCGGGCTGATGTCGACTTTGTTAAATTGTATTTTCTTCCATTGCTTTTCTCTTATCAGCAATACGCAGTTTTCTTTGACTTCAATTTCTTTCAAGTGCTTTGCAACTTCAATTTGGATATCATTATTTACTTTGATATAAACGCTGAATCTTACTATTGAATAAATGACAGAGAACACCACAAAAATCAATAATGCGGTGGTAATGATATAGTTGGAAGCTATTCTGTTTTTAAAAGAAAGTTGTTGCATTTTTATTTAATCGTTAGCAATGTAACCAACACCGCGAATGGTTTTAATATAATCCTCATCAACTTTAAGATTCAGTTTTTTTCGGAGAGCATTCATAAAAACATCAATAACTCCTGTATCATATTCAAAATGAATATCCCAAACATCCTGGATGATTTGGGTTCTTGAACAAACATTGCCTTTATTTTTTACCAAATAACAAAGCAGGTCAAACTCTTTTTGGGTTAATGAAACATCACGTTTTTCAACTGTTACAGCATGCTTTTGCACATTGATTTCAATTGGTCCAAGCGTTAATAATTCCTGTTCAGCTTTATCCCGAAGCTGTACTTTGATTCGTTCAACTAATTCATCAAAACTGAATGGTTTTTTGATATAATCGTTAGCACCAGTCTTCAAACCTTCAACAGTTTCCTGAACGGTATCTTTGGCAGTTAAAAATATAATTGGAATTTTAGAATTGGTTTCTCTGATTTTTTGACAAACCTGTAATCCTGTCATTTTGGGAAGCATCCAATCCAAAAGTATTAAGTCAAATTTCTCATTCTGAAAAAGTTTCAAACCGTCTAAACCATTTGTAGCAGCAGAAACCTGATAGTTTTCTTCTTCTAATCCTTGTTTTAAGAATTGAACAATTCCTTCCTCGTCTTCTACTATTAAAATATGCTTCATTTTTTAGGTTTGAATTTCTTGTTGATAAAGATAATTTAAAATTAAAATGCTACCAGTCTCATTTGTTTTATTTTAACCAAATATTAATTAAATCATTTAATAAATTTAAGTGAAAGCGATTAAATTTAGTTAATTTGTAAAAAATAAATCTTCATGAACTATTTCAAGAAATATTCTCCTTTCATCAACTTACTGGCACTTTTTATCGTTGTTAATGTTATTCTTAGAATTGTATTGCTCTTCCACCCTATTACACAATCGAGTTTTGGATTTTTTGAAATTGTAAAGATATTTGGCTC
>NZ_JBDSMB010000181.1:0-1872 GCF_039916025.1 Flavobacterium sp.
CCTGGCGTTTCAGAACACATCATAACAGGTCATTACACAGGACCTGGAAAATTTGAAGCCAGTATAGGAAATAATTTTGCTTTGGGCACTTTGTACGATCCGGAAGCCACCCGATTTGTTCATTTTACTTCATTGCCTATTCTTCATTCCATCATAAATGAAAATGCTATAAGAATGTATAGCATGATGAATCTCAACGATCCAAATGAGTATGTCTATTTTGACGAATTGCTTAAAGATGTAAAAATTCCTAAATCTGACATCTATATTCTTTCACTTTGTGGTGTAGATGCTTTAGACAGTAAAAACACCCTCAATCTTTGGAGACTTTATGGACAGGAAGGCTTGGGCGTTGCCATTGAGTTCGAAATTGAATTTCATGGGTATGAATCACACGGAGGTTATTATTTAGGTAAAGTAATTTATGAAAAACCTAATCTTGAGGAATTTAGAGTAAAAAACGCTGAGTTCGAAAGGCGTAATAACTTGGATAAAACAGATTTAAGAGAATTGATGAGAGTACCTGCTTGTTTTCATAAAAATCCTTATTACGAAATTGAGAAGGAAATTCGACTTATGTTTTTTAAAAAGGGATCAACAATAATAGCCACAAATTTTCCATAAGAAAATAACTTTAAATGGGATTTTAACGCTCGTAAAGAACTAGTAACTTACCATAAATTTCCTCTTGAACGAGAAAGCGAATGGCCGCGGATAACAATAAAAAGAATTCAGTTGGGCTTTAAACATTCTGAAGAGGCTTGTAAAAAAACTGAAAAGCATTTTAATGCCCTTATTTGGCATATGAAAAAAGAAAGCATTAGAAGTCGGCAAGAAGCGTTGCCTATTATTGAGCCTTCACCATTAAAAGATATGTATAGATAAAGACTATCTACACCCAGCCGCTGAATTATAATTGTGTGGCGAATGGATGTTCAAAACACTTTGACGCGATGCAACTTCAAAACCAATTCGACGAAATTACCACCCTCATCAAGACTGCCCGCTCAAAAGCGTTTTATGAGGTCAACCGAACGGTGATTGAGCTGTATTGGGAGATCGGAAAATACATTTCCAAAAAAGCAGAAGATGATGGATGGGGCAAAAATATAGTCGAGGAGTTGGCAAAACATCTTGAAAATCAGGTAGCTGACACCGCTGGCTTTTCACCCAGAAACCTCTGGCGAATGAAGCAGTTTTATGAAACCTATAAGGACATTCAAATACTGTCACCACTGGTGACAGAAATTAGTTGGTCGAATAACCTTCTTATAATTTCCGGCACTAAGTCATTGGAAGAGAAGGAGTTTTATCTTCGTCTTGCTATCCGGGAGCGCTACAGCAAACGGGAATTGGAGCGGCAACTCGGCAGCGGGCTGTACGAACGGGTGATGCTGGCAAAAGCCGGGAATTTCCCGGAAGTATTGCCGGGCAAAGACCTGCGGGAATACGGTTTTCGCGACCACTACCTGCTCGAGTTCCTCCACTTGCCGGATGACCACTCCGAAAAAGATTTGCGGAAAAATATCCTGAAAAACCTCCGGGATTTCATCCTCGAATTTGGCAAGGATTTTATTCTTGTCGGTGAGGAATACCCAGTGCAAGTGGGCAAAGAGGACTATTACATTGACCTGTTGTTTTTCCATCGGGAACTCTGCTGCCTCGTCCCATTTGATTTAAAAATTGACCGTTTCAAGCCTGACTATTTGGGCAAAATGAATTTTTACTTAGAAGTGTTGGACAGGGAGCTGAAAAAGCCACACGAGAATCCCAGTGTCGGGGTGATTCTTTGCAAAGAAAAAGATGACGAGATTGTGGAAATCGCTTTGAGCCGAAGCTTGTCGCCTACCTTGATTGCCGCTTATGAGACCC
>NZ_JBDSMB010000182.1:0-1832 GCF_039916025.1 Flavobacterium sp.
GCTTGAAATGGAATCGTTATTTTATGAACAGTTCAAAAAGATAAGGAAAGCTACGGGACTGTTACAGGCTACCATCAACGGAACAGATTTTACGAAAACAGATGTCGGTTCTTTGTTGAATCAGAAAGAGCGTGAAGCACAGATGAAGTCTGTGTATGCAATGCCAAATAAACTGGATTTCACAGCTAAAAAGGAAAGATCTAAAAAGCCTGTTGTTGCTAAAGCACCTAAAGAAGATACTAAAGTAGTTTCTCTGGAACTGTTTTTAAAAGGTAAGAGCATCATTGAAATCGCTGAGGAACGAAAGATGGTGATGGGAACTATAGAAGGACATCTTGCGCATTATGTAGCTTTACAGGAGATTTCTGCAAAAGACATCTTAGGACGTCAAAAACTGGACAATATTCTTCAGGCCATCAAAGAACTCAAAACGATGAGCCTGGCGCCAATCAGAGATCATTTAGGGAAAAGCTTTACTTTTGGGGAAATTAAGATCGGCATTGCTGCCCATCTTGCAGAGAACTAGCCATTTATCCGGCAGCGTTTTAAAGCTGTTTAAATGTTCCTGATATTTCCTTCAAAAACAAGTTCCGCAGGGCCGCAAAGAAATACTTTTGTAAATTCTTTACCGTCGTAATTGAAACCAATACGAAGATTTCCACCCAATACTTCTATTTCTGTTACCTGGCTACCTGTTTTTTCGTTATGTTTAGCCATAGCCAGTGCTACTGCTGTGACTCCTGTTCCGCAGGCAAAAGTCTCGTCTTCTACGCCACGCTCAAAAGTGCGGACAAACAAATGATCACCTTTGTCTTCCACAAAATTTACGTTGATACCTTCTTGTTTATAAGTAGAATTGTTACGGATTTTTTTGCCTTCTTCATAAACATCCATGTCTTTTAACGCTGTGACCTGTGCTACATAGTGCGGAGAACCTGTATTCAAAACATAAGCCTCACCATCTTTGCTGATAGTATTTACATCAATCATTTGCAAATCAACCCAGTCACCTTTCGCTGTAATTTTGGCATAATGAGGGCCATCTACTGCCAAAAAGTTAGTTTCACTGTCTATGATACCTAACTGTTTTGCGAAGGCTACAATACACCTTCCCCCGTTTCCGCACATACTGCCAATATTTCCATCGGCATTGAAATAAATCATTTCAAAATCGTATGCTGAATGGTTTTGCAAGAGCATCAAACCATCGGCCCCGACACCAAAACGCCTGTCACATAGTTGGTGGACAAGATTATTATCCTTATATTCAAATGTTTGACGGCGGTTGTCGATTAAAACAAAATCGTTTCCTGCTCCCTGGTATTTATAGAAATGAGGTTTTAACGGATCGGTGGATTTAGTATTTAACATTTTTTAACAATTAAGGGATGCTTCGATGACACAAATATCGTTGTATTGGTATTAAATTTGAATTGTTTGACAAAAGAAATTAAATAAACGCACAAACGAAACCTGCATGAGTTTTACAGCGCTTAAATTAATCAATAAAATTGTGCTCATGCAAGCTTCATCACCATTGATCACAATTGATCCTGGGAACAATTAAAAAACAACAATTACCTCTAAAAAAACAATTATAAACTGATGAAAAAAATAGCATTAATAGTTTTAGCTGCATTCATTGGAGGTGCAGCAGCAATTGGCGGTTATAAAATATTAGAACATAATACCAGTGGAATGACACTTGCTGAAAAGCAAAATGTTCTTTTTGCAAGTAATCCGTCAAAGATCTCTTCGACAGGGGCGGTAGATTTCGTCCAGGCAGCTGCTGCGGTTTCTCCGGCAGTAGTGCATATCAGAACAACTTTTAA
>NZ_JBDSMB010000183.1:0-45534 GCF_039916025.1 Flavobacterium sp.
TTTTTTTATAAAATAATTATTGATTATTCGATTTATAAAAATTATCTTTGCGCTCTGAAAAAAGAATGTTTTATTCAAACCTAAATAGCTATTTAATAAATACATAAACAATGTCAAAAGCAATAGGAAAAGTTTCCCAAATCATTGGACCAGTAGTAGACGTAGTATTTGATACTAAAGATGTTGAACTGCCAAAAATCTATGACTCACTAGAAATCATTAACAAAAATGGTTCAATATTAGTACTTGAAGTGCAATCACATATTGGTGAAAACACAGTTCGTACAATCTCTATGGACTCAACAGATGGTTTGAGTAGAGGAACTGCTGTAAACGCTACAGGTGCTCCAATACAAATGCCAATCGGTGCCGATATCTACGGACGTCTGTTCAACGTAATTGGTGATGCCATTGATGGTTTAGGAAATTTACCAAAAGACGGAGCAAACGGAGTTTCTATTCACCGTCAGGCACCAAAATTTGAAGATCTGTCAACTTCTACAGAAGTTTTATTCACCGGAATTAAAGTAATCGATTTGATTGAGCCTTACTCAAAAGGTGGTAAAATTGGATTGTTCGGTGGAGCTGGAGTTGGTAAAACAGTATTGATTCAGGAATTGATTAACAATATCGCTAAAGGTCACGGTGGACTTTCTGTATTCGCAGGAGTTGGTGAAAGAACACGTGAAGGAAACGATTTGCTTCGTGAGATGTTGGAATCAGGAATTATAAAATATGGTGATGATTTCATGCACTCTATGGAAAATGGAGGATGGGATTTGTCTAAAGTTGATAAACCAGGAATGAGAGAGTCTAAAGCTACTTTCGTTTTCGGACAAATGAATGAGCCACCTGGAGCTAGAGCACGTGTGGCACTGTCAGGATTGTCTATCGCTGAGTATTTCCGTGATGGAGCTGGTTCAGATCAAGGTAAAGACGTACTTTTCTTCGTTGACAATATCTTCCGTTTTACACAAGCAGGTTCAGAGGTTTCGGCGCTTTTAGGTCGTATGCCATCTGCGGTAGGTTACCAACCAACATTGGCAACAGAAATGGGTGCGATGCAGGAAAGAATTACATCTACAAACAAAGGTTCTATTACATCTGTACAAGCAGTTTACGTTCCTGCGGATGATTTAACTGACCCGGCACCGGCAACAACGTTTGCTCACTTAGATGCAACAACCGTATTGTCTCGTAAAATTGCTGAGCTTGGTATTTATCCTGCGGTGGATCCATTGGATTCAACTTCAAGAATTCTTACTGCTCAAATCTTAGGTGATGATCACTATAACTGTGCTCAAAGAGTAAAAGAGATACTTCAAAAATACAAACAACTTCAGGATATCATCGCAATCCTTGGATTGGAAGAGTTATCAGAAGATGATAAATTATCAGTATCAAGAGCACGTAGAGTACAACGTTTCCTATCTCAACCTTTCCACGTTGCTGAGCAATTTACAGGTATTCCTGGAGTATTGGTTGATATCAAAGAAACAATCAAAGGATTCAACATGATTATTGATGGTGAATTAGACCACTTGCCAGAAGCTGCTTTCAACCTTAAAGGTACAATCGAAGAAGCAATCGAAGCAGGACAAAAAATGTTAGCAGAAGCTTAATTCTATTATAAATTTTGAATTTTGAATTATAAATTAATTTAAAATTTAAAATTTAGAATTTAAAATAATAAAAAAATGATTTTAGAAATAGTATCACCAGAAGCTACATTATTCAAAGGAGAAGTTACTTCGGTTTCTTTACCAGGTGTGACAGGTTCGTTCCAAATTTTGAATAACCACGCACCAATAGTTTCTATTTTAAAGCACGGCGTCGTAAAAATCGAAGCAGCAAGTTTTAAATTTGATAAAGAAGTAGCAGGAAAGTTTACCAAAGTAAACGATCAAAACTACCTTCTGGAAATCAATTCAGGAACTATTGAAATGAAAGACAATAAAGTAATTGTATTAGCCGACTAATACGATTCGATATAAAAGAGAAAAGCCCAATCTAGTTGAAAAACGAGATTGGGCTTTTTTTATTTCATTTTTCGGAGTGATTGAATAACAATCGAACCTAATACAAAAGCTTCTATAGCTAAACCAGCTATTAATAAGTATTGAGATAATTCGTTTTTGTTAATTTTTAGTAAGGCACCAATAATTACCAATACCATTCCCAGTACTAAAAGAATTAGATTTTTTTTCATGAGTTTTTATTTTACATCGTTTACAAATTCTAAAATATCTCCCGGTTGGCATTCCAATATTTCACATATAGCTTCCAATGTAGAGAAGCGCACAGCCTTAGCTTTTCCAGTTTTTAAAATGGAAAGGTTAGCTGTGGTGATGCCAATTTTCTCCGCCAGTTCATTAGAACGCATCTTGCGTTTGGCCAACATTACATCGAGATTTAATATGATAGGCATAATCAAATTGTTAGTTCGTTTTCTTCTTTCATCTTTCTGCCAATAGTAAAAACCTCTGATAGCACTTTGAAAAATAAACCTAAAGCAAGTAAATAAAGGAATGGACCATATCCAAATTCAATACCGACTTTATCATAAGAAAGTTTTCCGGTAAAGTCAGCAAACAATTGAACTATAGAAGCCAGAATTATTAATCGACCAATCTTATCCAATAAAAAGCAGATTTCTGTTTCAAAAATCATACGTTTCTTAAATTGAGTTAAAAGCTTTCTGAAAAAATAGAGCGAATATAAAAGTAAACTAAAATTTAAGACATTTATAACTAAAGCTATTTTACCAAAGCCGTTTGTTAAATCAATTGTACCTGTAGCAAAAGTTAGCGGAATATCGATGATTTCTTTATTAATTATAATCATAATCGAAAGTATGATTATTAACGGTAAAAAGATTAAAGACATAATCCAAATAAAATCAACAATCGTTTTAAGCAAGTTTAGTTTTTTCATGATAATGGTTTTAATAGTTGCTACAAATATATAAAAATTATCGATAAACAATAATTAATGTGTAAAAAACAATAATATTTTTTCAGCTGATAAAAAAATGAATTCAAAAAATAGGATTGGTTTTTTTGTTTAGGAGCTATTTCCGGCTGTTCGCTATATCTTTTTCTTCCAAAAAAGAAAAAGGATACCGCTGCCATCCGGGCTATTTACTATCTTTGAAATATGAAGCGTTTTCCTTTATCCTTATTCCACAAATTAAAAGAAAGAGAAGCATCAAATAGCTTGCGTAGCTTTAAATACTTTCATTCACCGCAAATAGATTTTTCATCAAATGACTATTTGGGTTATGCGGGCAGCCTTGCTATTTTTGAAGAAACCCATCAATCGTTATGTGCTAAAGGAGAAAGGAAAAATGGAGCAACAGGTTCCAGACTTTTAACTGGGAATTCAACATTATATGATCAAACAGAATCATTTCTTTCCAAATTCCATAAAGCAGAAGCGACACTAATTTTCAATTCCGGTTATGATGCCAATGTTGGTTTTTTCAGCGCTGTGCCGCAACGAAATGATGTGATTTTGTATGACGAATTATGCCACGCTTCGATTCGAGACGGAATACAAATGAGCAATGCCAAAGCCTATAAATTTGGACACAACAGCTATGATGAATTAGAAAAATTAATTCTAAGACAGCAACCGATAACCGATAACCGACAACCGACAACAATTTATATCGTAACAGAATCCGTCTTCTCCATGGATGGCGATTGCCCTAACATGGAAGAGCTCACAAATCTTTCTGAAAAATATGGTGCTTATTTAGTTGTTGATGAAGCGCATGCTCTTGGAGTTTTTGGCGACCAAGGCGAAGGATTGATTCAAAGTCTGGGTTTGGAAGACAAAGTGTTTGCCCGCATTATGACCTTCGGAAAAGGATTGGGGTGTCATGGCGCAGCCGTTTTAGGAAGTCAGGAATTGAAAAGTTATTTAATCAACTTTGCCCGAAGTTTTATTTATACCACTGGACTTTCGCCTCATAGTGTGGCTACTATTTTGCAATCGTATAAACATCTGACGAAAGAAAAAGAATCATTACAAAAACTGAAAGCAAACATCATATTTTTCAATCAGGAAAAAATGAGATTGGGTTTAAAACCAATGTTTGTCTATAGCAAATCAGCGATTCAATGCGCTATCATTCCGGGAAATGAAACCGTAAAAAAGATTGCAACCCAACTCCAGCAAAAAGGCTTTGATGTCAGGCCAATATTGTCACCAACCGTTCCCGAAGGACAAGAGCGTTTGCGATTCTGTTTGCATAGTTATAATTCGGAGAAAGAAATCTCGGAAGTATTGCAGTTGTTGAGTACTTTTGTGTTCGAAATTAAATAAGAATAAAAAATTACACGGAGACACACAGAGAGAAAAAAGAGAAACACTAAGCAATAAATTAACTCTGTGAATCTCAAAAAGCTCTGAGAATCTCTGTGAATTCACTATCATCCGTGGTCAAATCATTATATGTCAAAGGCCTTTATTTATGGAAGAAGAAAAATTTACATTACTCCGCCGATTTCAATATTCAAGCGAAGCTATCATTTACCAGGGTAAATTAGAAAGTCAGGGCATTGATGTGTTTTTGAGAGACAACAATATTGTCGATTCCAATCCGTTGTACAGCAATGCTGTTGGCGGCGTGAAAATGTTTGTCAAAACAGAAGATTTTGATAAGGCAAATGAAATACTTGGAGATGTAAGCCTGTATTCTGTAGATGATGAAAACCAACCTTTAAAATGCCCGGAATGTGGCGCCGAACAAGTAGACATGGAGCAATCAATCGATGGTGTCAGATCGTTCTTCAGGGTTTTGTTTTTAGGTGCTTTTGCTCTTTTATTTTCAAAGTACAAACACAAATGTCAAAATTGTAAATTCGAATTCGAATAATGAAAATCTTTATCACAGGAATTGGTACTGATGTTGGCAAAACTATTGCCTCGTCTATTGTAGTCGAAGCTTTAGAAGCCGATTATTGGAAACCGATTCAGGCCGGAGATTTAGATTGTTCTGATACTCAGAAAGTCAAATCCCAAATCTCAAATCCCAAATCCCAATTTCACGAAAACAGTTATAAACTCAATACACCGGCAAGTCCACATTTGGCAGCACAACTCGACGGAATTATAATTGATTTAAAAAAAATCAAAGAACCAAAAACTGCGAATCATCTTGTGATTGAAGGCGCTGGCGGAATTCTTGTTCCGCTAAATGACACTGATTGTGTGGTTGATTTAATCCAGAAAGACTATAAAGTTATTGTGGTTTCCCGGCATTATTTGGGAAGCATTAATCATACTCTATTAACGATTGAAGCTTTGAAAAATAGAAAAATCAGCGTGGCCGGAATCATCTTTTCTGGGGATGAAAATAAAGCGACAGAAGACATTATTCTAAAGAAAACCAAAGCAAAATTTATTGGCAGAATTGATAACGAACCTTATTTTGATGCGAATGTTATTGGGTATTATGCTGATAAGTTTAGGGACAATCTTTTAAAACTTTAAGAATATAGAACATAGAACATAGAAAATAGAGCAAAGAGTTTAGTTAAGTCTATTCTCTATATTCTATTCTCTTTTATCTTTATAAAAATGAACCTTTCCGAAAGAGATAAATTATACAACTGGCATCCCTATACGCAACACAAAACGGCTGCTGATTTTCCAGCAATTGTCAAAGGCGAAGGCGCTTTGCTTTGGGATGAAAACGGCAAAGAATATGTCGATGCGATTGCTTCCTGGTGGGTGAATCCGTATGGTCATTCCAACAAAATTATAGCCGATGCAATTTATGAGCAACTGACCACTTTAGAGCATGTTTTGTTTGGCGGTTTCACTCATGACAAAGCAGTTTTATTGGCTGAAAAGCTAATGACTATTTTACCAAAAAATCAAAAGAAACTTTTCTATTCTGATAACGGTTCGACTGCTGTCGAAGTCGCCTTGAAATGTGCCCTGCAGTACAACTATAACAAAGGAATCAAAAAAACAAAAATCATTGCTTTTGAAGATGCCTTTCATGGCGATACTTTTGGAGCGATGGCTTCAAGTGGAATTTCGTTTTTTACTGAAGCATTCAAAGGTTCGCTTTTGGAAGTTGTTAGAATTCCGGTGCCGACAAAAGGCAATGAAGAGCAAAGTTTGCAGGCTTTGCATGATTTGGTTGCAACCAATGAATATGCGACATTTATTTTTGAGCCTTTGGTTCAGGGTGCAGCAGGAATGGTAATGTATCGCCCCGAAGTTTTGGATACCATGATTCTCATTTGTAACCAAAATAATGTGTTCACCATTGCCGATGAAGTGATGACAGGTTTTGGGAAAACCGGAAAAATCTTTGCGACGGATTATTTGATAAATAAACCCGATATGATGTGTTTGTCAAAAGCGTTAACTGGCGGAACAATTCCGATGGCGATAACGACTTTTACTCAAGAAGTTTTTGATGGTTTTTATGATGATGATACGAATAAAGCACTCTTTCACGGACATACATTTACTGCAAATCCAACAGGCTGCGCTGCCGCTTTGGCGAGTATCAATTTGCTGCAAACGGGAGCAATGCAAAACAATATTGCCAGAGTAAATAAAGCACATTTAGCTTTTGAAGCCAAAATAAAATCGCATTCCAAAGTAAAAACAACTAGAGTTCTTGGAGTAATCTTCGCATTGGAAATCAAGACTGAAAATCAGGAAAGTTACTATGGGTCAATGCGTAACAAACTCTATAATTTCTTTATTGAGAATGGCGTAATTCTACGGCCTGTTGGAAACATCGTTTACATTCTGCCGCCTTATATTATTACGGATTCCCAATTGGAAAAAGTCTACGCGACTGTCGAAAAAGCGCTCGAAATAGTGTAGTTTTGCACTACTAATTTCTTTAAAATATTCTTTTGAAAACTCCTATTGCCATAACTTCAATTGCTTCATTTTCTGCTTTAGGAAAAACGACTGACGATGTTTGGAATGAATATTTGAATCCAAAAACACTTATTGTCGAAAAGCAAATAGGTAATTCCAATTCTTTGGTTGTGCCGCTGTCAGCCAAACTTGCTGATCAAGTTCAGGCATTGCGCGACTCGGATATAAAATACAAATCGCTTGACAATTCGGTGCTTTATGCTATTTTGGCTTCAAGAGAAGCGGTGAAAAAAGCAGGTTGGGATGATTCGATTTTTGGCGTTAATATTGGTTCTTCCCGTGGTGCAACGCAGCTTTTTGAAAAGCATCATCAGGAATTTTTAGAAACCGGAAAGACACCAACTTTGGCATCGCCAACAACAACTTTGGGAAACATTTCAACTTGGGTTGCTCATGATTTAAAATCAAATGGCCCAGAATTGTCACATTCTATAACTTGTTCGACGGCACTTCACGCCTTGTTAAACGGAATCGCCTGGCTGCAGGCCGGAATGGCAGATAAGTTTCTGGTAGGAGGAAGCGAAGCACCATTAACACCGTTTACAATTGCCCAAATGCAGGCGTTGAAAATATATGCAAAAACAAATGACGAATATCCATGCCGCGCTTTGGATTTGGATAAAATCAAAAACTCAATGGTCCTGGGCGAAGGTGCTGCGATGGCGTGTTTGGAAATTGGCGTACAGGAAAATGCCTTAGGATATGTAACTGGATTTGGTTATGCTACTGACGATTTGCAACACAGTATTTCGATTACAGATGAAGCGGAATGTTTCCAGAAATCAATGAAAATGGCGTTGCAAAATGTATCATTAGATGAAGTCGATGTCGTTGTGATGCATGCACCGGGAACTATAAAAGGAGACAAATCAGAATATAAAGCGATCCAAAAAGTCTTCGGGAAAACCCTTCCGATGTTGACGACCAACAAATGGAAAGTGGGCCACACTTTTGGTGCTTCAGGAATGCTCAATATTGAGTTAGCGCTTTTGATGATGCAACACCAACAGTTCATAGGAGTTCCTTTTGTAATGGAAAAAAATCCGCGAAAAGCGATTCGAAATGTATTGATAAATGCAGTTGGATTTGGCGGGAATGCGGTGAGTATTTTGGTTTCTAAATAACATTTCGATACTTCGACAGGCTCAGTGAGACAATGTGCTGCTTCTTATTGTGTTTTCTAGAATTACAATTAAATAGTAAAATGTCAGTCTGAGCCTGTCGAAGCCTCGTGTTGCGTATAGTTTTTTGAATATAAAACCAATTTGTCCCAATCCTCATTAATCAAAGCTTCTTTCTTTTTTCTGGTCCATCCTTTTATTTTTTTTTCGGTGCTAATTGCATCCAAAACATCATTGAAAGTTTCAAACCAAACTAATTCTAAAGGGCGTTTGTCAAAAGTGTAACAATCTTTATTCCTACCTGAACTGTGTTCTGCAAATCGTCTTTCCAGATTGTTTGTAAAACCTGTATAATATGAGTTGTCACTACATTTTAAGATGTATACAAAATAAGATTTCATATTGATTTATTAGAAACACTAAATTAATTAAAAAAGTTTCAAGATGGCACTTCAACAGGCTCAGTGAAACAATGTGCTTCTTATTGTGTTTTCTGGAATTACAATTAAATAGTAAAATGTCAGTCTGAGCCTGTCTAAGACAGTTCCTTTTAAGAAGACAATTCCTTTAACTTGGCATAAATTAGATTGCTTTCCCAGCCTTTTCTCAATAGGTAATCGCAAAACTTCTTTTTCTTTTTTTGAACATTGCTTTCTTTAATGGTTTCCCAATGCCTTTCGGCTAATTTGTCAAAAGCATCCTGGTATTCATCTTCGATGATTTCGGTTAAGGCACATTTGATATTTGGCGCCGAAATTTGCCGTTGTTTGAGTTCGTTTACAATGCGGTTTTTACCCCATAATTTGATGCGGTGTTTTCCTCTGGCAAAACTTCGGGCAAAACGTTCTTCGTTTAGGAAATTATTCTGGATTAAATGAACAACAATCGCATCAATTTCATCAGTTTTCATGCCTAAATCATAGGTTTTCTGCACCACTTCCTGATGGCAACGCTCTTGATAGGAACAATAATATTCCAGCTTGAGTTGAGCTTCTTTTAATGTTATTGCTTCCTTCATTTTGAGTTAAAATTCCAATCTGGCAAAGTTAGTTAATTGCCATGAATACTTTGACACAGCGTTAAGTTTAGGATTAAACGTACGGAAATAAGTTCAGTAAAAACCCAATTAACCTGATAAACGTAAATAAAAACATCGCTTTAAATACATTTAACTATAAATGTTCATAAACATGGCTTTTTATTAATAATTTCTTAAGCTAAACTGCTTGTATTTGAGTAATTTAGATGTAGTTTTGTTGCCCCTATTTCTACTGATTAAACGCTAACCTTTTTTTGTGCAACAAAATTAGATTCTATTGCTATGAGAATTAATGAGATAACATAATTCATTTTATAATGAAACAAAAAATATTTTTTATTGCGCTTTTGATTTGTTTTTTTTGCTCTACCAAGACAAATGCTCAATTATTACAGTGGAATACTTTTGGGAATACAGGATTTGAAACTTCAGAACCTAGTATTTATAATAATCCCAATATAACAACCTCTAATTTAACAACGGGTTCTATAACCGCAGCTGGTAATGCCAACAGATTAGGAGGCACCAATTGGTTTGACACCGGAGACACTAATCCTACAACCCTTGCAGAATCCATAGCAGGGAATGACTACATTCAATTTACTGTCACACCTATATCAGGATCTACATTTACACCAACATCTTTTGTTTTTAATTGGGATTCATCAGCCACAGGACCAAAAAATGTGGCTCTTCGCTCTTCATACGATGGGTATGCTGCTAATCTTGGGGTTGTTGCTCCTGTTTCAGCTATTACAACATCTAATTTTATTGTGATAACCGGGCTTACCAATCTTGCTTCGGCAGTTACTTTTAGACTTTATGGATATGGAGCAACCGCCACCACAGGTTCGGGAGGCATTGACATTGGTTCCAATGTAGTGAATGCTACTTTGGGCGGAACAGCTTCTAATGCTTGTACGCCACCAACAATTTCTTCTCTATCACCAGCTGCAGGAATTGTTGGCAGTCAGGTTACAATTACTGCAAGTTCAGGTAGTCTTGTCGGAGCTACAGCTGTTTTTAATGGCGTAACGGCAACCACTGTTTCAAGTTCAGCTACTCAATTGGTCGTTACAGTTCCTCTGGGAGCTAATACAGGAAATTTAGTCATTACTGATGCACAACCTTGTGCGGCTACTACAACTTTTACTGTTCTGCCTACTGTTGCAGCTTGCGGAGTTCTTACTGATTTAATTATAAGTGAAGTTACGGATACTAACTATGGCGGACTTAGCTATATAGAAATTTATAATGGGACAGGTACTACAGTTGATCTTTCTGCTTATAATTTACAATTTTATTCTAATGGAGCTGGCGCACCTTATGCTACAACTGGAGTTGGCGGAGTTGCTGCTTTTTCAGGTATGCTTGCAGATGGTCAAACTTATACTGTAAGTACAGCACCAAGTGCAGCTGTTTGTAATGGCACTACAGGTTCAGGTTCTTTGGCTAATTTGCAAACAACTGCAAATGGAGTTAATTTTGGAATCAATGTGGATGACCAAATAATTCTTTATAAAGGAGCTACAAAGATTGACAGTTGGGGAGATAACACAGGTAACTGGTCTGCTTCCTTAGGAATAGCAACAGAAGGAGCTGATTTTAGAAGAAATCCGTTAGCAGCAACTTTACCAAGCACCACTTACAATAATTCTGATTGGATAGTTACAGACTGGGCAGGAACAGGTTCCGGAGCTTGTCCAACAAATGATTATTCAAATATTGGAACTTATAATTATACTCCGGCTTCTGCAGATACCTGGAATGGGACTTCATGGTCGGATGGAGTACCGCCAACATTGGCAAAATTAGCTATCATTGATGGTGCTTACAGCACGTCTTCAAACGGAAGTTTTGAAGCATGCAGCCTAACCGTTAATGCCGGAAAAACGCTCAACATTGATGCTAATCAATACGTAGCTATTCAATATAATTTAAAGGTAAAACCAACAGGGAATATCATTGTTAATGATAATGGTTCATTGATACAAATTGACGATTCCGGTACTACTTCAGGGAGCATTGATGTAAAAAGAGTGGCATCAATTAAGAAAATGGATTATGTATACTGGTCATCACCAGTTTCAGGATTTGGAGTACAAAGTGTATCACCAGGTTCTCCTACTTCCTTAATATGGAAATGGAATACTACTTTAGTCAATTCTAATGGAGGAGAAGGTAACTGGCAAAATACCAGTGAAACAATGCAGGAATGTAAAGGCTATATTGTAAGAGGGCCTGATAGTTATAGTAATTCTACAGCGGCTGATTATATAGCTACTTTTACTGGAACTCCGTTTAACGGCGTATGCCAGCCTTCCATAATCAGAGGCGATGATACTAATGCGGGTTCAACCGGACCAAATGGCGTTTTGAGAACTATAAAAGATGACAATTGGAACTTATTTGGAAATCCATATCCTTCTTCTATTAGTGCCATCAAGTTTTTGACGCTTAATACCAATATTGATGGTAATATCCGATTATGGACTCACGGTACTTTGCCAAGCGCAGCTGTTTTAGATCCTTTTTATGGAAACTTCGTTTACAACTATGATCCTAGTGATTACATTACGTATAACATTACAGGCTCAAGTAGCGGACCTAGTGCCTTCAATGGATATATTGCTTCCGGACAGGGATTTTTTGTAATTATGAATGATGGAGCCGCTGACGCTTCTCAAAAAGTAACTTTCAATAATTCATTAAGAGAAACTGTCGGAACTCCAAATACTTATTACGACAATACCTATTTTTATAAAAATGGAAATGCAGAAAGCTCATCTCCGAATCAAAAAGGCAGAATTTGGCTTGACATTATTGATAGTACAGGCAAAAGCAGTCGTGCTTTGGTCGGTTATTTATCCGGTGCAACTTTGGCAAAAGATAGATTATACGATGCTTTTTTCAGAGTTGGAAACACGATGAGTATTTTTTCAATGATAGATGATGAAGCGATGAGCATTCAGGGCAGACCTGTTCCGTTCAGACATGATGATGTGGTTCCAATAGGGGTTAAAATCAGCACCGCCGGAAACCATACTATTGCTTTGGGAACTATCGATGGTATATTTGAAAATGCTAACAAAGACATTTACATAGAAGATACGATGACGGGAATTGTGCATGACTTAAAAGAAGCACCTTACAATTTCACTTCGGCTGCCGGAAAATTCACCGACCGATTCAAGCTTCGTTATCAAAACAAAAACGGAAATAGTAACCATAGCATCACTAATCCTGAAAATGTTATAGTGTACTCAAATCAAAATACAATTACTGCATATTCATTTTCTGAAAAAATAACCAATGTCAAAATATTTGATATGTTAGGAAGAGCAATGGATGAAGTTGCAGGCGCAAATAATCAGGAAGTCAGCATCAATTTAGCCAACCTGAATCATCAACCGATAATTGTGAAAATTACTTTAGGGAATAATGAGATAGTGACTAAGAAAATTATTTTCTAAAAATCTAGCTTTGCTCCAGAGGTGAAATTTTTTTCATTTTGACATTAAATTTGTTTTAAGATTTTGTTCATAAATTATGTTAGTTTTAATAAAAAATTCAAAACTATATCGTTGTAGTTAAGTAATGCGCAATTAATTAGTAAAATATATTGTAAAATCACAACATATTAACAACTTAAAACCGTTGTTATTTAGTAATTTAGCCTTAAGTTTGTAGCCGATTTTCTGCGTGTTTTACCTTTAGCAGAGCATGCTATACATTGAAAAAGATATTTAAGTATATGAAAAATAGAATATTACTAGTTACGCTTCTACTGTTTTTTTGTGCCATTGGCTTTTCTCAAAATCCGGTTAACGGTGGTTTTGAGAATGGTTCTATCAATGCCGGAACCGATTGGGCTGCACCTTTAGTTTCAGGAACGTCAACAGTAACAACCACCAACGCAAGAACAGGTACTTACTCATTAGCTGTAACTACTTCTAGTAATGCAATTGCTCAAGATAATGTAAATGCCAGTGTTATAAGCGTTCCGGATACCTGGTATGGTCATATTATAGGATGGGTAAAGGGTTCGGATGCGAATACCAGAGCACAAATGCGAGGAACTTTAAACGCTGTTGCTATTCCAAGTACTTTAACCGGAGTTGGCGCTTTAAATAATATTTTAATGCGTATAACAGCTTCGTCAGCAATAAATGGTACAGGTAGCGCAAAGAACTTTATTTGTAGAGGTGTTACAATGAGAAGCAATGTCAATGGTACTGCAACCACAGCATACTGGGACGATATAATTATGTATACTTCTCCTTTAGCTGCAGTAGATTTAACCAAGCCAAGTACTGCTGCTTCATTTGTAACAGGAGCAACCTTGGCAAGCTCGGCTACTTTTACCTGGACCAATGGGTCAGACTTAGAGACAGGAATACAAAATACAATTATTTTAAGAACAACAGTTGCTTCACCAACTACTCCTGTAATGAATGACCAAGGGGTATATTCAACGGCGGGAGGCGCCTCAGGGCCTAATATAGTTTCAACCGATTGGACTGTTGTTTCTACTTCAGTAGCTGCAGGAGTTGCTACTTATACTGATACTACTGTAGCAGCAGGAACCACTTATAAATACGCTGTTATTCACAGAGATTTAGCTTATAATTACTCGGCTGCTTTGGTTAGTGGTTCAGTAGTTTGTCCACCATCAGCAATCACATCTACTACTACAGGAGGTTTATGGTCTGTTGGCGCAACTTGGGTTGGAGGTGTTGTACCTGCTTCAAATACAGATGCAATTATTGCAACAGGAGCTGTTGTTACTTTGGATGGTGCTCCTAATAACACAAGAGATGCAGGAACATATACTACTGTAAACACCGGAGCTACTTTAGCAACAGGTGCTTTTGCTTATAATAATAATGGTACAACAACCGTTAATGGAACGTTCCAGTTAGATACCGGAGGTTCAGTCGCGGGTAACGATTTTGTTTATGGCGGAGCGAGCACTTTGAATTTGAATACTACTGTAACGGTTATAAATACAGATAAATATTGGCCAGCCAGCGGTCCGTTTAACGTAACAGTTTTATCGGGTGGTTTAACAATGAGTTCGGCTAATAGAACAGTTGCGGGGACTTTTCAAACGGCAGTTGGTGTAACATTAACTACCAGTACTTTAACTTTGAGTGGCACGTGTCAAATAAATGCCGGAGGATTTTTTGTTAATGTACCAACTTATACAAGTGCATCTACTTTAATCTATAATACCGCAGGACCCTATTCGGTAAGCAATGAATGGACAGGAAACAGCGCTCCACCAGCAGCAGGACTTGGAACGCCTCAAAACGTTATTGTACAAAATTCAACAACGTTAACCATGCCGGCAGCTACCAGAAGTATGGCAGGGAATTTAAGTATCAATAGTGGTAGTTTTATTTTAAACGGAGCTAATAATTTATATATAGCAGGCAACTGGACCCGAGTGTCAACTGCTGTATTTACACCAGCAACCGGGAAAGTTTTCTTTAGTTCAAGCACTGCCAATACCTTACATACGATTACAGTTTCGGGTGGAGGAACAGAAACATTTTATTTGTTAGAAGTTCAGTTTACAGGCACTTTAAAAATGGCTACGGGAACTAATGTCACAGTTACAGGTTCTGGTGGATTGACTTTCAACTCTACAAATGCTACTTCTGTGTTCGATTTAAACGGACAAACTCTAACACTTTCTGGAGGTGGTACTTTAGGATGTGGTGCCAGTGGAATCAGAAACATCACCAGTACGTTAGCGAGTGGAATTTTACAAGTTATGACCAGTTCTCTGACTTTCTCCAGTGGAGGCGCAGGCTCATTGGTTACGGATGCAAATAGCATTGTAAAACTTAAGCAGGCGGCTGTTATCCCGGGAAGTGGTTTATTAACCGTTAACGGTACGTTGCAAATGGATGCCAGTGGTTCGGTAGTGACTAATGCACCAATTTATGGAAACGCTTCAACTTTATCTTATATCTCCGGAGCACCATTTACAAGAGGACTTGAGCTTAGTGTAGCTTCAGGAACTATAGGTACTACTCCTGGTTTTCCTAATAATGTTTTGATTACCAATTCAACTACATTAAATTATTATAATGCTTCCACAGGAGCAAGAGCTATAAACGGGAAACTGGATATTGATGCTGGTTCTTCTTTGATTTTCGGAGCTACAAGTACAGTCGGAGCTTTAACAGTTCCTGGAAATGTTACTAATGCCGGAACGATAACATTAGGAGCGGCTTTAGGCGATGATTTAAAGACCGGAGGAAATTATAGCAATACAGGAGCAGGAGTTTTTAATGGTAACAGCAGAGCGATATGGTTTATTAAAGGAGCAACTCAGACTGTTAACTCTGTAACCGCTTTAACTATTCCTTTTGTGGTAACATCTGCATCGACTTCAGTTCAGTTATTGTGTGATGTCGTAATATCTTCTTCAGCTTCAGGTACAAATGTTATAACTTTTGGTGCTGGCAGCGAGATTGATATCAATGGAAAAAATTTAACTATAGGAGCAACGGGTAATCCGGGTGTTATTTCCGGAACAGGAACTTTTAAAGGAAGTACAACTTCTAATTTAACTATACTTGGAACAGCAAGTGTGGGAACAATAAGTTTTACTACCGGTTCACAAAACCTCGGGACTTTTACAATGAACCGTCAGGCAGCAGCCATTGGGTGTGTGTTGGGTTCGGCTGTAACCGTAAATACAAATTTAGCCTTAGCTAATGGTTTGATAGATTTAAGTACAAACAATTTAACTATAGCAGCTGGTGCAACTACGAGTGGTGCATCTGTTAATAGTTATGTTTTAGCTTATACCACAACCGGAGGACAATTAATCAAAGCATTTACTGCGGCAGGTTCGTTTACCTATCCAATTGGTGATAATACATCAGGTCTGGACTATTCACCAGCGACCTTAACTTTTGTTGGAGGAACTTATGCAGGAACAGTAGGTGTTAGAGTGGTTGATGCAGTTCATGGAAGTATTTCGGGGTTTGATAATTTGAGTAGGTATTGGCAGGTTTTAGTTTCGGGAGTTGCTCCGGCCAGTTATACTTTTGCAGGAACTTATCTTGCTGCCGATATAAACAATACAGAAGCTAATTGTTTGCCACAATGTTATAATGGCTCAAGTTGGACAGATATTGGAGCGACCGCCATAGGTTCTAATACCTGTACAGTTACCGGAACAGCTTTTCCTTATGCTAGCAATGAATTCTCGGCTCAAACAGGCTCGCTTTATTACAGAAGTAAAACATCAGGAGACTGGAGCGTTGCCGGAACATGGGAATCGTCAACGGATAATGCTACTTGGGTTAATGCTGCTGCGGCACCCACGGTTTCAGCAAATACCATTACAATTTTAACCGGGCATACAGTTACTATCACTTCAGCGGTAACTATGGATCAGGTATATGTAACAGGAAACCTTACCGCCAGCGGCAGTTCATATGGAGTAACAATAAATAATGGTACCGGTACAGACCTTACTATCAATAGCGGAGGAGTTGTAACCATGATAATAACGGGAAGTACAGCCTTACACGGTTGGATTGTTTCTGGGGCAGCTGCCATTGCTGTTTTAAGCGGAGGGACTTATGTTCATAATACAGCCAGAGCAGTTAGTGCTTTTTTAGACCAAACAACTTTTGATACTAATTCAACAATAATATACCGTGGTTCAAGTTCGCTTACACCGGCAGTTTCATTAACTAACCGTGTATTTGGACACTTACGTTTTGAATCTACTTCAGGGGCTTTGCTCATTACTGTTCCTAGTTTTACAACAACTTGCACCAGCAATGATTTTTATATTGGCTCAAATGTAACTTTAAAAACAAGTTCAGGTACAACCGGAATATTTGCCGTTTCAGGTAATTTTACCAATAATGGAACAATGGATAATTCAGCAGGTTATTTTAATTTTAATTTTTCAGGAGCTACGAAGACTATTTCGGGAACAGCTGTGCCTTCTTTTGACACTGTTAACATTACAAGTACAGGTTCCTATACTTTAAGCACTTCTATAACCTTTGCTTATACTACGGGCGTACTTACTATTGCTTCAGGTGGAACCCTGGATAACGGCGGAGCAAATCAAGTTACCGGATCGGCTTCAGCGTCGGTAGTTGTAAACGGAAAATTCATAACTAGAGACGCACAAGGATTTACAGGTACAAATGCAGCAATACCTACACTTACAACAACATTAGGCACATCAAGTACTGTTGAATATGGAGGAGCAAGCCAAACAGTAACGGCATTTAGCCCTTATTATTATAATGTAACTGTGTCGGGAACCGGTACAAAATCATTATTAACTACACCGATTATTATGTACGGTGACCTGAATGTAAATGCGAGTCTTTTATTCTTAAATTTAGATGAAGTAGTTGAAGTAAAAAAAGCAGTTAATGTCGCAACTGGCGCCTTTTTTGAACTTAGTAATAATGCACAATTAATACAGGATGATGATATTGTAAATGGTGCCAATATTTATAATGGAAGTAATACGGGTAATATTATATACAATAGAACAGCGGCATCCATTAAAGGTTATGATTATGTATATTGGGCAACTCCTGTTGCTGGGCCAACGATAGACGCTATTTATTCAAGTCCGTCACCAGGATTTAAATATTTCTGGAATCCTACTGTTAGTAATATTAATACTGCTGCCACAGGAACTTCTGGAAACTGGCAGACAGCATCCGGTGCAATGACACCTGGAAAGGGTTATATCGTTAGAGGGTCAAGTTCTTATGGAATGGCTGCAACGAGTATTCCTGTTGTTTTTACAGGTATTCCTAACAATGGACAGATTACAACTCCTATTTCAAGAGGTGGTAATACAACAGCAAGTCAAACAGGAATAAATTCAGCTACAGTTACTAACCTTGATGATAATTGGAATCTGGTTGCAAACCCTTATCCATCAGCGATTGATGCATTGAGTTTTTTAACTGATAATAATAATTTAACGGTAAACGGTTTTGTGTGGTTATGGAGACATAACTCTACTCCTACAAACGTAACTAATGTATTTTACGGTTCCTCGACTTCTAATTATGATAATAACGATTATATAGCCTACAATTCACTAGGTTCTACTCCTGCCGGATTTAATGGTAAAATTGCAGCTGGACAAAGTTTCTTTATCAGTATGGTTGACGGAGCGGCTGCGACTCAAACGGTTATTTTCAAAAATACAATGCGTAAAGACAAAACAACAAGTGCCATTAATAATAATTCTCAGTTTTATAAAAATTCATCGCATGCTGATAGTGAGCTAGGAAATGAGAAACACAGAATTTGGCTTGATTTACTTGACGTAAACAACCAATCTGTTACGACATTAATTGGTTACGCAACTGAAGCAACAGTAGGTTTAGACAGGATGTTTGATGCTGCTAAAAATACAGCTAATGAGAAAAGCATCTATAGTTTAGTTGACAATACTACTTTAATTATTCAAGGACGCCCAGTGCCTTTTGATGCAAATGACCAAGTGGCTGTTGGAATTAATACGCCAACTGCCGGTGACTACAAAATTGCTATCGGAGCTGTTGATGGATTGTTTTCAGAGACGACACAAAATATTTATCTGGAAGATAAGTTATTAAATGTAATTCATGACCTAAGACAAGAACCATATACTTTTAATTCAGTTGCCGGAATATTTAATGACCGATTCGTACTTCGCTATACTGATGCTACTCTAAGCAACCCAGATTTGGGAACCTTAGAAAGCAGTGTTGTTTTAGCCGCCAATCATGGTGAAATGACGATTAAATCGTCGATAGAAAATATTAGTGAGGTAACCGTTTATGATGTATTAGGAAGACAATTGTTTTTTGCAAAAGCAATAGACAGCAATAACTTTGTCACATCAAATATTTCTATGAGCCAACAAACATTAATTGTAAAAATTAAATTGGAAAATGGTGTAATGATTTCAAGAAAAATCATTCTATAGTAAATACATTATATAAAAAAGCGTCCCGATTTTAAATTAAATCGGGACGCTTTTTTTATTGGATTAAAATTTAAAATTTACTTTCCTTTTGTTGAAGATTGCAAATTTCTTTCAATTGTGTGACCTGGTCGGGACCATTTTGGTTTTTCTCCTAATGCCTGGTATTGAGAATCTGCAGCTTCTACTGTAGTTGGTTGTGAAACTTTTACAAATGGCTTTTGTGGTTTTAAACCCAATAAAGCAAACATTTTCATATCATCTTCTACATCAGGATTTGGAGTAGTTAATAATTTATCACCTGCAAAAATTGAATTAGCACCAGCAAAGAAGCACATGGCCTGACCTTCGCGGGACATTTCCATTCTACCTGCAGAAAGACGAACCTGAGTTTCAGGCATTATAATTCGGGTAGTAGCTACCATTCGGATCATTTCCCAAATTTCTACTGGTTTCTCATTTTCCATCGGAGTTCCTTCAACAGCCACAAGAGCATTTATTGGTACCGATTCAGGTTGTGGGTTCAAAGTAGAAAGTGCCACTAACATTCCAGCTCTATCTTCAACGCTTTCTCCCATTCCGATAATTCCACCGCTACAAACGGTAACGTTGGTTTTACGGACATTTTCGATAGTTTCTAAGCGGTCTTCAAAACCTCTGGTAGAAATCACTTCTTTATAATAATCTTCAGATGTGTCTAAATTGTGATTATAAGCATATAAACCTGCTTCAGCAAGACGCTGCGCCTGATTTTCGGTAATCATTCCTAAAGTGCAGCATACTTCCATATCAAGCTTATTGATGGTGCGTACCATTTCTAAAACTTGGTCAAATTCTTCCCCATCTTTTACATTACGCCATGCAGCACCCATACAAACCCGGGAAGAGCCATTTGATTTAGCACGTAAAGCTTGGGCTTTCACCTGACTTACCGTCATTAAATCATTACCTTCAATATCAGTATGATAACGGGCGGCTTGTGGACAATAACCACAATCTTCCGGGCAACCACCTGTTTTTATAGATAATAAAGTAGAAACCTGAACAACGTTAGGATCGTGTTGTTCCCTATGGATTGTTGCTGCTTCGTAAAGCAAATCCATCATAGGTTTGTTGTAAATAGCAATGATTTCTTCCTTAGTCCAATTGTGTTTTGTGATGCTCATAGGTGCAATTTTATCGTGCACCAAAAGTAGTTAAATTGTATGTAAGTTACAATTTTGTGACACATTTATAGAAGTAAGTATTTTACTCAGGCGCCATTTTACTTCTCCAATATTGTACAGAGACAAAAACAACAATTAATGCAGAAGCAATACCTTCAAACAGAATACCGATACAATATTGATTGGCTGTTGGTTTTCCTCCAAATAATAAATCTTCTGAAAGATTACTAACATACGTATCGCCACCTCTTAGATGAATATAGGATACCAGGGCAATTATAGCAAAGAAAACACCTAGAAAAGCTGTTGCTCCGGCTGAAAATAAGTTATAGGCATAATCTCTTTTTCCGTGCTCTACATTATAGCTTAGTGTTCGCGTAACACCATACCATACAAAAAGCACGTTCAACATTCTTAACCATAAAATACCCGATAAATTAAGGAAATCGATAAGTAAAAAATAGGCTGAGATTCCAGCAAATAT
The DNA here is from genome assembly GCF_039916025.1 of Flavobacterium sp. Taxonomy (GTDB): domain Bacteria; phylum Bacteroidota; class Bacteroidia; order Flavobacteriales; family Flavobacteriaceae; genus Flavobacterium. The sequence goes on from NZ_JBDSMB010000183.1 coordinate 20,711, forward strand.
TATAAGTGCATTGATAATTTCTTTAGGCAGTTTCATATCGATAGCTTTTTAAATGAATAATGAAGTACACTATCAAATTTAAGAAAATATCTTGTAAAAGTCAATTATTTAACAAAAAAGGAAGAAAAACAATGCTCAATATAAAATACAGCAGGGTTATCGCAACTGACTAATATAGTTTTCTGCCATAACTTTATCCTTGTTCAACTGGTTTTTTAGCGCGTCAACAGATTCAAATTTTTGTTCTGAGCGCATTCTGTGTAAAAGTGAGACCGTGATTTTTTGGCCATATAAGTCTTGTTTGAAATCAAAGAAATTGATTTCGATGGTTTGAGAGGTTCCATCTACGGTAGGCCGTGTTCCAATATTCATCATGCCAAAAACAGTTTTCTCGTTTATGATGCTTTTGGCAACGTATACTCCATTTAATGGGATAAGTTTATAATCTTCTTCTATTTTAATATTTGCCGTTGGATAACCAATTGTTCTTCCTAACTGCTTGCCTTTGGAAACTACTCCGCTTAGCGAATAATTGTATCCCAAATAAGTAGTAGCCAATTCAATATCTCCTTCTAAAAGCGCATTTCTTATTTTGGTAGAGCTTATTGAAACTTCATTGATTTCTTCTGCCGAAATTTGTTCTACTTCAAAGCCATAGGTTTCACCAAAACTGATTAAATCATCAATGTTTGCGGTTCTGTTTCTGCCGAAACGGTGGTCGTAGCCGATAATTATTTTTTTGATTTTGAAAACACCAACTAAAACTTCTTTAACAAATTCTTCAGCAGTAAGCCTGGAAAACTCTTTATCAAACGGATGAACAACAAGGTTGTCAATTCCTAAACCATTTAATAGTTCAGTTTTTTCATTTAACGTATTCAGTTGTTTCATCTCGGTATCTGCCTGAAGCACCATTCTCGGATGCGGAAAAAAAGTAAGAACCAGGCTTTCGCAATTCAAATCGTGAGCGCTTTTGGTAATTTGTTCCAGGATTTTTCTATGCCCAAGATGTACGCCATCAAAAGTGCCAATAGTTACGATTGTTGGCTTAGCAGAACTGAATGACTTTATGGAATTGAATATTTTCAAGGAGACTTAAAATGTATTACGCAAAAATATGTTTTAGAAATTTAATATAATAATTTTCATCAATAAAACATGAATAATTTGGAATGTGTTAAATTTTTAGGAAGATAATTCAAAAAAGAGATTTGTTATTTGCAGATATTTGAAAGATAACTATCTTTACTAACTATTTAATTAACAAACTAAATTATGAAAAAATTTTTACTATTGATTGTGCTGTCCTTTTCTTTTGGACAATTAGTTGCACAAAATACTTCTCTATGGCATGCAAAAGAAGCCTCAGGAATTTCAGAACTAAAAAGAATCAGAACTAATAATATTTGTGAAGGGGAATTGTATTTTGGCCTTGATTTAAATGGCTTTAAACAAAGTTTAGTTACAGCCAATGATAAATTCTCGAATATGCCAGGTGTAGCCATTAGCATTCCAAATCTGGATGGGGAATTAGAAACCTTTTTAGTTTGGGAAAATTCTAATTTTGATCCACAATTACAGGCAAGATTCCCAGAAATACGTTCCTATGTTGGAAAAGGCTTAACTGATAAATCTGCAACTTTAAATTTAAGCATCTCTCCACAAGGCATACAAACTTTGGTTTTCAGAGCCGATACAGGAACAGAATTTATAGAGGCTTACGATAATCAGGCTACTACGTATGTTTTATTTAATTCAAATAAAAGAGTTAGTGGCCGCTTACCTTTTACATGTAGTACAAATGATGTGGCTTTAACCAATGAGGTTTCAGATAAAGTAGGCAACACAACACTTGCTGACAATGCTAAATACAAAACATTCAGATTAGCACTATCCTGTACTGCTGAATATGCTAATTATTTTGGAGCAACCAGTAATGCTAATGTTGGTTTGGTATTGGCAGCTATGAATGCTACATTGACCCGTGTCAATGGAGTAATGGAGAAAGATTTAGCGGTGCATCTTAATTTGATAGCCACAACTGATCAGGTAATTTACTATAATTCCGCTTCAGATCCATACTCTAATGCTACTATTGGGACAGACCCAGACAACGCTGGTAATTCGCTTGGCTGGAATTCACAAGTGCAAAGTACACTTACATCAGTACTTGGAGATGGAGCTTATGATATAGGTCATCTTTTTGGAGCTAGTGGCGGTGGCGGAAATGCAGGTTGTATCGGATGTGTTTGTGTTGATGGTTCAAAAGGCAGTGGATATACTTCTCCTTCCAATAATGTTCCTCAGGGGGACAATTTTGATATTGATTTTGTTGTTCATGAATTGGGGCACCAGTTAGGAGCTTTCCACACATTTACATATAACTATGAAGCGTCTGGCGTACAAGTAGAGCCGGGAAGTGGAAGTAGTATCATGGCTTACGCTGGTGTGGCTACAATTACCGCCACAAATACTTTAGCCTATAACGTACAAGCCCATTCGGATGCATTATTTTGTTACAAAAGCATTAATCAAATACAAGCTAATCTAGCTTTGAGTGGTGCCAGCTGCGCCGTAACAACTGTTTTGACAGGTATAAATGCTACGCCAACAGCAGTTGGAGGAGGAAGCTTTACAATCCCGATTAGTACTCCGTTTAAATTAACCGGAATTGGTACTGATGCCGACGGAGATGTGTTAACTTATAGTTGGGAACAAAATAACGCAGGCACAGCTGCAACAACTCAAGCTAATAGCAGAGTTTTCGGGACAAAAACAACTGGTCCTAATTTTAGGATTTTCCCAGCATCTTCTTCACCATCAAGGTATTTCCCGCAAATGAGTAAAATATTGGTTGGAACTATTGTAATAGCTACCGGTTCAGATGCCAATTGGGAATCTTGCTCAAGTGTTGCCCGAACATTGAATTTTACTGTTACCGTTAGAGATAACCATCCAGGTATGGGACAAACCAAAGCCGCCGCCGCCGCCGTTACTGTTGTTAGTACCGCTGGTCCATTTGCAGTTACATCTCAAACAGCAACTGGTATTTCTTATGCCGGAGGTTCAACCCAGACAGTTACATGGAATGTTTTGAATAGTGATACTTTAACAGGAGGAGCGATGGTTGATATTTTATTATCGACTAATGTAAACGGTAATAACACCACTTTTGATACAGTTTTAGCCTCTGGAATTCCAAATAACGGTTCTGCAACAGTTACAATTCCTAATCTGCCAATAGCATCTTCTACCTGCAGATTTATGGTTAGAGCTTCTGCTAATGTTTTCTTTGCATTAAACAGTAGAAATTTTACCATTCTGTCAAGTTTGGGAACAGAAGAATTTGGATTACAAAACCTAGTATTATATCCTAACCCAAACAAAGGAAGCTTCAATGTTAAGTTTGATTCTAATTCAGGAAACGATATAAACATTTCTGTTTTTGATATTAGAGGCAGAGCAATCTATTCTAAAAATTTCGCGAATTCAGGAGTATTTGATCAAAACTTAAATATGGAAGATATCCAATCTGGTGTTTATTTATTGACTGTTACTGATGGAAAAATGAAACAAACCAAAAAAATCATGGTTGAATAATCCACGAGCCATAAAATAATTGTAAAGAGGTGCTAATCAGCACCTCTTTTTTTATGTCCGTAACACCAGATTTTTTTAATTGTAGTGTTATGCTTAATAAAAAGGCAAATAATTATAGTAAACCGTTAAAGAATAAATATTCACATCTATTTTTTATTAAAATTTATTTAATGTAAAACATTTGTTTACTTTTGATGTCTTTAAAATTAAATATCACTAGAAAAATGAAATTAAAATTACTATTTGCTTTACTTGTCGTTCAAGTAAGTTTTGCACAACACAGAACTTGTGGTATGCAGGAGAAAATGGCGCAGATAATGAGTAACCCAACTCAAAGACAAGCTTATCTTGACCAACAGCATAAGTTTCAGGTTGAATTAGAAAAAATAGCTTCTAATAAAGATGGTAATAGTGTTAACTCAGTAATCAGAATTCCTGTAGCCGTTCATTATCCTTCAGCTGGAGCAGCTACTGCTACAATTAAATCATGTTTGAGAAGCCTGGCTCAAAAGCAGGTTGACATCTTAAATGCAGATTATAATGGAACAAATACCGACATCTCTAATTGGGCAGCCGTAAGTGAGAATTATCCTGGTACGAACACTGGAAGTTTAGACGTTCAGTTTGTCCTGGCTACACAAAATCATCCTTCCGGAACGACTTTAGTTAATGGAGATGTTGCTGTAACATTTGGAACAGAATTTTTAACCGGAGCTGATGAAGATACAACCTGGTCAGGATATTGTAATTTAGTTGTCAGAAATATTGGTGGTGGCACTTTAGGGTATTCTCCTTTAGGAGGTTCTCCTTCTGCTGGTATGACAGTAGTAATTGATAACAATGCATTTGGAGCTATCATGACCGGAAGTCCGGTAAGCTGTACTGGTTATGTTCCTGCCGCACCATATAACAAAGGAAGAACGCTAACACATGAACTTGGGCATTTCTTCAATTTAGATCATACTTTCGCAGATTGTGATGGTGGTAATTGTGCTACGTCTGGAGATAGAGTTTGCGATACTCCTTCTTGTGATGAGCCAAGATATGATTGTAATGCTGCTGATAGCCCACCAGATCCTAGTGTATCAGGAAATCCAGCTGTAACAACATGTGGTTATCTTCAGTTAACAATGAATTATATGGATTATGTTGAAGATTCTTGTATGTATATGTTTACTGCTGGTCAGGCTGCAAGAATGCATGCATGGTATAATGTAATTGCAAGCCAGCTGACGACTACAGCTTTAGGAAATGAAGAGTTTTTACAAAATCAATTCACGCTTTTCCCAAATCCAAGCAAAGGTAGTTTTACGATTCAATTCAAAGATATGATGAATAGTTATTCTGTTGAGGTATTTGATGTTACCGGACAAACTATTTATGAAAGCAATTATGACCAATCAGCTAATTTAGTTCAGGTTATCGATTTGAACCACCCAACCAGAGGTGTTTATTTCGTAAACATCAAAAGCGATAAAGGTATTGTAACGAAGAAACTAATCATTGAATAAACATTGATTCAATTATATAAAAAAACCCTCTCAATCGAGAGGGTTTTTTATTTTCCATTAAAGCTGTTCATCGTTTCGTTTAATCCTGCTAAAGCAAAAGATTCTACTATTTGCTTCCCGATTTCAAATCTTTCCGGAAGCTTTTCTTTTTCACTATCACTCCATTCGCCAAGAACATAATCCACTTGTTGCCCTTTTTTAAACTCATCGCTTATTCCAAAACGAAAACGCGGATATTCAGACGTGTTTAAAATAAGCTGAATGTTTTTCAAACCATTGTGTCCGCCATCTGTTCCTTTTGCTTTTATTCTAATGGTGCCAAAAGCCAAATTCAAATCGTCTGTAATTACCAGAACATTTTCTTTGGCAATGTTTTCTTTCTGCATCCAATATTGAACAGCTTTTCCGCTCAGATTCATATAAGTATTAGGCTTAAGCATAATCAGTTTTCTGCCTTTAATATTGAATTCAGTAACTGCTCCAAGTTTGGCCGTTTCAAAAGAAACACCTTGCTTTAAAGCTATATAATCTACTATTTTGAAACCAATATTATGGCGTGTATTTACATATTCGGAACCAATGTTTCCAAGCCCGACAATGAGATATTTTTTCATTTCTTCTGAGTTTTCAGAGATTGTATTTTTGCTAAATAGATTTTTAAACCAATTCATTCAGCAAAAGTAAACTAATTTGATTGCATAAAAAAAGCACCAGTAAAACTGATGCTTTTTTGTATTGGAAAAATAAATGAATTATTTTTTCTTTTTTGCTGCTCCTTTTTCTGCTTTTGCTGCTTCCTGCGCTGCTTTCATAGCCGCACGAGAAATCTTAACTTGAGCTACAACAGTGTTGTCCGGGTGCATTAATTTGAAGTTCTTAGCTTCTAATTTAGTAACATATAATTTGTTACCCATTTGCAATTCAGCAATGTTTGCTTCAACAAAATCAGGTAGATTTTTTGGTAAAGCTTTCACTTTTAATCTACGTTGATTCAAGTTCAAAACACCTCCTAAAAGTACACCTGGAGAAGTTCCGGTTACTTTTACAGGTACTTCCATAATGATTTCTTTGTTGTCATCCAATTGGAAAAAATCAATGTGGTTGATTCTGTCTGAAACTGGGTGAAACTGAATGTCCTGCAATACTGCATTAGTTGTTTTTCCATCCAAATCTATCACAACCGTGTGTGCGTTTGGAGTGTAAACCAAGCTTTTGAATGCTTTTTCTTCTGCTGCAAAATGAATTGGTTGACTTCCTCCGTAAATAACGCAAGGAACCATTCCAGCATTACGTACCGCTTTGGTTGCTACCTTGCCCACGCTTTCTCTTTGTGATCCTTTAATTGTAATCGATTTCATTGTAAATATATATAATTAATAAAAAATTCTCTCTTAAGCATTCAGCTTTTAAGCAATTAGCTCTTAGCTTTTTGGGCGTTGCCTGACGGCCGCGCTTTCCATTATAGTCCTCACTTCGTTCCGGGCTGCCATTGCAATCGCTAACGCAAACCTTTTTTGCTGACGGCTGATTGCTTGAAGCTAACCACTACATCAAAAACTTCCCGCTGATGGAATTGTTGTGTTGAACCATGTTCATTACTTCTGCAAAAAGAGGCGCACAACTCACCACTCTTATTTTTTTAGATTCTCTTTTTAACGGAATTGAATCGGTAACAATTAATTCCAACAATTGAGATTTCTCAATTTTCTCATAAGCATCACCCGAAAGTATTGCATGTGTACAAATAGCTCTCACGCTTAATGCTCCTTTTTCCATCATCAAATCTGCCGCTTTGGCCAATGTTCCTCCGGTGTCAATCATGTCGTCAACCAGAATTACATTTCTTCCTTTCACTTCACCAATCAATTCCATGGTGTCAATTACGTTGGCAGCTTTTCTTTGCTTGTAACAAATTACCACATCCGATTCTAAAAACTTAGAATACGCATAAGCTCTTTTTGAACCACCCATATCCGGAGATGCGATTGTTAAATTGTCTAACTGCAGACTTTTAACATAGGGCAAAAAGATAGTCGATGCAAACAAATGATCCACTGGCATTTCAAAGAAACCCTGAATCTGATCGGCATGTAAATCCATCGTCATGATTCTGGTTGCTCCGGCAGTTTCCAATAGTTTTGCTATTAGTTTTGCTCCAATCGGAACTCTTGGTTTGTCTTTTCTGTCTTGTCTTGCATAACCAAAATACGGAATCACGGGAGTAATGTGTCGGGCTGATGCTCTTTTCGCAGCATCAATCATTAACAAAAGTTCCATTAAATTGTCGGCGCTCGGAAATGTTGAGCAGACAATAAAAACACGCAATCCTCTTATTGATTCTTCAAAAGAAGGTTGAAATTCACCATCACTAAATTTTGAGAACGTAACTTTACCTAACTGAACTCCATAGTTTTCGGCTATTTGTTCAGCGAGATAGACGCTTTGCGAACACGCAAAAATCTTTGCTTCAGGTTCTAAATGCGACATTATAATTTGTTGTTTTTACTCGATCTGCTCCTTTCGGAAGTGTCTCGAATGTAGTTAGTTAGTTGTGTTTCGTTTTACCGAGGTGCAAATTTAGAAATTAAATCCAACTCTGAAAGGATATTTTAGAGTATTTTTTTAGAAAATGATGTTTTATTTTTTACATTTGCACCGTGTTTAAAAATAAGCAGTCTTTTTGACCCTTATTTTTCGCGATAAACCAACTGTTGTTGGTTTTGTCTCTCAAGCCTTAAGATGGTCATTTGATTTTAAAAACAACTGAATCATTCAAAGGAATAGCCCGGATGGCACTTTCTTTAATTAATTTTTTCTAAAAATTAAACTGAGAACCATTCAAGGTAAAACGCCCGGATGGCGGAATTGGTAGACGCGCTGGTCTCAAACACCTGTGGGCAACCGTGCGGGTTCAAGTCCCGCTCCGGGTACAAAAGCTTCTCTGAAAAGAGGAGCTTTTTTTATTTTATTTAAATAAATTTGATTAAAACCCAAGAATCAATCGCGCAATTCCGAAATAAATCATAATCCCGAAAACATCGTTTGTTGTAGTGATAAACGGACCAGTTGCAATTGCAGGGTCAATTTTGTTTTTATGAAGAAATAATGGTACCAGCGTTCCAAGTAAGGCTGCAAAAAGAATAACAACAATAATGGAAATGGAAATCGCCAAGCCAACTAAATATTGTTGGTACATTAAAGAATGATATAAAAATAAAAATGCAGAAATAATTGTCCCCGAAATCATCGCAACTGTAATCTCTCTGGTCAAATAGTTTTTGCTGAATTCTTTAAGTGAACCGTTTGCCAAACCCTGCACGACAATTGCCGATGCCTGAACACCAATATTTCCGGCAGTAGCCGAAAGTAATGGCACAAAAATTATCAAAGTAGAATATTGTTGCACTGATGTTTCATTGCTTTTCAACACCAAAGAAGCGACTAACTCAATCGCCATTCCGATTAAAAGCCATGGCAAACGGGCTTTTATCATTTCGAAAACGCTGTCTCCGGCTTCAACGTCCTGTGTGATACCCGCTGCCATTTGGTAATCTTTATCGGCTTCGTCCTTGATAACATCAAGAATATCATCAACGGTAACACGACCGACTAATCTTCCCATTTCATCTACAACAGGAATCGCTTCCAGGTCATATTTTTGCATTACTCTGGCCACTTCAGTATTTGGAGTATCGACTTTTACGTAATCAACTTTTTTGATATAAACATCGCTGATTGGCGTTTTGGTGGAAGTCGTCAATAAATCTTTTAGCGATAATCTTCCTTTTAAACGATTTTCATCATCAACTACATAAATGGAATGAACGCGAGTAACATTTTCTGCCTGAATCCGCATCTCTTTGACGCAGGTTAAAACGGTCCAGTTTTCATTGACTTTCACCATCTCTTTTCCCATCAAACCACCAGCGGAGGTTTCGCTGTAGCGTAATAAGTCAACAATGTCTTTGGCGTGTTCAACGTCTTCCAGCTCGGAGATTACTTCTTCTTTCTTGCTTTGCGAAAGTTCAGAAATAATATCGGCAGCATCATCAGTATCTAATTCATCTAATTCTTCTGCAATTTCTTTGGCAGAAAGGCCTTTAAGAATTTTTTCACGAACATCATCTTCTAATTCCATTAGAATTTCAGCCGTGATCTCGCTATCCAGAATCTTAAAGATATAAATAGCCTTATCAATGTCTATTTCATCAAAAATCTCAGCAATATCAGCATGGTGCATATCATTCAGCAAAACAAACAACTCTTCATCATTGTTGTTCTGAATAAGTAGCTCGATTTGCTCTAAGAGTTCTTTGCTGATGTTAAACTGCATTGGCTTCTATTTTTTGAGTAAGTTCTATGAACTGGTCAACGGTTAATTGCTCTGGGCGCAGGTCAAAGATAGTATCTTCTTTTAAATTATCCGAAAGTTGAAATGACTTTAAACTATTTCTTAATGTTTTGCGTCGTTGTTGGAAACCTGTTTTTACAACCGAAAAGAACAATTTTTCATTACACGGCAACGTAAAATTCTCTTTTCTGCGCAAGCGTAAAACCCCCGAATTTACTTTTGGCGGTGGATTAAAAACATCCGGAGAAACCGTAAATAAATATTCGGCATCATAAAAAGCTTGAACCAAAACGGATAGAATTCCATAAGCTTTCGTTCCTTTTTTTTCACAGATGCGTTCGGCTACTTCTTTTTGAAACATTCCTGAAAATTCAGGAACCTGGTGGCGTAATTCCAAACATTTGAACACAATTTGAGACGAAATGTTATAAGGAAAATTGCCAATTATTGCAAAAGGCTTGCCTTCAAAAACTTCGTTGATATTATATTTCAGAACATCTTTTGAAATGATTTTGCCGTGCAGTTTTGGATAATGTTCGTTTAAATAGGCAACCGAATCAGTATCGATTTCAATAACATAAGTTTCGGTTGGTTTTTCCAAAAGATATTTTGTCAAAACGCCCATTCCTGGACCAATTTCCAAGGTAATGTCATAACCTTCAAAATTGAGTGTGTCGGCTATTCTTTCAGCAATCGATTCGTCTGTTAAAAAGTGCTGCCCGAGATGTTTTTTGGCTCTTACGTCGTTCATTTTATCTTCCTTTGTCATTCCCGCGCAGGCGGGAATCTATATTATTTTATTTTGGTTTCCCGCCTTCGCGGGAAAGACAATAGTGGTTCTGGAATCCATTAATACCAACCTTCTGAAAGGTCTTTCCAATCTTTGTTTTCTTCTTCAATCAAATTTATTTTCCATTGACGATTCCATTTTTTGAGCTGTTTTTCTCTTTGAAGCGCATTGTCTATATATTGGAAAGTTTCATAATAAACCAACAAATTAACATTGTACTTGGCTGTAAAACAATCTGGATTTAATTTGATTTTATGTTCTTCTATTCTTCTTTCGTGGCTATTTGTAACTCCAATATACAAGGTTCCGTTTTTCTTGCTGGCTAATATATAAATGAAATATTGACGGAACTGTTGCATTTATATTTTTTAAAATGGATTTCCGCCTGCGCGGAAATGACAAAAGGGAGTTTAATGCTCACTTATCAATTCCAGTTCCGTTCTAAAAGCCAACATTTTGTCGCCAAATAATTGCTGTCCTTCTTCGCGTAATCCCGGAGCATCTTCGTCATAATAGCGTTGCAAGGTTTCTTTGCTGTCAGTAGTAAACTGAACAGAGTAAGTTGTTCCGCCCATTTCTTCGTCTATCAAAACTTTGACTAATCTGGCTGAAGAAAACTTTCCGGTTGCCAGCATATCATTAATATGTTTTTCCTGCATCCATTGCATCCATTGGTCGTGAACACTTTCGTGAATGTTTATAGTTACGTTGTAAAGTATCATATTGATTTAGGAATTAGGATTTGGGATTAAGGATTTAATTTTTCTGCTGACTGCTATTGCAAACTGAACACTATAAATTAGTGTCGCCGCGCAGTTTTCGATATTTGTTCCTCGAATCTACGTAGTAAATACTGTCTTCATGTTTCGTGAGCATTTCTTCATAAAGTAGTTTTGCCTTCTCTACATCTTTCAGTTGGTTGTTATAGATTTCGGCAGAAAAATAAAGCGCTTCATCAATATAAATACAGTCTTTGTGTTTTGTAATTATGGCATCGTAGTTGGCTAAAGCATTGGCAAAATCGCCCATTTTTTCATAGATTTTCCCGATACGCAAAAGTGTTACCGGTTCAATATCTTCGCCTTTATGTTCTTTTAAAATCAGTTGGAATGCTGCCAAAGCTTCCTTCTTTTTATTCTGATATAAAAGAAAATCGGCACGTGCAAATTTCTTCAAAGCGACCTGCAAAGAATCTTCCACAGTGTTGTCGCTTATTAGTAAAAATAAATCCAAAGCGTCATTCGCAATCAACTGTGATGAAGCCGACTTCAGGACTTTCAATTGATGCGACGCCCATTCAAAATCGGTTTTGAAGTAACTGGTTTTAGCGGTTTTCAGACTGGCCTCCTGACCAACCACATCGCCACTCATATCTTCATCAATTTGAGAATAATAAATCAAAGCCTGATTGAATTTTTCTTCAAACAAATAGATGTCGGCCAATTCCATTTTTAATTCAGCCAATTGATATTTGTTAATCGGCATTTCCATCGCACTTTTCAAAATCGCTTTGGCTTTTTCAGCATTGTTTAAGTGGAAAGCATTAAAATCGGCCTGCAATTTTAAAAGTGAAAGCGTGTATGGGCTTACGCCAAATTCTTTAATCAACGCGTCTAATTCTGCCGTTATTGCCGGATAATCTTTCTCAGTGGCGTGGTCAATTCTCATTTCTATCAAATAGGAATGCGACTGAATAAGCAATTCTAAATCCTTGGTATTTTCGAGTACAAAATTCAAAATTTCGTTAGCTGAATCCTGGTCATTATCTTCAATCGCCATTTGCCCTAAACTCACAATATTGGCAAAGGAATCAGGATTTCGTTTGTAAATTGCTTTTTGCTGAATAAAGGCTTTGCCATATTCTTTTTGCTGAATAAAAAGCCAGCTTAGAAAATCATTCCAAAAGACATCCTGCGTTTTTTGTGCTCTGAGTAATAGCGCTTTTTTCAACGAATCGTTAAAACTGGCATCTACTTCTTCTGTCATAAATCGGGAAAGCTGATTTTGAATCAAAGGAAGATTTTGCGGATTTTGAAATGCTTCCTGCAGGTACATATCAATCATCAAATCGGTATTGCCCTGCATTCCATAAAGTGTTGCCATTTGAAAATTGACGGGCAATTTAGGGTCTTTTTCCAGCGCTGTTTTGTAAGCCAGAAGCGCATAATCTATTAATGTCTTTCTTTCGAAAACATAGGCTATTCCAAAAACTTCGGAAGCATTTTTTTTGATTTTATCAATCGCCTGATTATAGTATTTATTAGCTTTCTCCTGGTCTTTTTGCAGTTGGTAATTAAATCCCAGTTCAACCAAAAGATTGCTTTGCTTGTATTTGTCAATTCGGTTTTCTAATGCTTTTTCCGCTTTGTCAAATTGCTGTAATTGCTGGTAACATTCGATTACCCTTTGGAAATAATTAAAATTCCCCTGATCCGTTTTTGACAAGTCTTCATAAAGCACCAAAGCTTTTTCAAATTCACCTCGGTCAAAATAATTATTCGCCAATTGGTCGCTCTGAGCATTTGCCCAAAACGAAACGAATAATACCACTATAACGAGAATTTTTTTCATGAATTTTTAGTAAAATGAACAATGCACTAAAGTAACACATTTTGTGTTGGCTTAGTACATTGTTTACGAAAGATTAACTTTTTAGTTTATGATGTCAAAACCAGTGTATTTACGCAATACTTCCGGTATTACAATACCTTCCGGAGTTTGATAATTTTCTAAAATTCCGGCTAAAACCCTTGGCAATGCTAATGAACTTCCGTTCAAAGTATGTGCTAACTGAGTTTTGCCTTCTTTTCCTTTAAAACGCAGTTTCAGACGGTTTGCCTGGAACGTTTCGAAATTTGAAACCGAACTAATTTCCAGCCATTTATCCTGTGCCGTAGAAAACACTTCAAAATCATAAGTCAGAGCCGAAGCAAAGCCCATATCTCCTCCGCAAAGACGCAGAATTCGGTAGGGTAATTTCAATTCCTGCAATATTGTTTTTACGTGTTCCACCATTCCGTCTAAAGCTTCATAAGATTTATCAGGATGCTCGATGCGAACTATTTCTACTTTGTCAAATTGATGCAAACGGTTCAAACCGCGAACATGCGCACCATAAGAACCTGCTTCACGACGGAAGCAAGGCGTATAACCTGTACAAAGAATCGGCAATTCACTTTCCTGCAAAATCACATCGCGGAAAATATTCGTTACCGGAACTTCCGCAGTTGGAATTAAATATAAATCGTCGGTAGCGTCGTGGTACATTTGTCCTTCTTTATCGGGTAATTGACCAGTTCCGTAAGCAGAAGCTTCGTTTACCAAATGCGGCACCTGGAATTCCTGATAACCCGCTTCGGTATTTTTATCTAAGAAATAAGAAATCAGTGCGCGTTGTAATTTGGCTCCTTTTCCTTTATAAACCGGAAAACCTGCGCCAGTGATTTTTACGCCCAATTCAAAATCGATGATGTCGTATTTTTTTACCAATTCCCAGTGTGGCTGTGCACCTTCATGCAAAACCGGAATGTCGCCTTCTTCAAAAATATTTAGGTTTTCTTCAGGAGTTTTTCCAACAGGAACAATGTCTGCAGGAAGATTAGGCAACTGGTACATTTTTTCTAAAAGTTCGTTGGCAAGAGTATCTGATTTTTCAGAAAGTTCTTTGCTTGTTTCTTTTAGCTGAACTGTTTTTAGTTTTAAGATTTCAGCTTTCGCTTTTTCGCCATTTTTCATCAAATCGCCAATGGCAGCTGAAAGTTTGTTGGCTTCCGCCAAAGTATTGTCTAAAGCTACCTGAGTGCTTCTTCTGTTTTCGTCTAATTGGATTACTTCTTCCACGAGTGTCTTCACATCCATGTTTCTTTTGGCCAAAGCCGTAATCACTTTTTCTTTATTATCCCTGATGTAACTTATCTGTAACATGACTTTTCTTTATAAGGACGCAAATTTAATGAAATGTTTGACATAACCTTTCGCTTACACGAAAACTTAGGTTTTTCTAATCAAATAAAAATCAACCGAATAGAAGCATAAATTATAATTTTTTTGGCAGAAGACTAATTCAATAATTATTATATTCGCAAAAATTTTTGCTATTACCATGAAAAAAATCTACTTATTATTACTTTGTTTTACAATTTCTTTTGTTTTTGCACAAAAAAATTTGAACAAAAACAATTCAATTGCGGAAGCTGAAATGAAATCGGCTTCGCAACTTATGAATATTGAAGTCAATCCCAACACTGCCAATTACAACATTACTTATCACAGATTGGAATTTACGGTTAACCCAACGGTAAAATTTATTACAGGAAAAGTTTTTACCACTTATACGGCATTGACAAATATGACTACCATCACATTTGATTTTGCTAATGAATTAGTAGCAAGTTCGGTCAAAATGGGAGCTGCTAATTTGACTTTTGTTGAAAACACCAATAATGAATTGATTATTACTTTACCTGCAACACAATTAGCCGGAACTTCGGCCACAGTTGAAATTAATTATTCGGGTGTTCCGCCGGCAAACGGTTTTGATTCTTTTGTTAAATCGACACATAACGGCAGTCCAATTATCTGGACACTTTCAGAGCCATTTGGTGCCAGGGATTGGTGGCCTTGTAAACAGGATTTGAATGATAAAATAGATACTATTGATGTTTACATTACGGCGCCATCACAATATATTGCCGTTTCTAACGGAGTTGAAACTACGGCGCCGATAATTTCGGGAGCTAATAAAACGACACATTTCCATCATGGTTATCCGATTCCCGCTTATTTAATTTGTATGGCGGTTGCAAACTATAGTGTTTATAATCAAACTGGCGGAACGGCGCCTAACGAATACCCAATCATCAATTATATTTATCCTGAAGATTTAGCTGATGTTCAGTCGCAATTGGATGAAACTCCTGGGATTTTAAATTTGTATGAAAACCTGTTTGAAGTCTATCCATTTCACAATGAAAAATATGGTCATGCACAATTTGGCTGGGGCGGAGGAATGGAGCACACGACGGTTTCGTTTATGGTCGGATTTAGCAGACAGTTGATTGCTCACGAAATGGGACACCAATGGTTTGGCGATAAAATAACCTGCGGTTCATGGAAAGACATTTGGCTGAATGAAGGATTTGCTACCTATTTGGCAACTTTGGTAATTGAAAATTTTGATGGTGTAGATGCTTTTGTAAACGAAAAACAAAGCATGATTGATAATATTACATCAAGTCCAGCCGGGAATGTTTATTTGACAGATGCGCAGGCTACCAGCGTAAACAGAATTTTCAGCAGCCGATTGACTTATGATAAAGGCGCTATGGTTTTGGAAATGCTGCGTTTTAAACTGGGTGATGCTTTGTTTTTTCAGGGAGTTAGGAATTATTTAGCAGATCCAAATCTTGCTTATAAATATGCTCTGACTACAGATTTACAATCACACTTAGAAGCAGTTTCTGGTCAGGATTTAACCGAATTTTTTAACGATTGGATTTATGACCAAGGATATCCAACCTATACGATTACAGCACAAAACTGGGGTGCAGGGCAAGCCAAATTTGTGATTAATCAAACACAATCGGATGCTTCGGTTTCTTATTTTGAAATGCCGGTTCCGGTTAGAATTCATGGCGCTGGTGGACAACAAGCAGATTTGTCATTGAACAATACTTTTGACGGAGAAGAAATTATTGCGAATGTTCCTTTCCCAATTGCAAGTGTTGAATTCGATCCCGAACGACATATCATTTCGGCTAATTCTATCGTTACATTAGGAAATCAGAATTTTGATTTAGACAACGCGGTTTCGATTTATCCTAATCCAGGTTCGGATGTTATTCATATTCAAATGCCAACTACTTCAACATTAGAAAAAGTGATTGTTTATAACAATTTGGGTCAAAAAGTTATGGAAAATTCAACCTTAGATTTTTCTGTAAGCAGTTTGTCAACGGGTGTTCATTATGTGGATATTCAGACAGCAGAAGGCATTTATCATAAAAAATTCATAAAAAAATAACCTTAAGCAAATTATTATGTGTAAGAGTAGGGTGGAAACCTTACTTTTGTGCGTTTAAAAGAAATCGATACATAAGAAATGGAAATTGCAATCAAATTATCTCAGTTTTTACTGAGTTTATCAATACTAATTATACTTCACGAACTAGGGCATTTTATTCCTGCCAAATTATTTAAAACAAGAGTAGAAAAGTTCTATTTGTTTTTTGACATCAAATATTCTTTACTAAAAAAGAAAATCGGCGAAACCGAATACGGTATTGGTTGGTTACCACTTGGAGGCTATGTAAAAATATCAGGAATGATAGACGAAAGCATGGACAAAGAGCAAATGGCATTGCCACCGCAACCGTGGGAATTCCGTTCTAAGCCAACCTGGCAACGATTAATCATCATGCTTGGTGGTGTTACCGTGAATTTCATTTTGGCTTTCATAATTTATATCGGAATGACATTCTTTTATGGAGAGCAATATATTGCTAACACAGAAGTGAAAGATGGTATCTGGATTGCCAATCCGGTAGTGGAGAAAGCAGGATTAAAAACCGGAGATAAATTAGTTTCTATAGATGGTGAAAAAGTGGAACGTTTTTATGAATCAAACGAAAAGGCGCTTTTCTCTAAAGAGATAGTGGTGCTTCGTGATGGTAAGGAAGTAAAAGTAAATTTCCCGGTGAACTTTATCAACCAATTGATGGATGGCAAAAAAGCGTCGTTATTAGATTTGCGACTTCCTTTTATTGTTGCTGAAATTCAAGTGGATTCTCAAAACAAAACGGTATTGAAGAAAAAGGATATTATAACCAGTTTTAATGGTAAGCCAGTACAATATGCTGATGAAGTCATAGCGGCATTAGATACTTTGAAAGGCAAAACAATTCCTGTACTTATAAAAAGAGACGATAAAGAAATTGCTGCGAATATAAAAATTAATGATAGTGCCAAGCTTGGAATTAAATATGCGGCTAAAATTCCTTATGAGGATTTAGAAAAGTTGGGATTGTACAAAGTAAGCAAAGAAGAATTTGGTTTCTTTGAATCTATACCTGTTGGGATAAATAAAGGTTTTGACCAATTGGCGAGTTATGGTAAACAGCTAAAAGCTATTTTCACTCCAAAGACTGGTGCTTATAAGGGAGTAGGTGGTTTTGCTGCCATCTTTAATATATTTCCACAAACATGGAGCTGGGAAGCGTTTTGGGGAATTACGGCTTTGTTATCAATTATGCTCGGTGTAATGAATTTATTGCCAATTCCGGCATTGGATGGTGGCCATGTAATGTTTTTATTATATGAAATGATTAGTGGCAAAAAGCCTAGCGATAAGTTCTTAGAAAACGCCCAAATGGTTGGCTTTGTACTACTTATTGCGTTGTTGTTATTTGCCAATGGGAACGATATTTATAAGGCAATTTTTCATAAATAATATTTTTTGAAATTTTCTTTATTTTTTATTTGTAAAAAATAAAAAACGTATTATATTTGCAACCGCTTTAAAAAGGTAACACACCTTCCTTCTTAGCTCTTCCGATAGCTATCGGAAGGTTAGAGCATCTGACTGTTAATCAGAGCTCCGATAGCTATCGGAGTTGGTTCGAGAAGAATAAAGCTACGTTCTCATAGATTATTGAAAAAAAATAGGTTACTAAAGATATACAGTTTCCTTCTTAGCTCAGTTGGTTAGAGCATCTGACTGTTAATCAGAGGGTCCTTGGTTCGAGCCCAAGAGAGGGAGCTTAAAAGCCCGATACGAAAGTGTCGGGCTTTTTTTATCTAAACTCTAATGAAAAATAGATCATCTGATATGTGTAAACAAATGTTGTAGACGAAAGCGGAAAAAAAGTCAGGAGAATTTATTTGAAAATATAATTAAAGAACGGAACTCATTTTTTCAAAATAATATCAATCTCGCCTGGTTTCATTGACTTGTCACCATATAGTTTTGTCTGTGTTTTAGTATCTTCAGTAAGAGGTTTTTCAATAACCGATATTTTGTGTTTTGGAAAATGTTTTTTTAGAATTTCAAGTGTAGAATTAAAGGTAAATTCTCGTTTGTCAGTTCGAACATAAATAACGCTCTTTTCTTTCATAATTTTAGAACAATGCATAAAAACATTGTCAAGTAAATTATAATACTCTTCTTTGTTTACAAATCTTCCTTTATACTTATCTTTTAAAGACTTGTGGTTTTCATTGCCTCCTAAAAGCCAAAGCCTTAACCATTGGTCAGCATGGTAATCTGTTATTGACCAATATGGGGGAGAAGTAAAAAGTAATGAAAATTTTATATTATTGTTTAAAGCTCTTTGTGATATATTAATTAACTCGGAAGAACTATCACCAAAAACTACGGCGCTTTCAGTAACTTTAGGTTTCCCTTTTTGATACCTCCATTCAATTTTTTTAAGAATAAAATCACATGGATTTATTTCTGGTGGAGAAGTCATATTGTTCTTTTTCCACCATTTGACTGAATAATTCATTCCCATTGATTTTGTCATCCTCATTTGATTAGAAAGCCCTTCGCCAAGTTTTGCATGAAGATAAATTAACAAAATTGACATCAATGTTGCATCGACATTATTATTTTTCCAATTAAGATTAGCCCTAGCAGATAATAAAAATTTGAGTACTTCGTCACAATAACAAATACGATAGAACTCAGGCATACGCTTGATAGCTCTATTATAATAATTTTTTCTTCTATAAATTTCTAATAAACGATCTGTTACTTCGTTTTTGTCAGCTGGTTGAAGTTTTACAGTGCCATAAAGCCAACCAACAGGATTAATTTCAATACCTAAACTATTTCTTCCTAAAACTCCACCGGCGTATATACTACTACATCTACCAGCAAAGGGATCAATAATATAATCTCCTTTTTTTGAATACTTTTCTACAACATCAAAAGCAAATTCTAAAGGGAACATTGCATAGTAAGGACCAAATCTAGCCCAACGAGATTCAGCAGTTTCAAAACCCTTTAATATTTTCTCTTTTGTTATCATTATTTAGATTGTTCTCTAATTTCTCTTGCTATATCTTCAAAAATTCTTTTTCCTAAGTTTAGCGGGATTGCTGCTTCAGCATGAGCAGAAACTAAAGGTGAAACAGAATTAGGATATCTACTCGATACTAATTTATCTAGTAAATTCATCACATCAGCAAGTCTTGTAAACTGGTCTAGATTTGACGTCTCTAAATTACTTTGATAATCGTTAAAACAAGCTAAAACAGGTACGGTTTTTTGACCAGATGAAGTTTTATAGAATAACTTTCTGCCAAAGTAAGTGTCGAGTCCATATTGTTTTTTACTATCTGAAAAGATTATGTTCTTTTTTATATATTCATCATTTAATAAGAATGCCGATTGTTTAGGAAATTTATCTGTAAATCCATCTTTAGTAGTATCAATTTCAATAAAGTGGTTGAAAAAAGTTCCTGATTTTTCTATGCCAATTATTAATAAGTCTTGACCATTTATTTCTTTTTGCAATTCGTTAATTCTAGTCAATTCATGACTAATAACTTTTGTTAACCATGATGAAGTACTAAAAACCGCTAAAGGGCCGTCCATAATAAATGCTACTCTGCGAAGAGTTGACAACCAACCTTTCCGCTCAAAAGCTCTTAGAATATGAATAAGCCAAAGTTTCTCAAGAGTTGACATTATTTGCCCAAACATTTCACCGTTACTACCACCAGAATTCATAAGTTCATGTAAACGAAGAGCATCAGTAGAAAATAATGATTCACCTGAATATGGGCAATTATATTCTCCATAATCATAGGTCATTTCTTCATCAACATCTTCAATAGGGCTTTTTGGAAGGTTTTTTTCGTTGAAATTTTCTCTTTTACTTCTAAAAAGATGTTCATATGTGTCAAGTAAAGATTCCCCATCAGTAAAAATGATATTACTTTTCAACTCTTCAAATAAAGCTCGTCTTAAGGAAGATTTAGCATTTTTTTCATTATCTAAAATCACATTGCATCCTGAAAAAACACTTTCTATTGTCGAAGCTTTTTCAGTTTCACGAAATTTTTTAGGTTCTATAAATTCCTTCTTTTGTAATTCACCTATTAATTTCAAATCTATCAAAACAGATGCTATAGTTACATAACCAAATTCTGCACCTGGGAAACCATTCTCTGCTTTAGCAGCTAAATTGCTACCATCAATGGCTAAAATTAAATCAGGCTGTAAATTACTTTCTGTCAAGTCAGATTTCTGAATTATCAAATTATCAAAATCTTCAGAATCTTCCTCTTGTTTTCTAATTTTAAATCGGTTTTGAAGTGATTTTACCTTTTCACTATCAAGAAGCCGTCTAAGAGGTTCATAACTTGCAAATTCTCCTTCAAAACTCATAGGATGTTTTTTTATACTTCAAACCTGTCAACTTGAACAGGAATTACAAATAGGTTACTTAAAGTTTTAACTCTTAAAAATCCTTTGTCTTGCGCCCTCCTTATTGAAGGCTCAAAATCCGCAAAGTCATAATATTTACAGAGTTCTTTTGTTTCGTCAGTATTATTTAAGTGACTAATAAACCAATTAGCTGTGTTTTTAAGAATATTCTTTTGAATACTGCTTACTTCTTGAGTTGCATAAACCATCCCTATTCTATATTTTGAACCTTCTTTGGCTGTCCTTACCCATATATCTGACAAATCTAAATCATTTCCGGCAGGTAGAATATTATGGGCTTCTTCTAAATATACTAAAATTTCAGGAATGTTATCATCACCATTTCTAAACGCTTTTTGATTTTCTCTAAAAATATTCCACATTATACGATTAGCAGAAGACTTATTTAATTCAGGTTCTCCACTTGACTGATCAATAATTACCAATTTCCCTTCTTTTAAGTCACTATATATATCTTGAGCATAGTCAGAACCTATAGTGATTGTATGCTGAATGTTGACTCCCCCAACAAGATTTATTGCTTTTGAATAGTTAAACATTTCGAGTAAACTTTCTAAATCTGCTTCTGCCCAACCTTCACCCGTCGCATCGTCAGTTTCATTGTCTCTATGGCTATTAATATATCCTTGGTTAAAAGTATTATATTCAGCGGTTGATAAAAAATGAAACAAACCTTCAA
Source organism: Flavobacterium sp. (assembly GCF_039916025.1). Taxonomy (GTDB): domain Bacteria; phylum Bacteroidota; class Bacteroidia; order Flavobacteriales; family Flavobacteriaceae; genus Flavobacterium. Next base: position 42,095 of record NZ_JBDSMB010000183.1, read on the forward strand.
AGGTTTGCGCTAATGCATCCCAACTTACGTTATTTTGTCCCAAAGTTTGTCCTGCGGCATTAATTAATCCTACTTTGCGAGTAAATCTAGCTGGACTATAACTAGTCATTGCATTTCTCAAATCAGCATTAAAAACACCTGTAATATTTACAGTTCTATTTGGTGGTGCAAATCCTGCTTTATTTAATAAAGCTCTATAAACAAGTACCCTTCTATTAAATCTTGTTAGCTGACCTTGATATTCAGAATTATTTTCGTATTCACTCTCAATTGGTGATTTAAAGGCAATCTGCTTAAAATTTTTAAAATACTGTGCAGATTGTTCTGCTATTTTAAAATCAATTATTTCTTTTCCAATTTGTAAATTTTCATCTTCATAGAAGTTTATTTTCATTAATCTGCGGAATGGATCAGAAGGATGTGAAAGGATACCATATGTGACTACTTCGTTTTCAACAGCAAATTTAATTTCATTCCAGATTTTCTTCTTTTTATCACTATCTTTCTCTGCCTTAAATGATACTTTAAGAGTATCAGCCTTTAATTTAAGCGAATTGTCTTTTCTCCAAATATTTTTCAAAGCGTTTGGATTTCCAGTTCCATCTTTATCTTGAATATTTTCATTAGCATATTCCCCATTAGGGTCAAATATAATTTGTCCTATTCTTAAGGGTTTATCATTTTTATTTTCACTAGTTCTTAATTCAAATACCGATTTTGCTATTATTTTAGTTGTATTAGATTTTCCGGTTCTTGTCATTCCAAATAATGCCGATTTTTGAGAAAGTAAATCAGCAGGGTAAATATAAACAGGGACGTCATCTATTTTTTGATACTTACGATTGGTTGATGCATATCTTACATGACCAAGTTTTACTTTTTCCGTATTTCCATATTTTTCGATATGTTCTTGTAAATTAGAAGGATCAGTATAATTGACTATATGTTCTAATGCTTTTTCATTTGGTTTATAGACTTTTAATCCTCTATTAGGATAATAGTTAGATATATCGCTACCAAATTTTAAATTTAAAGGTGCTTCTGGATTTTGCTCATTTTCTTCCAAAAAGAAAGTCCCAATTATTCGACATTGTACACCTGCAAAACCTAAAAGGTTTTTTGTTCTCGCATCCATTGATCCAACATCATCCCAATGTTTTTCTGTTTCACCACTTATTCTTTGAGCGGTTTCAACTCTAATTCTTTCAGCTTCCCTGTCTTGAGGTAACGCAGCAGAGTCCATTACTCTTAAGAGGATAAAAGATGAATCCTCATTTTTAAAATTTATATCATTGGAGTTTGGATCTACTCTAGAAGCAATCAAAAAACTTAAACTCGGAATCCCTCCTACTTTTTCGCGGTAAAAATCATGAATGATAACCCTTGTGGTTTCATAGTTTATCGAATACAAATCTCCAACATATTCAGATGTTTGAATTAATTTTTGAAACCATTGTTTAGTCTCTACTTTTTTATCATCACCTTTTCTTGCATTTACAATATCCTCGATTCCCATAACTAAAATTATTTTAAATTATTAAATTCATATAAAGTGAAATCAGTCAAATATATAACTGATTTAGTAATGAAATATAAAAACTGAAACATAAAAAAAACAAATAGAAAACGGTATAAAATAATTATGCTAACTTTAAATGTCAACCAACAATCAATTGTTTCAAAGTTAAATTCTACTGTCGATAAATGGAAATTCAATAGTGAAGAGAAAAAAGAACTTGCAATAACAAAAAAGATGCAAAGTATTGCAACTATTATCGAATATGATAAAGTAAATGAAAAATTCTTGAGGTAATTAAATGTTCTATTATTAAGGATGTTAATTTCTTCTCTTTCTTTTAATTCTGATATAGTTTCATTCTCTTTTGTATTTATTGTTTCAAGTTTGGTTAATTTGTCTGGTATTTTTAACAAAACACTATACATTAATCCTGAAAATAACGATAAAAGCATTGCGAGTATTTTTGAGTCCTCAATAAATTTATCATCCTTATAATATACTAGTAAAACACTCAATGTAATAATAACCAAATACACTATAATCAATTCCAGATAATTTAGTTTACCATCTTCCTTGATATAAATACTTTTTGTAGCATTTAAATAAATGCTCCATATTTTTTTTATCATAATCTTTCTATTCTACTATATTGATCAGCCACTAATTCTCTTAATAATTCATCACAAAATCTTTTTAAATTTAAAAAATTCGGAGTTCCATTAACATCTAAAGGAACTTTCCCATCTAAATAAATCCTTGGCATAACATCTTGCACATCCAATTCAAAAGTAGATTTTTTGTTTGTATTTAAATTTTCTAAGACAACTTTCTTTTTTCTGGAGCCATCTAAAGCAACATTATTAAATTGTAAACCAGATAAAATTCTATTCATAAACCCAATTTTTTCACTTGGAATAATATTCTCACCAGCTGGTTTAATTGTAATTTCAATATTATAATTTGCACATAAATTGGCAAACTCTCGGTTTTCCGTCATAGAATTTGATAAAACACTCGTGTTATAACTTAACCCTACAACTCTACTATTATTCTTAAACTCATCCCTTATACTGTTTGGAAGTATTGGATTGCAAACAGCTTTATTGTAGCATCTAGTGACTTTGAATAAATCAGTTATATGCTGAATAAACTCTTTACGTATACTTTCACCACCATAGATTTGAAAAAATAGAAATCCAAAATTACTATCTAAAGGAAAATGAAGATGAAAGAAATATTTATCATTTATAACATCACCGCTTAAGTCTTGTTCGTCATCTCTATTTAATAAAGGAGATTTTGTTTTTCCATTACCTTTTGGACCTCCTTTTAGTACTCCCCAAATTGTATTATTTGGTACATCAATTCCAAATTCTTCAACATTAGTACTTAATGTGAAAGCTTTACTTCTTATTTCTGTATATGCTAAATCAATGTGGTTGATAAATAATTGGGCAAATTCTCCGAAGAGATTTTCTTCAATATTAATACCGTCAATATTGGAAATTAAATCATCAAAACAATTATTTCCATAGTCAGCAACAGGTTTTAATACTATGGTAAAAACTTCTAACTTAACAGTTTCTGGGTTGTTCATTTATTGTGGTTTAATTTAATAATTAGTAATATACCTTAATCTCAATTATCTAAGAACAAGGCACGCCAAAGCATTCCAATAAGACTTTTGTGGTATTTGTTTATTTGAAGAAAGCTAAGTTATATAAATAATTTTAACATATTGAAAAATGTACACAAAAAGTGTACTTCCGTTGTATAATTATTGTTTATGAAATTAAAGAACAGAAAATTTTTTTTTAACACTCCTGTTTCAAATCAATTCCAAATTTAAAAGTTGCAACAAAAATTGTGGCAAAGTTTTTGAGTTGCAAAAAGTTGCAACAGGAATGTTAAATTTTTTTGC
>NZ_JBDSMB010000184.1:0-18521 GCF_039916025.1 Flavobacterium sp.
AAACAAAAGATTATTTTTTTTATACCAAATAATTAATCAAATTAGCTGTCCTAAAATTTTGATTTAACATAAAAACAATAATAAACTCAATGAAATATCCAGCAATTCAGAATTACATCGGAGGCAAGTTTGTCAATGCTTCCACCTCAAAAACAATGGATGTAATTTCACCTTTAGACGGTAATTATTTATCTACCGTTCCATTATCAAGTTCCAAAGATTTAGACGATGCTGTCAAAGCCGCTCAGGCTGCTTTTCCTGCTTGGAGCAAAACACCAATTAAAGAAAGAGTTCAGGTTTTTTTTAAATACAAAACATTATTAGAAAAAAACCTTAAAGAACTGGCCGAATTATGCAGCGAAGAAAACGGAAAAACATACGGCGAATCTGTAGCAGAAATAGAAAAATGTATTGAGCTTACAGAATTTGCAACGTCATTACCACAATTAATCACAGGAGAATTATTAGAAGTAAGCCGTGGTGTTGAATGTAGAACAGAGCATGTCCCACTTGGAGTTGTAGCGTCTATCGTACCTTTTAACTTTCCATCGATGGTGCCTAACTGGACGATTCCAAATGCAATTGCTTTAGGGAATTGTATGATTATCAAACCTTCTGAAAAAGTGCCTTTAAGCTGCGGAAGATTAGCCGAACTTTTAAAAGAAGCGGGCTTGCCTGATGGCGTTTTTAACGTAGTTCATGGCGATGTGGATATCGTAAATGCCATTTGCGACCATCCAAAAATTGAAGCAGTTTCATTCGTCGGTTCTACCAAAGTGGCGAAAATTGTTTACCAACGCGCGACTTCAAATTACAAAAGATGTTTATCTCTTGGTGGCGCAAAAAATCACCTGATGGTTTTACCGGATGCTATTCCGGAAATGACGGCTCAAAACGTGGCAGCTTCTATGTCAGGTTGTGCTGGACAACGTTGCATGGCGGCTTCGGCAATGATTGGTGTTGGTGATGTTGATGCCATTGTTTCTAAAATTTGTGATGAAGCCAGAAAGATAATTCCGGGCGTTAATCTTGGTCCGGTTATCAATAAAGAATCACAAGAACGTATTGAAAAATATATTTCTCAAGCAGAAAAAGATGGTGCTAAAATCTTAGTTGACGGACGTAATTTCAAAGTAGCCGGAAAAGAAAAAGGAACTTATGTTGGGCCAACCGTAATCGACTTTGTAACTCCAGAAATGAGTGTTGCTACAGAAGAAATTTTTGGACCAGTAATTTCTATCATCAGAACCAAAACTGTTGATGAAGCATTAGCAATCGAAAACAAAAACCCATACGGAAATGCCGCCAGCGTATTTACACAAAACGGCGGAATGGCACGTTACATCATCGACAAAGCAAGCGCCGGAATGATTGGTGTAAACGTTGGCGTTCCTGTTCCAAGAGAACCATTCAGTTTTGGAGGCTGGAACGAAAGTAAATTCGGAGTTGGCGATATCACAGGAAAAAGCTCGATTGAGTTTTGGACCAAATTGAAAAAAAGCACTATAAAATGGAATGCGGAAGCCGGAGTTAACTGGATGAGCTAAGAAAAAATTATTTTAAATTATAAATTATAAATTTTGAGTTATTGAAAGTTTTCAGGAGCTAATCCCGCTTTACATTACAATCTTTTCTGCCGAAAAACGGCAAAAAAGGATTTTCATTACAATCGGGGCTAGGGCATTCTATAATACTAGAAACTTCATTTAAAATTCAAAATTTAAAATTCAAAATAGAACAAACAATGATTACGAAAGAACAAACATTGACGAAAGAGCAAATCATAAGTGACAGCAAAGAATTCAGTTTATTTTCCTGGTCGGCACAAGCTGCAGTCAACCCAATTGCAATAGAAAGAGCCGAAGGCGTATATTTATACGATTACGACGGCAACCGAATTATAGATTTTTCTTCGGGCTTGATGTCGGTAAATATTGGTCATGGCGACCAACGTGTAACCGATGCGGTGGTTGAGCAAATGCAAAAAGTAAGCTTTGTAACACCATCATGCACAACCGAAGTCAGAGCTAAATTATCTAAAAAATTAGCCGAAATCTGCCCTGGCGATTTGAACAAAGCATTCTATACGTTATGCGGAACTTCGTCTATTGACAATGCTATCAAATTGGCAAGATTATATACAGGAAGACACAAAATAATTGGAAGATACAGAGCTTTTCATGGTGGTTCTATCGGCGGAATGTCTGCTGGTGGCGATCCAAGAAAATTGGCTAATGATTCCCAACAAATGCCAAATTCAATTCATATCGATGATCCATATTATTTCTTCGGAATGAAAGATTTAGACGAAACTACCAAGTTGAGTTTAAGTTTAGAATACGTAGAAAGAGTTATTCATTTGGAAGGCAAAGCCAATATTGCAGCTTTCATTTTTGAAGGCGAAAGCGGTTCTTCTGGTTGTTTGCATTATCCAAAAGGTTATCTAAAAGGAGTAAAAGCACTTTGTGAAAAATACGGAATCTTATTCGTTGCTGATGAGGTAATGAGCGGATTTGGGCGTACCGGGAAATGGTTCGGTTTCGAAAATCACGACATTGTTCCTGATATGGTTTGTATGGCGAAAGGATTGACATCTTCTTATTTACCGTTAGGTTGTCTAATGGTTACCGATAAAATTGCAGAAAAATTTGAAAACACTCCAATGATGATTGGCTTGACATATAACGGTCATCCGGTGGCATTGGCAGCGGCTTTGGCAGTTGTAAATATATACGAAAGCGACCGATTGATTGAAAACACTCGTGCTATGGGCGCTTATCTTGAATCCAGAATCGAAGAAATGAGAAGCCAGCATCCAAGTATGGGAGCTTTCAGAAATACCGGACTTTTAGGCTGTTTAGATGTTTTAAAAAATAAAGCAACAGGCGAATTGATGGCACCTTATAACGGAGCCGGAGACGACATGAAAGTATCGAATCAAATCGCAGCCAAAATCAGGCAACTGGGAATGTACACATTCGTGCGTTGGGGATACATCTTTATCGCACCGCCATTATGTGTAACCAAAGACCAAATCGATGAAGGTTTAGCCATTATTAGTGAAGCCTTAAAGATTGCTGACGAAGCCTTAGTATAAAAAACCAACCAACCAACTTTAAATTAATGAATACAAATTCGGCTTTGTATAGCGAAGACTTGGCTCCAATTTCGGCGAAAAACCGAACTTGGACGACATGGAATTATGCAGCACTTTGGATTAGCATGAGTTTGTGCATTCCAACATATATGCTGTCGAGTTCATTGATAGAAGGCGGAATGAATTGGTGGCAGGCAATCCTAACCATATTCTTAGGAAACACTGTTGTTTTGATTCCGATGATTTTAAACGGTCACGCCGGAGCCAAATACGGAATTCCATTTCCGGTTTTTGCGAGAGCAAGTTTCGGAACTTCCGGAGCCAATATTCCGGCAATGCTTAGAGCAATTGTTGCTTGCGGTTGGTTCGGAATTCAAACCTGGATTGGCGGATTTGCGATTTATCAAATGACGCGTTTATGGATTCCAAGTATAGAAACCTTACCACAAATTTTCCCTGACTGGTTCGGATTGCAAACCGGACCGGCAATTTGCTTTATACTTTTTTGGCTATTGAATATGTATGTCGTTTATCTTGGTGTTGACAGTATAAGAAAATTATTGGTCTTCAAAGCGATCTTTTTACCAGTCGCTGCATTGGCTTTATTATTTTGGGCATTAAACGCAGCGCATGGTTTGGGGCCAATATTAAACACACCATCAAAATTCACAAACTCTACGGATTTCTTTCATTTCTTCTTCCCTGCATTAACCGGGATGGTTGGATTTTGGGCAACATTGTCGTTGAATATTCCCGATTTCACAAGATATGCAACATCCCAAAAAGCACAAATAAAAGGGCAGATTTATGGTTTGCCAACATCGATGACTTTGTTTGCTTTTGTTGGAGTTGTAGTAACATCGGCAACAACAATCGTATTTGGAACCATGATTTGGGATCCGGTTGTTTTAGCCGGAAAGTTTGATAGTAAATTATTAGTAAGCGTCGCGATGGTTGCAGTGGCTATTTCCACCTTGGCAACAAACATTGCGGCAAATATTGTAAGTCCGGCGAATGATTTTGCCAATTTATCTCCAAGTAAAATTAATTTCAGAACAGGCGGTTACATTACAGGAATTATCGGAATTCTGATATTTCCATGGAAACTGATTGCCGACCCAACAGGTTATATTTTTACTTGGTTAGTTGGTTACTCAAGTTTGCTTGGACCAGTTGGCGGAATCATGATTGTCGATTATTATTTCATTCGAAAACAAACATTAGAAGTTGAAGATTTATACAATACAAAAGGAATGTATGCTTTTTCAAAAGGATTTAATTTCAAGGCAATTATTGCTTTGGTAATCGGAATTGCACCGAATGTTCCGGGATTTTTTACCACAATAAAAGTATTTCCGGCAGATATGTTTCCCAATTGGATAATTGGATTATACAGTTACGCGTGGTTCGTTGGATTTTCCTTAAGTGGATTTGTTTATTGGTTATTAATGAAAAGAAAGTGATTCTAAATCACATTAATATAAAATTTAGAATTCAAAATTTAAAATAACAACAATGAGTATTTTAATTAAAAACGGAAGAATTATTACCGCTACCGATGATTACGTAGCGGATATTTATATAGAAGGCGAAACGATTTCGACTATTGGTAAAAACTTAAATGTGAATGCTGATACAGTTATTGATGCCTCAGGAAAATTAGTAATGCCTGGTGGAATCGACCCTCACGTGCATTTAGATATGCCGTTTATGGGAACGTATTCCAGCGACAATTATGAAACCGGAACTCGTGCTGCTCTTTATGGCGGAACAACAACCGTGATTGATTTCATTCTGCAAACGCAAGGCAAAAGTCTGCAATCAGCATTACAGGATTGGAAAGGAAGAAGCGATAACAATGCTGTTGGGGATTACAGTTTCCATATGGCAGTGACCGATTTCAATGACGAAACCAAAAAAGAAATCCAGCATTTTATAGAGCAGGAAGGCATCACATCTTTCAAAACATTTATGGCGTACAAAGGCGCGTTGATGATTGACGACCGTCAGATGATTGGCCTTATGGAAGAAGTCAAAAAGCACGGTGGATTGATTAACGTTCACGCTACTAATGGCGATATGATTGATTATTTGATTGCCAAACACAGAGAAGAAGGAAAATTATCTCCGTTATATCATTACTTATCACAACCCGAAGTTACCGAAGCTGAAGCCAGCGAACGTTTTGTTGACATGATTAACTACACTGGCTGTCCGGGTTATATTGTGCACATGACGTGCGAAGGTGCTTTGAATGCGGTTCGTAACGCCACAAGAAGGAACCAGAATTTATTCGTTGAAACCTGTATTCAGTATTTGATTTTGGATGCAAGTTTGTATGAGCAAAATTTTGAAGGTGCCAAATGGGTAATGTCGCCACCATTGCGTGAAAAGAAAGATCAGGAAACACTTTGGGCAGGATTGAATCAGGGTTTGGTACAAGTTGTTGCGACCGACCATTGTCCATTTATGTGGGAACAAAAACTGATGGGAAAAGACGATTTCTCTAAAATCCCAAATGGTCATCCCGCAATTGAAAACCGTATGGAATTGCTTTTCAGCGAAGGCGTAAACAAAGGCAGAATCACATTGAACAAATATGTAGAAGTAGCAAGTACAAACGCAGCAAAAATCTTCGGTATGTTCCCTAAAAAAGGAACGATTGCGATTGGAAGCGATGCGGATATTGTATTGTTTGATGCCAATGAAAAGCATACACTTTCGGCAAAAACACATCACATGAATGTTGATTACAGTGGTTATGAAGGCTGGGAAGTAAAAGGAAAAGTAAAAACCGTTTTGCTTCGCGGACAAGTCGTAATCGATAAAAACGAATGCAAAGTACAAAAAGGCTACGGCCAATTTGTGAAACGAAATAAAGTACAAGGAAAAATTTAAAGCTATTTTAAATTTTGAATTATAAATTTTAAATGTCTTAGCGCATTGCAATTAATTTAAAATTCAAAATTTAGAATTTAAAATAATTTTTATGCGAATAGTAAAATCAGGATTAATCCAATTGAGTTTGGCCAAAACGGAAGGCGAAGGAACCATTCCGGAAATCATGGAAGCGATGCTGCAAAAGCACATTCCGTATATTGAAGAAGCCGGAAAGCAGGGCGTTCAGATTCTTTGTTTTCAGGAAATTTTTAATACGCCGTATTTCTGTCCAGGACAAGATAACGCTTGGTATGCTTCGGCAGAAAGTGTTCCCGGTCCAACAACAGAACGGATGCAGGTTTATGCCAAGAAATATGATATGGTAATTGTTGTTCCAGTTTATGAAAGAGACCAAGCCGGAGTTTTATACAACACAGCTGCAGTCATTGATGCTGATGGAAGTTATTTGGGCAAATACCGCAAAAACCATATTCCGCAAACAGGAGGTTTTTGGGAGAAATATTTCTTCAAACCGGGCAACTTAGGTTATCCAGTTTTCCAGACTAAATATGCGAAAGTCGGCGTTTACATTTGCTACGACAGACACTTTCCGGACGGCGCAAGATGCCTTGGATTAAATGGCGCTGAAATCGTTTACAATCCATCCGCAACAACCGTTGGACAATCCCAATATTTATGGAAACTAGAGCAGCCTGCACATGCTGTTGCCAATGGCTATTTCATGGGTTGCATCAACCGCGTCGGAATTGAAAAGCCTTGGAATCTGGGAAGATTTTACGGAACATCGTATTTTGTGAATCCGTTGGGAGAAATTTTTGCCTGTGCTTCCGAAGATAAAGACGAACTTTTGGTAGCCGAATTTGATTTGGATTTGATTGAACAAGTTCGCAGCAAATGGCAATTTTACAGAGACAGAAGACCAGAAACTTATGGAGAAATTACAGCACCTTAAAAATCACCAAATAATTCAAAATTCAAAATTTACAATTCAAAATTAAAGATATATGAGTATTAAAAATAACCGATTAACAACCGCTGAATATCAGGAAAATTTTGCCGATATTCATCCGCCTTTTGAAACGAAAGATGCGGCTTTGACCGAAGCAAACCGTTGTTTGTTTTGTTACGATCCGCCTTGTATGAAGTCGTGTCCGACATCCATAAACGTACCAAAATTCATAAAACAAATTGCCACAGACAACCTTAAAGGTTCGGCACATACTATTTTTTCTTCCAATATTATGGGTGCAGGATGCAGCAAAGTGTGTCCGGTAGAAAAATTATGCGAAGGCGCCTGCGTTTACAATATGATGCACGAAGAACCAATCAACATTGCGCGTTTGCAGCGTCATTCGACTGAAAAAGCAATGGAAAACAAATGGCAGTTGTTTGAAAGAAAACCATCAAAAGGAAAGCAAGTTGCCATTATCGGAGCAGGCCCTGCGGGATTGAGTTGTGCGCATACATTGAGCCGAGAAGGAATCGACGTAACGATTTATGAAAAAGAAGCCAAAGGCGGCGGATTAATGACTTACGGAATTGCAGCTTATAAAGTAACTCCGGAATTCTGCGAAGATGAGGTAAATTATATTACTTCTATCGGTGGAATCTTGATTAAATACAACCAGGAATTGGGCAGAAATATTTCTGTTGGGGAACTGCAATCAAAATATGACGCAGTTTATCTTGCGTTTGGAGTTGGAAAAGCACGTCAGCTTGATATTCCCGGGGAAAATTTATTTGGCGTGACCGATGCAATCAAATTCATTTATGACTTACGCGATAATGATCTTTCAACAATTGCCGTTGGGAATCGTGTTGCCGTTATCGGAATGGGAATGACTGCTATTGATGCAGCAACTCAGGCAAAAAGATTGGGTGCAAGCGTAGTGCATCTTGTGTATAGAAGAACACAGGAAGAAATGCCATGTACAGAGAAAGAACTCAACATTGCCAAATTGGATGGTTGTAATATTATATGGCTGGCAGCACCAAAAGAAATCATAGGCGATGGTGAAAATGTTTCACAATTGGTTTGTGACGTAATGAAATTGGGCGAACCAGACGGAAGCGGAAGAAGAAGCCCGGTTGAAACAGGAGAAACTTTTACTTTGGATGTAGATATGGTTATCAAAGCTGCAGGTCAAATGCCATTTTCAGAAATGGTCAGCGGTGAGAAACTAAATAACAACAACGGAAAAGTGGCAGTTGAAGGTAAATCGAAAACGAACTTCAACAATGTTTTTGCAGGCGGCGATTGCGTAAATGGCGGAAGAGAAGTCGTTGATGCTGTTCAGGCCGGAAAAGATGGCGCAGCAGCTATTGTGAAATATATTATTAGTCCCGATTATGTTCTTGAATCAGAGTTGAAACCTGCTTTCAACAATTAATTTAAAATTTATAATTCAAAATTTAAAATATTAAAAAATGGCAGATATATCAACAGATTTTTTAGGCATAAAGTCACCAAATCCATTTTGGCTGGCAAGTGCGCCACCAACAGATAAATTAATCAACGTCGTTCGTGCTTTTGAAGCAGGTTGGGGCGGAGTTGTATGGAAAACATTGGGTTCGCAGGTTAAAAATGTATCCTCTCGTTATTCTTCCGTAGATTATGGCGGAAAACGTATGATGGGTTTCAACAATATCGAATTAATTAGCGACCGACCATTAGAAATCAATTTAAAAGAAATTTACGAAGTCGTAAAAATGTTCCCTGACAGAGCGATGATTGTTTCGCTTATGGCGGACAACGACAGAAAATCGTGGCATGATTTAATCATGAAAGCCGAAGATGCCGGCGCAATGGGATTTGAATTGAACTTTGGCTGCCCTCACGGAATGACCGAAAGAGGAATGGGAGCAGCAGTTGGCCAAGATCCTGAAATTGCCAAAATGGTAGTCGAATGGGTAATGGAAAAAGCAACAATTCCCGTAATTACAAAGCTTACGCCAAATGTACATTCAGTTGTGCCAACAGCGCAGGCAGCAGTTCATGGAGGAACCAGTGCATTGAGTTTAATCAATACGATTCAAAGTGTAACCGGAGTTGATTTGGATACTTTGGTTCCGAATCCTTATGTAGCAGGAAAAAGTGTTTTCGGAGGTTATTGCGGTCCGGCTGTGAAGCCAATAGCTTTAAAAATGCTGACAACAGTTGCGCAGGATCCAATCACATCAAGAGTTCCAATCTCAGGAATTGGTGGTGTGAGCACTTGGAAAGACGCAGTTGAATTCATGCTTTTGGGTGCGACTTCAGTTCAGGTATGTACTGCAGCTATGAACCACGGTTTCAGAATCGTAGAAGATATGTGCGAAGGTTTAAACAATTGGATGGATGAAAAAGGATTTGAAAAAACCACCGATTTCATCGGAAAATCAGTAGAGAAAATCACTCATTGGGAAGATTTGGATATCAACTACCATCATATTGCCAAAATCGATCAGGACAAATGCATCCACTGCGGTTTGTGTTACATCGCCTGCGAAGATACGTCGCATCAGTCTATCAATGTCGAAAGAGGAAATCCATATAACAATTACACCGTGAAAGAGGAAGAATGCGTGGGCTGTAATTTGTGCAAACTGGTTTGCCCGGTTGATGCCTGCATAACGATGGAAGAGCACCGCGTTGCTCCGGAATATGTGAACTGGAAAGACTGGCAAAGAGAAGGTCGTCCGTTGAATGATCATTAAGTTGCAGGGCGTGCCCCTTCGGGTCGGGCTTTCCGCAGTATCTTTTTTTTCAAAAAAGGATACTTGCTGCAATCCCTCACGCAAACTATAAAATAAAGACTAAATGAATATAAACGCGTCAAGACTTCAAAGCTATTTTGAAGTGATGAGTGAAATCGGAAAAATTGGTGAAACGGGAACGTGTCGCCCTGCACATACTGCATTAGAAAAACAAGGATTTGAAATCGCCGCTTCTTGGATGCAAGCAGGCGGAATGACAACCCGCATCGATAATTTTGGAAACTTAATAGGAAGATTGGAAGGTAAAAATCCAGACTTGCCTGTTTTAATGATGGGTTCACATCTCGATTCCCAACCTTATGGCGGAAGATTTGACGGAGTTGCCGGAGTTTTATGCGCAATTGAAGTTGTTAGAACTTTACATGAAAATGGAATTGTTCCCGAAAGAAGCATCGAAGTAATTTCGTTTGCGGATGAAGAAGGCTGGCGTTTTAACAAAGGCTTATTCGGTTCACGCGGAATTTTAGGAAAACTGGAAGAAGGCGAACTACAAAGAAAAGACCAGGACGGAATCACACGTGAACAAGCGTTGAAAGATTTCGGTTGCGATATTACTAAGTTCAAAGAATCAGAATACAAACCGGGAAGCATTTTTTGTTTTTTGGAATTGCATATTGAACAAGGTCCGGTTTTGGACATGGCGAACAAACCAATAGGTGTAGTTTCCGGAATTTCGGGGCCATTGTGGTGGACAGTCAAACTAAAAGGAATGGCTGGTCATGCTGGTTCGGTTCCAATGCCAATCCGGAAAGATGCAATGGTTGGCGCCGCTGAAATTATTGTGGCGTTAAACGAAATCGCGACTCAGGTTCCGGGAAATCCAACGGTTGGAACTGTTGGAACTCTGACTGTTTTTCCAGCTTCGCGTAATATTATCGCCGAAGAAGTTACGATGACGGTTGATTTACGCGACATTGATCTGGAAAGAAGAAATCGCTACGAAAAACAACTTCGTGACAAAATCGAATCAATTACAAAAAAACATAATCTGACGTATTCCATTTCAGAAGACACCAAAAGTGATCCGCGCTATTGTGCTGATTGGATAAAAGAAATCATTCATTCCGAATGTCAAAAACTGAAATTAGATGAAATTGAATTGATGAGCGGTCCTTTCCATGATGCGCTGGCATTGTCTTATGTATGCGATTACGGAATGATATTCGTGCGTTGCAAAGACGGAATCAGCCACAATCCGCTGGAGTATTCTTCTTATGAAGATTTAGCGCTTGGCGCCAATGTTTTATTGGGAACTGTAACTAAAGTATTGAAAAAATAAAAACCAAAATTATTACAAGCCATTCAGAAACCAATTTTGGCCATCCCGTTGAAAAACGGGATGGTTTTTTTTTACACTGAACTCGTTTCAGTGTCTTTCAATAAATACTATCTTTACTTTTTCAACACAAAACTATGTCCAATAAAGACGTTAAAATACTTCATATCGATAGCAATCACCCTTTGTTATGGACACAATTGGAAGAAGCAGGTTTTCAAAATGAAGCTGATTTTGAATCTCACAGACCCGAAATCGAAGCCAAAATCCACAACTATCAAGGAATTGTCATCCGTAGCCGATTTAAAATTGACAAGGATTTTATAGATAAAGCCACGAATTTACAATTTATTGCGCGTGTTGGTGCAGGTTTGGAAAGTATTGATTGTGACTATGCAAAATCTAAAAATATTCATTTGATAGCTGCTCCGGAAGGCAACAGAAACGCCGTTGGCGAACATGCACTTGGGATGCTTTTATCATTAATGAACAAACTAAATCGTGCCGATAAATTAGTTCGCGAAGGCCATTGGGTTCGAGAAGGAAATCGGGGTCATGAACTGGAAGGCAAAACCGTTGGACTGATTGGTTATGGGAATATGGGAAAATCATTTGCAAAAAAACTACGCGGATTTGATGTTGAAGTTTTGTGTTATGATATTCTTCCAAATGTTGGCGATGAAAATGCAAAGCAAGTTTCTTTACTAGAATTACAAGCTAATGCCAATGTTTTGAGTCTGCATATTCCGTGGACAACATCAACCCATAAAATGATAAATACTAATTTTATCAATGCATTTGCCAAATCATTTTGGTTTATCAATACGTCACGTGGAAAGAATGTCGTGACTGATGATTTGGTTGCTGCTTTGGAATCTGGAAAAATTATTGGAGCTGGATTAGATGTTCTGGAATATGAGAAATTATCTTTTGAAAACCTTTTTATTGATAGCGAAAAACCAAAGGCTTTTGAATATTTGCTACAAGCGGAAAACGTTTTACTAACACCACATATTGCCGGCTGGACATTTGAAAGTCATCAAAAGCTTGCACAAACTATCGTGGATAAAATCATCAAATTATATGAATAAAATAAGTTACTATTTAGTCTTGGTTGTTGGGATAATTGCCTGTTTAAGTTTTATTCCTCATGCTTTTATGGGATATCCTGCTGTTTTGGAACACATCCAAAAAGGAGAAATAAACGGAGCCGCAACAAACGGAATGCAAATGATTTGGCTGTATTCTTCTATTATGATGTTGCTTTCCGGAATTTGGATGTTGTTTTTGGCAAAACCTGTTAAAAATGGCGATAATAAGTCGAGAACTCAAGTGCTTTTGCTGGGCATTGGATTGAGCATTTTTGGTGTTTTATGTACTTATATTTCAGGTCAAGTTGACGGAATGTTTTCTTTTACAATAGAAGGTGTTTTATTATTATTAGCATCCACGATATTTTTTAAAAGAGCAGATAATGAACAATAAAGACATTAAAAGAGTTACAGGTCTAGGTGGTTTTTTCTTCAAATGCGATGATCCAAATGCGATAAAAGAATGGTATAAGAACCATCTCGGAATTCCGGTTGATTCGTATGGCTGGACATTCTGGTGGAAAGACAAAGACGGAAATGAATGTTCAACACAATGGTCTCCATTTGAAGCAAATACAAAGTATTTTTCGCCAAGCGAAAAACCATTTATGATGAATTACAGAGTACACGATTTAGAAGCGCTGTTAAAAGTTCTGAAAGAAGAAGGCGTGACAATTGTTGGTGATATGGAATCGTATGATTATGGAAAGTTCGGCTGGATTTTAGATCCCGAAGGAAATAAAATTGAACTTTGGGAACCAATTGATAGCGCTTTCTTATAATTTTCCTATTTTAGCAATCATTAAACCAACTTAAACAAATCAAATATGGAAGTAATTAACACACCCAACCCAAATTGGAACAGACCTAATAACATACCCGAGTTTAAAGTAGACCCAATTTTAGTATTGGTTTTTAGTATTTTAACTTGTGGATTGTATTTAATTTATTGGAATATAAAAGTAGCCGAAGTTTTTAATGCCGTTGCCGAGCGAGAGATTATCTCAACACCTTTGGCTGTTTTTTCAGGATGCTGTATGCCAATTCACATTTATTTCTACTATCTGATTGGAAAAGATGGCTTGCCAAAAGTGTATCAGATAACAGGAGAATTACAAAAAGACCAATCGACTTTACTGATTGTGTTAGGTTTCTTTTTTCCTATGGCTGCAGCCATGATTGTTCAGGCGGACATTAACAGACTTTACAAATAGAAAAAAAAGTAAAATATAAAGTTTACGGTATTATTGGTGCGTTACTAACACTAATAATACCGTTTTTTTTGATGCTTAACGACAAAGATGATCAGCTTAAAAATAGCCAGTCACTTTGTCCTATCAAGATATTAACCGGCTTTCCATGTCCGTCTTGTGGTATCACTAAATCTATCGTTTATTTTTATAAAGGTGATTTTGCCCAGAGTGTTTCTTATCACATTCTGGGACCTGCGACTGTATTGATTTGTGTGTTTATTATTGTGTTGCTTTTAGTCGAATTAAAAACAAAAAAAGAATACTTTAATCAATATCTCTATAACAAAAAAATAGCCTATGGATTGGCATTTTTCATTGGTGTTTATCATATTATTCGTTTGATTTATTTTATCCATGAACATTCATTTCAGGAAGTTTTAAAAGAGTCAATCTGGAAATAGAATGCTTTTTTAAACAAAGTAAATTTTATTACTAATTTTCTTTATATTTGGAATGATTAACAAATAGGAGAAACCGAAAATCCTTAAGAGTAGGGCTAACCAAAAACTAAAAACTTATGATTAATTGGTACAAAAAAGTAGTATTAGAAAACTATGCAAATTTCAATGGTAGAGCTAGGCGCTCGGAGTATTGGTATTACACATTAATGAATTTAATTTTAATAATCATTGCTGCGGTGTTAGATAGTGCATTAGGCACTAACTTCGCTCCGCTTCCTTATGGGTGGATATATATGGCTTATGCTTTAGCAGTATTCTTACCTGGCTTGGCAGTATGTGTCAGACGTCTTCACGATGTTGGTAAAAAAGCGGATGGTTTTTCTTTATTGTTTTAATTCCATTGATTGGAGCAATTTGGTTATTAGTTTTATTCTGTACCGAAGGGACTCATGGCGAAAATCAATATGGTTCAGATCCAAAAGGAGAAGAAATAAGCGATATAGGGACTGAATAATTTCTGTTCCAAACATAAAAAAGCCGATGTTTATCATCGGTTTTTTTGTTATTTATAATTCTTTTCTTTCCTCTCGAGTTCTGCCTGAAATTCTTCCATTACCGGCTTCATCGTACTTTCAGGAATATCTGCAATTCGGATGTACATCAATCCGTCAATAGCATTGTTGAAAAGCGGATCAACATTAAAGGCAACTAATTTCGCATTCTGCTTTATATATTTTTTTATAAGCACCGGAAGCCTCAAATTCCCAGGTTCCAGCTCATCAATGATTTTATCAAATTTATTCAAATCGGCTTCCGCTTCATCGAAGATAAAATCTTTATCGGCGTCTTTTAATTTTACTTTAAATTCCTTTTTAGGATGAACATATTGAGCGATATATGGATCATAATAATTAGACTTCATAAACTCAATCATCAACGATTTTGAGAAATCTGTAAATTGATTGCTGATACTTACGCCGCCAAGTAGGAATTTATGTTCCGGATAACGCAAGGTTGTATGTATGATACCACGCCACAATAAAAACAAAGGCATCGGTTTTTGCTGGTATTCTTTAACGATAAAAGCTCTTCCCATTTCAATAGATTGCTTCATCATTTCATGCAATTCTGATTCAAAACGGAATAAATCATTCAGATAAAAACCATCCATGCCGTATTTTGGAAAAATCTCTGAACCTAATCCCATTCTGTAAGCACCAGCCACACGTTTAGCGTCTTCATCCCACAAAAACATATGATGGTAATATTGGTCGTATTTGTCTAAATCGATAGACTCATTAGTTCCTTCTCCAACTTCACGAAAAGTGATTTCACGCAATCTTCCTATTTCATGTAGGATATTCGGGATTTTAGGAGCCTCAGTAAAGAAGACCTCATAGTTTTTGCTTTGAAAAAATCTACAATCCGTTGCTCTCAATTTTTCCACTTCGTCAATCATTTTTTCATGATTGGCAGGGAAAACAATTTCTTTTGGATTTTTGGATGATTTTAAATTCAGGTTCAGATTCAGGTTTTGAGGGTCAAAGATGTTGTTTTCCTTGTTATAGGAATTTGACAACATATAAGTCTTTTTTCTCAGGAATTCTGAATATTCTTCAATCGTTTTGTGTTCGTTTTGTTCAGCAACCGAAATAGGTTTTCCAATACGAACTTTAATCACTCTTCCCTTTTGTGTTAATAATTCAGAAGGCAGTTTGGCCGTTCTTAGTGTTGGATTTATTTTAGAGAGAATATAAAAAAAGCGACTGTTTTTGGCATGAAAATAAATAGGAATTACAGGAACCTGTGCTTTTCTGATTACTTTTATTGCGCCTTCTTCCCAAGCTTTATCAACAACCAGTTGCCCGTCTTTGTAGGTAGAAACTTCTCCGGCAGGAAACATCCCCAAAGGTTTTCCATCGCTTAAATGACGCAGGGTTTCCTTAATTCCAATCACACTTGACTTAGCATCTTTATGATTTTCAAAAGGATTAACCGGCATGATATAAGGTTTCATCGGTTCAATGCGGTGCAGCAAGAAATTGGCAATGATTTTGAAATTTGGTTCTCTTTCAAGCATCAGTTTTAATAAAAGGATGCCGTCAATTCCACCCAAAGGATGATTGGAAATGGTAATATAAGCACCATCTTTTGGCAAACGTTTAAAGTCTTCTTCGGGAATTTCAAATTTGATTTGCAACTCATCCAAAATAGCATTCAGGAATTCAATTTCGCTTAAATGTTTATTTCGGTCATAGAGTTTATTGAGGGTGGAAATTTTTAAAGCTTTCATTAGTAACCAACCGCAAAAAGTTCCGAAAACTCCGTACTTATCAGCGTTTATTGCTTTTGCAACCTCTTTGGCGGTAACTAAACCCATGTATAACTTTGGTTTTTGAGTAGGAAACAAAGATAGTAATTCTAGTGAAATAGGGTTAACAAAATAAGGAAATCCCTAAAGAGTTTTTAAATTTTTATTATTGATTTTGGGTTTCAAATGTTTATGTTTTTATTTACATTTGACACGAGGCCTTTTGGCCGAACTGAACGTAGTTAAAAACTCTTAACAACATTTAATGAGAATTATTTCTTATAACGTCAACGGCATTCGAGCGGCCATAGCCAAAGGATTTTTAAACTGGCTGCAACAGGCAAACCCTGATGTGATCTGCCTTCAGGAAATAAAAGCTAACGAAGACCAAATCCCAACAGAGGAAATTACCGCAGCAGGTTATCCGTATCAATATTATTTTTCGGCACAAAAAAAAGGGTATAGTGGCGTCGCCATTTTATCAAAAATAAAACCCAACAAAGTGGTTCACGGAACCGAAGTCACACACATGGATTTTGAAGGCAGAAACCTCAGAGCTGATTTTGACAACATTTCGGTGATGAGTTTGTATTTACCATCGGGAACGAATTTGGACCGACTCGATCACAAGTTTAAATACATGGATGATTTTCAGAATTATGTTGATGCGCTAAAAAAGCAGATTCCAAATCTTATTATATGTGGAGATTACAATATTTGCCATGAAGCGATTGATATTCACGACCCAATCCGAAACAAAACTGTTTCTGGATTTTTACCAGAAGAACGCGCTTGGTTGGATAAATTTATGAAAAGCGGTTTCATCGACAGCTTCCGACATTTTAATAAAGAACCTCACAATTATAGTTGGTGGAGTTATCGCGCTGGCGCCAGAGGCAATAATAAAGGCTGGCGTATCGATTATAATCTGGTAAGCGAAAATTTAAAAGACAGAATGAGCAGAGCTGTGATTTTGCCAGAAGCCAAACATTCGGATCATTGCCCTATTTTAGTAGAAATTGATTAAAGAATTACGAATTACGAATTACGAATTACGAAAATTGTATTAAAGACACATTTGATAAATATATAAAATGATAAAAAGAATATTTTTTTGCCTAGCCATATTGACTTTGATGAGTTCATGTGTTTCCAAAAAAATCTACAACGATTTGGAAAACAAATACACCGATTTAAAAAAGGAAAACCGATTTCTTTCGGATGAAAATGATGAACTTCATAAAGCTAATGCCGAATTTGATTCGGTTAATAAAGCGTTGACTGCCGAACTTGATGCGCTTAAAGTCGACAAAGCCAAACTACAGGCAGATTGTACAGCAACTAGCAACAACCTGAAAGCATTACAAGATTCTTATGCAGCGCTTGAAAAAAACAGTAATGATGCATTGGAAAGCAATATGGCAAAAAATCGCGATTTGTTAGCGCAACTTGACGCCAAAGAAAAAGCATTGGCAGCCGAGCAAGACCGATTGAATAAATTAAGCGGCGAATTAGCATCAAACACAAAAAGATTAAACGAACTGGAAAGTATGATTGCCGCGAAAGATGCAGCGATGAAAAAACTAAAAGATACTTTATCAAAAGCGTTGAATGCCTTTGAAGGAAAAGGCTTGACGGTTCAGATGAAAAACGGGAAAGTGTATGTTTCTATGGAAAACAAATTGCTGTTCCAAACCGGAAGTTGGGCTGTTGGTTCTGAAGGAAGAAGAGCTGTAGTAGAGGTTGGAAAAGTTCTTGCTCAGAATCCGGATATTACCGTTTTGATTGAAGGTCATACCGATAATGATAAAATTCTTGGAAGTATTGGTGGCGGAATAGAAAACAACTGGGATTTATCCACCAAAAGAGCGACAGCTATTGTAAATATCCTGAGTGAAAACAACGGAATCAGAAAACAAAATCTAACGGCTGCAGGTCGTGGCGAATTTGCTCCAATCATGAGTAATGATTCTCAGGAAGGCAAAGCTAAAAACCGCAGAATAGAAGTTATACTGACACCAAAATTAGACGAGATTTCTAAGATGCTGAATGAGTTTTAAAATAAAGGCGCTAAGGTGCTGAGAGATTAAGGTTCTAAGTTTTCTTGTAACCTTTTTTTATGATAAACGTTTCCAAAAAATGTGTTAATCGGGCAAAATTAACGATTCTAATATTTTACTTTTGCACAGCGAAAAAAGCAATACTAATGAACTATACAACTTTACCGAATACTGATATCAAGGTTAGCAAAATATGTTTGGGCACGATGACTTTTGGCGAACAAAATTCTGAAAGCGATGCGCATTCGCAATTGGATTATGCTGTTGAAAAAGGAATCAATTTTATTGACACTGCCGAAATGTATCCGATTGCTGCGCGCGAAGCAACACTGGGAAAAACAGAAAAGTATATCGGAACCTGGTTAAAGAAATCAG
>NZ_JBDSMB010000185.1:0-24256 GCF_039916025.1 Flavobacterium sp.
AGGTGTATCTGGTGGAATTGCCGCATACAAAACAGCAACATTAGTTAGGTTATTTATAAAAGCAGGTGCACATGTCCAAGTGATAATGACACCTGCTTCTAAGGATTTTGTAACGCCCTTAACGTTATCCACACTTTCAAAAAATCCTGTTCATTCTACATTTTACAATGAAGAAGACGAGAATGCACAATGGAACAATCACGTTGAATTAGGGCTTTGGGCCGATTTAATGGTTATTGCTCCCGCAACTGCAAATACTTTATCAAAAATGGCAAATGGCAGTTGTGACAATCTTTTAATTGCCACTTATCTTTCTGCTAAATGTCCAGTCTATTTTGCTCCGGCAATGGATTTGGATATGCATAAGCATCCATCAACCATTTCCAGCTTTACTCTTTTGAAACAGTTTGGCAATATCATGATTCCTGCCGAAACAGGTGAACTTGCCAGCGGATTATCCGGTGAAGGAAGAATGGCAGAACCAGAAAACATTATAGCTTTTCTTGAAAAAGATTTAGAAAGCAAATTGCCTTTAAAAGGTAAAAAAATACTTATCACTGCTGGACCAACTTATGAAGCGATTGATCCGGTTCGATTTATCGGGAACCATTCTTCAGGGAAAATGGGATTTGATATTGCGGAAAGTGCGGCAAATCTTGGTGCAGAAGTTATTTTAATTTCAGGTCCAACACACTTAAATGTAAAAAATTCCGTTATTAACTTGATTCGTGTGACTTCAGCTAAAGAAATGTATGATGCCTGCCATGAGCATTTCAATTTAACTGATGTTGCAATTTGTGCCGCTGCTGTAGCAGATTACAAACCTAAATTCGTTGCAGAACAAAAGATAAAAAAAGTAGATGCGTCATTAACAATAGAGCTTGAAAAAACAGAGGATATATTAGCTTCATTAGGGAAAATTAAACAAAATCAATTTTTAATTGGCTTTGCTTTAGAAACAGAAAATGAAATTGAAAATGCCAAGTTGAAAATTCAGAAAAAAAACTTAGATTTGATTGTTTTAAATTCGCTTCAGGATGAAGGAGCAGGTTTTGGTAAAACTACAAACAAAATCACATTTATCGATAAGGATTTTGTAGTAGAACCAATGGATTTAAAATCAAAGGAATTGGTTGCAAACGATATTATGAACAAAGTAATTTCACATTATGAATAAATTAGTTAGTTTTCTTTTTTTGCTTTTTGTTGGAGTAGTGCAGGCACAGCAATTGAATTGTACAATTCAAATCAATTCTGACAAGGTTACAAATGCAAACCAACAGATATTTAAAAACTTAAAAACATCCATAAGTGATTTTGTAAATAAAACCGATTGGACCGGAGAGGATTATAAATCAAATGAGAAAGTTGAGTGCTCAATGGTTATCATCGTCAACAGCTATGAATCAAACCAATTCTCTGCAACTATTCAAGTGCAATCAACAAGACCGGTTTTTAATTCGACTTATGCATCGCCAGTATTTAACTTTAATGACAAAGATTTTAGTTTTCGTTATATAGAATTTGAAAACTTACAATTCAATCCATCCAATTTCGATTCTAATTTAGTTTCTGTTTTGGCTTATTACAGTTATATGATTCTTGGTTTTGATGCCGATACTTATACTTTAATGGGTGGCAATAAAAATTACGAAATAGCGCAACAAATACAAACCGTAGCACAGCAAAGTGGTTATAAAGGCTGGAGCCAGTCTGATGGAAATCAAAACAGATATTTCTTAACAACCGATATTCTTGGCGGAACTTATGACGCTTATAGAGAAGCTTTGTATCAATACCACAGAGAAGGTTTAGATATTATGAGTACTGATGTGAAAACCGGAAAAGAGAAGATTATAGGAGCAATTGATAAGCTTACCGAGATATATAAAGTTCGTCCAAATGCTTTTTTAACCAGGGTATTTTTTGATGCCAAAGTAGACGAATTAGTTTCAATCTTATCTGGTGGTCCAAAATTGGCTCTAACAGAAACTATCGGAAATTTGAATAATTTATCACCACTCAACACAGCTAAATGGTCAGCAATTAAGTTATAATTAGTACATTTACTACTTAAACTTTTCTTCATTTCCTGAACATGATTACATCTTTATCCATTGAAAATTTTGCCCTTATAGAAAAACTAGATATCGATTTTTCGAACGGTTTTTCAATTATAACTGGTGAAACCGGAGCGGGAAAATCAATACTTCTGGGCGCTTTGGGCTTGGTTTTAGGAAAACGTGCCGATTTAACTTCGCTTAAGAATAAAGACGAAAAATGTATTGTTGAAGCCAATTTCTCCATTGGAAAATACAGCCTTGAAACTTTCTTCGAAGCCAATGATTTGGATTATGAACAGGAGACAATCATTCGAAGAGAAATTCTGCCTTCCGGAAAATCAAGAGCATTTGTAAATGATAGCCCGGTTAATCTTCAGCAACTTCAGGATTTAAGTTTTTATCTGATAGATGTGCATTCGCAACATCAAACTTTAGAATTATCCGAAGAAGAGTATCAATTTAAAATCATTGATTCAATTGCTGGCAACCAGAACATACTTAGTGAATTTCAATCAGGTATAAAAAAATACCGTTCCGCAAAATCGACTTTAGACTCTAAAAAAAATGAGTTTTCGGCTATTTTAAAAGAGAAAGATTATAACGAGTTTTTGTATCAGGAATTGGAATCTGCCAATTTAAAAGCAGGTGAATTAGAAGAATTAGAGCAGCAATATCAAACTCTAAGCAATGTTGAATTTATAAAAGAAAATCTGGATAAACTTTTATCAATTGCCAATGAAGAAGAATTTGGAGTGCTGAAAAACATAAAAGAATTCAAAGCCACACTTCAAAAAAACATCAATTTCTCGACAGAATATCAATCGCTTTTTGAACGAACAAATAGCATCTTAATTGAGTTTGATGATATTGTTAAAGAATTGAATCGTGAATCAGAATTGGTTTTTAATGATCCTGAAAAACTGGAAGCAATAAATCAAAAACTGCAGCTTATTTATAATCTTCAGAAAAAGCATAACGTATTAACTGTTGAAGAATTAATTCAGATTCAGACAGATTTAGAAGGTAAAGTTGTTTCGGTTGCTACTTTAGAAAATGAAATTACAGCGCTTGAAAACAGCATCAAAGATTTTGAATTACAGTTGGATGCAGTTGCTTTAAAAATAAGTCAAAGTAGGAGAGAAGCGATTCCCAATTTATCAGGTAAATTAATTGATATTCTGAATCTTTTAGGCATGCCGAATGTTCGATTTAAAATAGAAATCATTGCCTCTGAAACTTATCATAATAACGGAAAAGATACGCTTCAGTTTTTATTTTCTGCCAATAAAGGAACCGATTTTGGTTTGTTGAAGAAAGTAGCTTCCGGTGGAGAAATGTCCCGAATTATGCTGGCAGTGAAATCAATTTTGTCACAATATTCAAAATTACCAACAATCATTTTTGACGAAATTGACACTGGAGTTTCAGGTGAAATTGCAAACAAAATGGGAGAAATCATGAGAGATATGAGCAAGACAATGCAGGTTTTTGCCATAACACATCTTCCTCAGATTGCAGCTAAAGGAGCAAATCATTATAAAGTTTTCAAAACTGTGTTAGGTGAAAATACCGTTTCGGAATTGAAATTACTAAACAACGATGAAAGAATAATCGAAATTGCCGAGATGCTTTCCGGCAAAGATATTTCAGATTCAGCCGTTAATCATGCGAAAGCATTGCTGAATTAAAATGTTAATTTATTACTTTTGTAACACAAAAAAACTAAAACATAAAATACATATTATATGATTATAGAACCAAGAATGCGAGGATTTATTTGTTTGACTGCTCATCCGGAAGGTTGTGCACAGAATGTTAAAAATCAAATTGAATATGTAAAATCAAAAGGTCATATCGATGGCGCAAAAAAGGTATTGGTAATTGGAGCTTCAACTGGATTTGGTCTGGCTTCAAGAATAACAAGTGCTTTTGGTTCAGGTGCCAGAACAATTGGAGTCTTCTTCGAAAAACCACCATCAGAAGGTAAAACTGCAACTCCGGGTTGGTATAATTCAGCTGCTTTTGAAACTGAAGCAGAAAAAGCAGGATTATATGCTAAAAGTATAAATGGTGATGCTTTTTCAAATGAAATAAAACAACAAACAATTGATTTGATTAAAGCTGATTTAGGTCAGGTTGATATGATAATTTACAGTTTGGCTTCGCCAGTCCGTATGCATCCTGTTACGGAAATTTTGCATCGTTCAGTATTAAAGCCAATTGGACAAACATTTACAAACAAAACGGTTGACTTCCATACTGGATTAGTTTCACAGGTTACTATTGAGCCGGCTACTCAGGAAGATATTGACAACACTGTTGTAGTTATGGGCGGTGAAGATTGGAAGATGTGGATAGACGCTTTAAAAAATGCAGGTGTTTTAGCAAACGGAGCTTCAACAATTGCTTATTCTTATATTGGACCCGAAGTTACAGAAGCGGTTTACAGAAAAGGAACAATTGGCCGTGCTAAAGATGATTTGGAAGCCACAGCATTCAAAATTACAGATGATTTAAAATCTTTAAACGGGAAAGCATATGTATCTGTAAACAAAGCTTTGGTAACACAGGCAAGTTCAGCAATTCCTGTAATTCCATTATATATTTCATTACTCTATAAAATAATGAAGGCTGAAGGTGTTCATGAAGGTTGTATTGAACAAATTCAAAGATTATTTGAACAACGATTATATAATGAAGATGGCGTTCCTACTGATGATAAAGGCAGAATCAGGATTGACGATTGGGAAATGCGTGATGATATTCAGGAAAAAATAAAAGTTTTATGGGCAAAAGCTACTTCTGAAAATCTAACTGAAATAGGTGACTTAGCCGGTTACAAACAAGACTTCCTAAATCTGTTTGGTTTTGGATTTAATGGAGTTGATTATAGTGCTGATACTAATGAATTAGTTATGGTTAAAAGCATAAAAAGTTAATGAATTAACATTTTTTCAGACTTAATAATTTAAAACTCACAATTTATTTGTGAGTTTTTTTATTTATATATATATTTATAGCAATTAACTTTTTAAACTAAACAACATGAAAAAAATTACATTATTATTAATGCTCTTTGTCACTTTTACGGGGTTTGCGCAGTTTCCGCTTCCCTATTGTGGCCCAATGACTTTTACAAACAATGTTGAACCAATAACCTTGGTTAATTTTGCTGGTATCAATAATTCAAGTTCTGCTTTAGTAGGACAGGATAATGGTACTACAATTATTGCGCATGAAAATTACACTGCAATCACAGGGAATGTTACTGCAGGAAATAACTATCCAATTACCTTAAAAGGAAACACGGATGGTAATTTTACCACAAGATTCAGAGTGTATATTGATTGGAATCAAAACAATGATTTCACAGATGCTGGTGAATCTTATGATATTGGAAATATTGTTAATTCAACAGGTGTTGATGCAATTGAATTAGTTGGAAGCATAGCTGTTCCTGGTAATGCTTTGGGAGGGAACACAAGAATGAGAGTAATTAAAAGGTATAATGCCTTTGGTACTTCTTGTCAAACTGGAACTGGATTCGGTCAGGCAGAAGATTATACTTTGAGTGTGATTTCTGTTCTTCCTTGTTTAACAGGTTTCAATTATCCAGATACTGCAACCGTTCCTGGAATTTGTGACGGATTTACTCCAACTGAAATAGCAACCGATTCTTATGCAGGTGATTATTTTTATGTTACAGTAACAAGCGGTGAAACATATAAATTCTTAAGTGATGTAGCTACAGATTACTTCACTTTAAGTACTGACGATGGTACTACGGCTGCTGCTTCCGGTACAACACCATTAACTTGGGTGTCTGATTTCACAGGAGATCTTAGAGTACATTTAAATTTGGACTCAGCATGTGGTGAAGAAGAAGTTGAAAGAACAACAAGCGTAGTTTGTGGGGTTCCATGTTTAAATGGAGCTTTATATCCAACTGATGCATATGTAGTAGGTACTTGTGACGGAGTCGAAGTCAATGTTATTGCTACTGATTGTTGGGCTGGTGAATATTCAAATGTGAATGTCTTTTCTTCAAATACATATACTTTCTCAAGCTCTATTGCAACCGATTATATAACTATTGCCTCAGCAGATGGAACAACTCCTTTAGCTGTTGGAGTAGGTACAGTTACTTACACACCTTTAGCTGATGGTGTTCTTAGGTTTTATACTCATACAGATTCAGCTTGTGGAACTGAAAATGTTAGCAGAGAAAGACAAATAGTTTGTACTACTGCTGTGGTTGTTCCCGGATGTCCGGTTAATCCATTACCTGCTGATGGAAGTACAACCGTTCCTGCATTTGCTGATGTTATTTTGTCTTGGGACATACCGACAACCGGTGATCCTGCAGTTTCTTATGATGTTTATGGTGGAACTACACCTGGAAATTTATTCTTCTTCGATAACACACTTACAACAAGTTATAATGCAGGTACTATTGGTGCTTATGATTTTGTAGGGTATTGGCAGGTTTTTGCTTTAAATGCAGCTGGTCAGTCAGTTGGATGTGCAGAATGGATGTTTACTACCGAATCTCAACCAACAGATACTCCTGATTATGTTAATTTGCAATACCCTTATACTGCAACAATTACTGAAGGCGGAAGTGTAACTGTTTATGGACAAGTTTATGAAGGAGGTTTAACCGATGTTGTACCAAATATTGATGGACAAGCTCCTGGTATTTTAGCTTGGGTTGGAACTGGTGAAACAGGCACAGACCCAAGTACTTGGACTGACTGGGTTGTAGCAACATATAATGCGGGTCATATTGGTGACAACAATGATGAATATCAAGCAAATATTGGAGCAACTTTAACTCCAGGAACATATGACTATGCAACAAGGTTCACATTAAATGATGGGCCTTATGTATATGGAGGAATAAACAATGGTATTTGGGACGGAACTGCACATCCTAGTGGTGTCTTAACTGTTAATGCAGCTCCAGCTCCAGCAAATGACGATTGTGCCGGCGCTATTGCTTTAACTCCAGGAGGAGTATTTGCTGATAATGATGTTGATGGTTCAAATTTAGGAGCTACTTTGAGTACAGAAAATCCAGCACCATCTTGTGGAGCTTTTAACTTTGCAACTGTTGGAAAAGATGTATGGTATAGTGTTGTTGTTCCTGCTTCAGGAAGTTTAACAATTGAAACTGGTACAAATTCATTAGGAAATGGAATGGATACTGTTTGTTCAGTATATTCAGGTTTATGTGGTGCATTAGTTGCAGTTAATTGTGATGATGATGGTGCTACTGAAACTACATTTGGTTTAACAAAATTAGCTCTGACCGGACAAACTCCTGGAGCAACATTACTGCTTAGAGTATTTGGTTACAACGGTTCGTCAGGTTCTTATAGTATTTCAGTTTATGATGGTTCTCTGGGTAATAGTTCATTTGATAATAATAACTTTACATTTTATCCAAATCCTGTAAAAAACATCTTGAATTTATCTTACAACCAGGAAATTTCAAATGTTGAAGTATTTAATTTATTAGGACAAAAAGTAATTTCAAATGCTATCAATGCTAACGATGCACAAATTGATATGTCAAACCTTTCCAAAGGAGCTTACATGGTTAGAGTAACATCTAATGATAAAGTAAAGACTATCAAGGTTATGAAAGAATAGTTTTTGAAAAATATATTAAAATTAAAACCACCTAAATTATTAGGTGGTTTTTTTTTGATGTTAAAATTATAGTTTAGCGTTGACACTTTTTTTTTTATAACTAAATTTGCGATATACAAACATTTCAACTACTACAAATTATGAAAAAAATTACTCTACTATTTTTTTTGATGGGAACAGTCAGTTGGGTAAACGCCCAAGTTCTTAATCAAAATGCAGGTTGGCCAAATGCCACTTGGACACTTACAGGTTCTTATCTTGCGACGGGTTTACAATCAAACCCTACATTAGCTGCAAATTTTGCATTTGATGATGACATTACTGGTTCTGGGCATGAAGATAATATTGCTGTAGAATCTCCGGTAATTAATTTAACCCCAGCTTTTACTGCTGGTGAGACATGGTTAACAGTTTCTGCTCCATATGTTTACAGATACTTAGCCAATGATGAATTAGTATTCCAATATTGGAATGCAGGTACATCGACATGGGTTAATTGGGGAACTAATTTTGATGCTTTGGGTAATTATACCGCAAACACAAACTATTGTTCGGGAACACCATCAACTTATACTTCGGTTGTTTTAAATATTGCTGGATTTACGCCAACTCAGTTGTCTGGTTTCAAATACCGAATTGCTTACGATGATGACCCTTTAGGAATAGACTGGAATTATGGTTTTTGTTTTCAATCACCAACTATAGTTTCTGCTACACCACCTTCATGTCCTGCTCCAACAGCACTTGCTGCAGTACCAACTGTTACTTCTGCAACTCTTTCATGGACAGAAAATGGTTCTGCAACATTATACAATGTTGAATATGGAGCTAACGGCTTTACACCGGGAACAGGTACATTATTATCTGGGATTTCAAATTCATACACCCTTACACCTTTAAATTCTAATACAGCTTATTCTTATTATGTTCAAGCTGCATGTAGCGTTTCATCAACTAGTGCCTGGGTTGGTCCCTTTAACTTTTCAACATTATATCCTGCTCCAGCAAATGATGAATGTTCAGGTTCAATTGGATTAACTGTTAATCCTGATTTTGCATGCGCAGATACAACTGCCGGGACTACTCAGGGTGGAACTCAGTCAATGGCTGCCACACCTTGTTTTGGTACTCCAAATGATGATGTTTGGTATAGATTCACTGCAACTGCAACAAGCCATAGAATTGTTTTGTCAAATGTTGTTGCGGTAGGAGCAGGCGGCACCAGTACTGATGCTTATATGCAAGTTCTTTCAGGTGCTTGTGGTTCACAAACGTCAGTTTTGTGTAGTGATCCTAATACAGCTACTCCAACAGGTTTGACAATAGGAGATACTTACTATGTAAGAGTTTACACTTATGGTACAACTAATAATATTACTTTTAATATTTGCGTTGGAACACCACCACCACCACCAGCAAATGATGAGTGTACAGGTGCAATTGCATTAACTGTTAATCCAGATTATAACTGCGGAACTGTTACTGCAGGTACGGTGCAATCTGCAACAGCTTCAAGTACTGATGCAACTGCATGTTTTGGGGCAGAAGATGATGATGTTTGGTACTCTTTTGTGGCAACAAATACTACTCATTCAATTAGTTTAACAAATGTTGCAGGTTCAGTTACAGATATGTTCCACTCATTGTGGACAGGTGCTGATTGCGCTAGTTTAACTCTTGTTCCAGGCACATGTTCTGATCCAAATATAAGTGCTCCAACAGGTTTAACAATAGGACAGACTTACTATGTAAGAGTTAATACTTATACAGCAACAGGAGGACAAAATACAACATTCAATATCTGTATTGGAACACCACCACCACCACCAGCAAATGATGAGTGTACAGGTGCTGTAGCTTTGACTGTTAATGCTGATTTAGCATGTGGAACTGTAACAGCAGGAACAGTAGCCGGAGCAACTGCTTCAGCAACTGATGCAACAGCATGTTTCGGTGCAGAAGATGATGATGTCTGGTACTCTTTTGTAGCTACTAATACTACTCATAGAATTAGCTTGACAGGTGTTGCTGGTTCAACAACTGATATGTTCCACTCATTATGGACAGGTAATTGCGCAACATTAACCTTAGTTCCTGGTTCATGTTCTGATGGTGATACAAGTAATCCAGCAGGTTTAACGATTGGACAAACTTACTTTATAAGAGTCAATACTTATACTTCAACAGGCGGTCAGACATCAACATTTAATGTTTGTGTTGGGACACTACCACCACCACCTGCAAATGATGAGTGTACTAATGCTATTTCATTGACAGCAGGAGGAGTTTATGGTGAATTTTTAACAGATGGAACAAATGGAGGTGCTACTACCTCATCACAAACAGCTCCTGCAACTTGTGGAGGTTTTTCTGGAGGTGATGTTTGGTATACTGTTACAGTACCTGCAAGTGGTAATTTAACCATTGAAACTGGAGATTCTTCTACTGGAGCGACTGGTTTGGATACTGTTGTTACTGTATATTCAGGTGATTGTTCCTCATTAGTTCAAGTAGGATGTGATGATGATGGAGCTGCAACAGGAGCATATTCATTTGTATCATTAACTGGACAAACTCCGAGTTCTACTTTGTATTTAAGAGTATATGAGTATAGTAATGATAATTCAGGTTCTTTTGGTATTTCAGCTTATGATGCTTCTTTAGGAAACAATTCATTTGATCCTTCTAACTTTAGTTACTATCCAAATCCTGTTAAAGACGTTTTGAACTTATCTTATAACCAGGAAATTTCAAGCGTAGAAGTATTTAATTTATTAGGTCAAAAAGTAATTACAAACAAAATTAATGCTAATGTTGCTCATGTAGACATGTCTAACTTGGCAAAAGGAGCTTATATGGTTAGAGTTACTTCTAATGATCAGGTAAAAACTATCAAGGTTGTAAAAGAATAAATTAAGTTCTTTTTTATAATTAAAACCACCTAAATTTTAGGTGGTTTTTCTTTTGTATAAAACTTATCTTTGTTAAAATTTATGCCATGTATTTTTCAATTATTATTCCTGTTTATAATAGACCAGATGAAATTAAAGAGCTTTTAGAAAGCCTTTCAATTTCTGATTATAGCAAAGAATATGAAATTGTGATTGTTGAAGATGGTTCTTCTGTTACTTGTGAGCAAGAGGTTGAAAAATTTAAAAGCAAAATAAACATATCCTATCACTTCAAAGAAAACTCTGGTCCTGGGGATTCGAGAAATTATGGAATGAAAGTAGCAAAAGGTGATTATTTCATCATCTTCGACTCTGATTGCATTATCCCGAAACAATATCTCCCGGAAGTTGAGAAAGAACTAACAGCTAACTATGTTGATTGCTTTGGTGGTTCAGATGCAGCTTTAGATTCTTTTTCAGATGTTCAGAAAGCGATAAATTTCGCAATGACATCTTTCTTAACAACCGGAGGAATTCGAGGCGGTTCTGAGAAACTAACCAAATTCCAGCCACGAAGTTTTAATATGGGAATTTCGAAAAAAGCATTTGAAGATTCGAAAGGCTTTGGAAATATTCATCCTGGCGAAGATCCTGATTTATCTATCAGATTATGGAAATTAGGTTATCAAACAAGGCTTTTTCCAAAAGCTTTTGTTTACCACAAGCGAAGAATAGATTGGGATAGATTTTCTGTTCAGGTGACCAAATTTGGCAAAGCCAGACCAATCTTAAACAGTTGGTATCCAGAATATAGTAAGCTTACTTTTTTCTTTCCGTCGCTTTTTATTTTAGGTTTTTCGGTCGCTATATTTTTGTTTCTGTTTGGTTTTCAACTGCCAATAATCTGTTACGCATTCTATTTTCTTTTAATCTTAACAGCAGCAACAATTCAAAATAAGAGTTTTAAAATAGGTTTTCTTTCGTTGATTGCAGTTTCTAAACAATTCTTTGGATACGGAAGAGGATTTTTAGAATCTTATATAAAAGTCATTCTTTTAAAACAAAAGCCAGAAGTTGCATTTCCTGAATTATTCTTTAAAGTAAAATCATGACCAAAATAATAGGATTGACAGGCGGAATTGGTAGCGGGAAGACAATGGTTGCAGAATATATCAAATCATTGGGAATTCCTGTTTACATAGCTGATGATGAAGCCAGAGAACTAATGAATACCGATAAAGTCATTCAGGCAATAAGCGCCGCATTTGGAAAAGAAATTTTAAATGACGGAATCCTAAACCGTGATAAACTTGCACAAATTGTTTTCAACAATCCGGAAAAGCTAACAATCCTAAATAACATAGTGCATCCCGAAGTTAAAAAACACTTCGATATTTGGGTTGAAAAGCATAAAGCCTACCCTTTATTATTTAAAGAAGCTGCCATTTTATTCGAATCCGGAAGCAACAAAGATTGTGATGCCGTAATTACAGTAACTGCTCCCTTGGAAACCCGACTTCAACGCGTAATGCAACGGGATAAAAAGGATAGAGAGTCTATTTTAAAAAGAATGCAAAACCAATGGACTGATGAACAGCGAATTGCAAAAAGCGATTATGTAATTGAGAATCTATCAATTGAAGCTACTAAAGAGCATGTTAAAGAAATCCTCAAATTATTGAAAAATCGATAATTTATACACAAGATGTTAATGTTTGGTTAATGTATTTATTGTATAAATGTTAAAATGTTAAATTTGTATAATGAATAAATTGTTTTTCCGCTTATTAATTGTCCTAATGAGTTTATCCCTAATAGGTATAATTCTTGTTCAGGTCTACTGGTTTGATAAGTCTTTTGAGAATAATGAAGAGCAATTTAAGTATCATGTAAAACAAGTTCTTGGGAATGTTGCCCTCAAATTACAAAAGAATGAGCAATATTCATATTATGAAATGTATAATCGCCTAAAGGATAGTACAGGCAAAACACCACAAAAAAGTGATTTTTTGGAGTTTGGTTATTATCAGCGCGATTCAAGAACAAATGAAACCATAATATATTCAAATAGCATAAATTCCGAAGATTACGGGATTTCTGCTTCGTTCTTTGATAAAAAATTAGACAGCGTAAAACTCAAAAATTACACAGCAAAAAGAAAAACTGAGATTTACAATGATGATATTGATAATTCAGGTATAAAGCAAACGATTACTCCGGATATCAAAATAGAAAAATCCGGGCGTATGGATTTACTCGATGACGCTCAATTTGAAATATTCTATAAAGATATCGCAGCGGTAAAGCCTATTCAGGAAAGAGTTTCAAATGAGATGATGCAAAAGTTGTTATCTGAAGAACTGAATGAATATGGCGTTAAGACTCCATTTGAATTCAATGTTTATAGTAACGGTCTGGCAACAAAAATAAAATCGGAACGATTTAGGTATGATAAACCATCAACTTATTCTATTCCTTTTTTTATTGATAACGATGGAAATAACAAATACTTATTGCTATTAACATTTCCGCAAAAGAAAAAATTCCTGTTTTCGGAATTGATTGGAATTTGCATTTTATCAATAGTTTTTACACTGGTTATTGTAATTGCCTATTCAAGCGCACTGAATCAACTGATAAAACAGCGTCAGATTTCTGAAATCAAAACCGATTTCATTAACAACATGACACACGAATTCAAAACGCCAATTGCCACGATTAACTTAGCATTAGATGCTATCAAAAATCCAAAGGTGATTGAAGATAAAGAAAAAGTGCTACGCTATCTGCAAATGATAAAGGATGAAAATAAGCGTATGCATGCACAAGTTGAGAATGTATTGCGTATTTCTAAACTGGAGAAAAAAGAGTTAGATATCAATAAAGAGTCTACCAACATTCATGAGATAATTGAAGATGCTATCGAACATGTGAATTTAATTGTTGAAGACAGAAACGGAACAATAACAACGCATTTGGATGCAACCAGAACTTCGGTTCTATTGAACGATGTGCATTTTACCAATGTAATTGTTAATATTTTAGATAATGCCATTAAATATTCGCCTAATGAACCAATAATAGATATCCAAACTGAAAACGTAAAGGATTTTATCATTGTCAAAATTAAAGATCAAGGCGCAGGAATGTCTAAAGCAGCTCAAAAAAGAATATTTGAAAAATTCTATCGCGAGCACACTGGAGATTTGCACAACGTGAAAGGTCATGGTTTAGGTTTATCTTACGTTAAAAGAATTGTAGAAGACCACAACAGTGAAATATTTGTAGAAAGCGAAAAAGGAAAAGGAAGCACGTTTATAATTAAAGTCCCACTCATAAATTAAAATAAAAAAAAACTACTACTATGGAAAACAACAAAAAAATACTTCTAGTGGAAGACGATCAGAACTTCGGAATAGTCCTGAGAGAATTCCTTACATTAAATGATTTTGATGTAACATTGGCTAAAAACGGTATGGAAGGTTTCGAAAAATTCAAAAAAGACAATTTCGATTTGTGCATTTTGGATGTCATGATGCCATACAAAGATGGCTATACTTTGGCAAAAGAAATCAGAGAAAAAAATAAAGATGTGCCTTTGATTTTCTTAACTGCCAAGTCAATGAAAGAAGATGTATTAAAAGGATATAAAGTTGGGGCAGATGATTATTTGAATAAACCGTTTGATTCTGATGTTTTATTAATGAAAGTTAAAGCTATCATTCAAAGAAAAGCGGCAGAGAATAAAAATGAACCGGCAAAATTTGAATTCCAAATCGGAAGATTCCTTTTAAATTCAAAACTTCGTTACCTGAAATTCGAAAACCAGGAACCAATTAAATTATCACCAAAAGAGTCTGAATTACTAAAAATGATGGCTGTTTACGAAAATGATTTGATGCCAAGAGAATTGGCCTTAACAAAAATCTGGAGAGAAGATAATTATTTCACCTCAAGAAGTATGGACGTTTACATCGCCAAATTAAGAAAGTATCTAAAAGAAGAACCAAACGTTGAAATCCTCAATATTCACGGCGAAGGTTTTAGATTAGTCGTTAAAAAATAAGCAGATGGCTTCAGGAAACTGGAGCCATTTTTTTTAGGAGCTAATCCGGCTTTCCATTATATCTTTTTATAACTGCCACAGGTTTAAACCCGTGGCAATTATAAAAAGGATGCCATTGCAATCCGGGCTAGGTAAGTCTTACTTATTTCCAATTCAGTTGTAAAGCAAAACAAATCTTATTGTCGGTGCTAACAGTTAAAGTCATAGGATTCTCTGTATTGCTTTTCTCAATTGATATGGTTTCGTCTAGTGAAACTTCTTTTAGATAATTCATTTCAAAGCTTTCCACTTGTTGTGTTAGCAATAATTTTGGCTCAACATAATCCAGACACCATTCTAAGTATTTCACGCTGTTAGCATGATTTACAATATCTAAATCAGAAAGCAGCACCGTTTTTTCTGTTACAAATGCTTTATCAATAGCTGTGTCGATTTTAGAAAACTGAATTTCAGTTGCTTTATCGTTTGGATATTTTTCAAAATGATCATGCGCTGTTGCCAGACTTTCCGGACGACGCGTTTCTG
Organism: Flavobacterium sp.; assembly: GCF_039916025.1. GTDB lineage: Bacteria > Bacteroidota > Bacteroidia > Flavobacteriales > Flavobacteriaceae > Flavobacterium. The sequence continues at coordinate 15,201 of NZ_JBDSMB010000185.1, forward strand.
TATTGAAAACAGCCCAAAACGTTTCACAGCCAATTATTTTTTCGTCGCCAATATACATTTCCAAACAACGAATTGAACGCGAATTCTCCAACGAATTAATCCAGGTTTTTACTGTAACAATTTCTCTCCATTTTGGCAAACGCATAATTTCAACACGCATTCGGCTTAATACCCATGCCTGATGATGTTGTTGCATATCGCTAAAGCTCAATCCACCTAATTCTGCGTGAACGCCTGCAGTTAACTGCAGAATATTACACAAATCGGTATATTTCAAGTAACCGTTAGGATAACATTGTAGAAAAGTTATTTCCCAATCTTTTTTTAATATTGATGTAAAATTTGTCGCTATTGGCATAAAAACTTTTTTAATTTCCCAATCGTATTCCGATGCTTAATTGTATTTGATTCGCTTTTGAAAAAAATGATTGATATTCGGGTGCGGTTTCAACATCCAGAGAATTGGTCACATAATTAATGCCTCCAAAAGCGTAAGTAGATTTTCCTATTTTATAATCTATGACACCACCAATTCTAATTTCGTTTCCATTTTGTTTGCCAAACCTTGAGCTTCTGCTTCCGAGTTCTAAAGAAGCCGAACCATATCCAATATTCGGACTAATAAGAAACTTTTCGTTTAGCTTGTATTCATAACTTAGTAAAAAATAAGCACTCGTATATTTTGAGTTGCTTAAATTGGCAATCATCTGTTTGTCGGTAATTTTATAGGTTACGAAATCAAAACCAAATCCAGCTTTAAAATTTTGATAATTCAAAAAGTTCATCTGTGCCGAAACTCCTAATTTTGGTTCATGTGCTTTCGCTAATGCTGTATTTCCAAATTGAATAGGGTAGAGCAATTGGAATCGCGCATTTATCTTAAAAGTTAATTCAGGTTTTTTTGCTTCGTTGTCATTCTGGGCAAAAACAATGCTTGAGAAAAGAAGCAACAAAAGGCATGTATAATTTTTCATCAGGCTAATAGTTAATAGTGTAGCTCAAAGGATTGTCTCCAATTGTAAGATCAACAATATATTCAGTTTCGATATCAGTTTGCGTATTTAAAATTGTATATTTCAATTGGAAAGACTGATTCTTTTTTATCAATATCTCTGCTGGATAATAATAATTATCAGGGTTAAAATTATAATATTCATGAGGCATCGTATATATGCCAGTTATACCAACATTTTTCAGAACCGTATTAGAAGTAGTTTGGTTATAAGTTAATTCTAAAGCAGCAGTTTCTTCAAACTTCAACAGATAGCTATTTTGATAAATGAATTTGTAGTTTTCAAAATCTGCTTTGTGGATATTAAATACTCCTTTTTCCAGATATGACATATCATCGCTATAAATTCTCAGGTTAATTCCCAAATCATATTTTGGCGCAGGAAAAACCAGTGTTATCCTTCCGTCCTGATCCGTTTTCCCTTTAGAGATTAATCCCGATGAATAATCATCACTAACATTAATCTCAACATTACTGTGTGGCAAAGGCTGTCCATTCGAATCTAAAACGACGGTTTGGAATACTAATCTTTTTTCGCCATCATATTGAATGCCTTCACAGGAAATTATCAAGAATATTATAAAGAGAAGTAATAATTTTTTCATAAAGATTTTCTTAATGGATACGGTTTTTTTAATAGCGTTGCGTTGTGAATTACTTTTTATAACAAAGAATTAATGTGCTCAATTATTTTGGCTCTATCACTTAAATAATCAAACCAAACGGCATTTTCAGTTCTCTTAAACCAAGTAAGTTGACGCTTTGAAAACCGGCGTGTGTTTTTCTTGATTTCTTCTATGGCAAAATCTAACGAAACATTCCCATCAAAATAATCAAACAATTCTCTGTAGCCAACAGTTTGCAATGCGTTTAATTCCTTATTCGGAAACAAATTTTCTGCTTCTTTTACCAAACCTTCAGCAATCATTATGTCCACACGCTGATTGATTCGGTCGTACATTATTTCTCTTTCAGCTTCCAAACCAATGATGATAGGAGTGAAGTTACGTTTGTTTTTCTTTTGATTAAGAAAGGATGAATATGGTTTTCCTGTTCCAAGACAAACTTCCACAAAACGTTTCATTCGCTGTGGATTTTGCAAAGTTTGTGAATTTTCAACAGCTAAAATATTGTAATATTCTGAATCGAATTCTTTCAACTTATTTTGTAGGTAATCTATTCCAAGATGTTCAAAATCAGCATTTATATTTTCTCTAACTGAATTTTCAATATCCGGAAAATCATCAAAGCCTTTTAGAATGGCATCCACATACAAACCTGAACCACCAACCATAATTTGAATGTTATTTTTCAGAAACAATTCATCGAGTTTTGCAATAGCTTCTTTTTCAAAATCACCAACCGTATAATTCTCAAAAATAGATTTGTTTTGGATAAAATTATGTGTAGCCGAAGCTAATTCCTCTTCACTTGGAACTGCAGTTCCAATGCGCATTTCCTTAAAAAACTGCCGACTGTCACACGAAACGATATCACATCCAAAATGCTGCGCCAAAGCAATACTCAAGGAAGTTTTTCCTATTGCAGTCGGGCCAATGATTGTGATTAGGTAGTTCATTAAAATTTGACAATCTTTATCACCTTATTTCGTTTTAAATAACCTTGGATAATCGTTCTGGTATCACGATTACTCTGCATCGGAATAATAATGTTTTTAAGGATTTCGATATTGTTTATCTGATAGTTCAACTCGTAAAAGCAATATCCTTTATAAACACCGTTTTCAATCAAAACAGCGCAGCGTTCATCAACGGTTCTTCCTCTGTCAACAATAATCATATTGTCGTTTTCGAACTTCATTTCCTGTATGAATTCTTCAACGCGCTCATTATATAATTCAGGAGTTTCCTTGCCCAAACACGCACCGTTGCATTCTTTTATTTTATATTGAAAGCAAGCGTTCTTAGTTTCGTACAAACCATTTATTTTTTGACATAAATTATGCTTTTCGGTAATTGTCAACAACGAATTTTTGCCTTCCTGCATAGAAGTATAAGAAGTGATTTCTTTTTTCCTGCCATCCGCTTTTTGAACTTTTAAAGCTAAATAGCCATTCTCATCCTTTTCGGGATATAGTGCCCATTGAAAAATAGTCTTTCGCTGTGATCTGTTATATATCGGTTTGTTGATTTTGATTTCTTCGCTTTCCTTTAAAAGCCCAATCAGTTCACTTCCGGTAACTTCGTATGTTACGGCGAAAACTTCACGCTGAATTTTTTTGCTTTTTCCAGATGTTCCTGTAAAATGCTGATTGATTCGTTTCTTGATATTTCGGCTTTTGCCAATATAAATCAAATCGCCTTTTTCATTATGAATGTAGTAAATCCCGGTTTTTGTTGGCAAACTCTCAACAATATCTAACAATTTTGGCGTCAAACCTGATTTGATTTCGGCCTTAATCAAACTGATTAAAATTTCTTTTTCAGTGTCTTTTGCCAAAATCATTTTAAACAATTTCACGGTTGCCATAGCATCACCACTCGCGCGATGCCTATCTGTTACCGGAATTCCAAGTGCACGAACCAATTTCCCCAAACTATAAGAAGCTTGTCCCGGAATTAATTTCTGTGACAATTCAACCGTACAAAGTGTAGGTTTTATATAATCATAACCCAAACGACTGAATTCAGTTCTTAAAATTCTGTAATCAAACGAAGCATTATGAGCCACAACAATGCAATTTTCTGTAATTTCGATGATGCGTTTGGCAATTTCATAAAACTTTGGTGCCGATCGCAGCATAGCGTTATTAATACCTGTTAGCTTTACCACAAAAGGCTGAATTGGTTTTTCGGGATTTACTAAGCTGATAAATTGGTCAACAATTTCGTGACCGTCAAATTTATAGATGGCAATTTCGGTAATGCCTTCTTCATTAAATTGTCCACCAGTGGTTTCTATGTCGAGTATTGCGTACATTTTCAATTTCAAAAATCAATGTCAATTACAATTTAAAAAAACAATGTCAATTTATAAATTAAAAAATTGAATATTGTAATTTTGATTGCTATTGATATTGAAAAAAGTTACTTTTTATTTAATATCATTTTTGAAGAAATAGCAATTAGTTCTTCGACTTCTGTTAAAAGCCACTTCCTGTCAATTTCATCTCCGGCTTTAATATATTCAATGATTTTTATTGAATTTCTGGACTCTTTCAATTCTTTAACGACTAAAGAAACTTTAAACACAAAATCCTTATCTGTAATCGTTCCTTGTGCTTCTCCATAATTTAATGATGAACTCCCAGAAGAACAAATTAATTGATTTTTATAATATTCAAGTTCATAGGTTTTCTCTAATTTTCTAACAAATAAAATACTTTCTCCAGCAAAACGAACGAGCCTATCTTCAAAATTGAATATTTTTTCAGGATTAGGTTCATTAACTTCCATAGTAATCTTTTTTATTGATATTGTAATTGATTTTTGACATTGAATTTATCTTCCTCCAAATATACTACTTCCAATTCGAACCATCGTACTTCCACATTCAATGGCAAGTTTATAATCGCCTGACATTCCCATTGAAAGGGTTGTGAATTGTGGATGTTTATTAAAAACAGATTTCAAATACTGAAATTCTTTTTTGATTTGCATCTGATTTTCAGTAAATGTCGCCATTCCCATTAGACCAACAATTTTTATGTTTTGCAATGATTCATGCTGAACTTGCTTCAGTATCTCATTTAGTTCATTTTTATCCAAACCAAATTTTGTTTCTTCTTCAGCAATATACATTTGAAGTAAACAATCAATAACCCGATTGTGTTTTGCAGCTTGTTTGTTGATTTCCTGCAGTAATTTCAAACTATCAACTCCGTGAATTAGAATCACATATTCAGCCATGTATTTGACTTTATTGGTTTGAACATGTCCAATCATATGCCACTGAATATCTTTGGGCATTTGTTCCCATTTTTCGGTCATTTCCTGGATTTTGTTTTCACCAAATACACGTTGACCAGCATTGTAAGCTTCCATCAAATGTGGAACAGGTTTGGTTTTAGAAACCGCTACAAGTGTCACGTTTTCCGGAATTGTGGATTGTATTTTATTTAGATTTTCTGAAATACTCATTTTATTTAAATTCAATTTCTATTGGCAAATGATCGCTGAGTTTTATCCATTCATCAAAATCGCCAATCGTAACACTAAAACCCTTTTCCCAAAATTTCCCTGAAGCAAAGCAATAATCTAAATGATATGGCTTTTCTTTATTTCGATGCAGAAAAAAAGTCGGCTGCGTTTCTTCTCCATGATTTTCGGAGTTTATTTTGTGATACAAACTATGAATGTTATTCTCCGAAAGCAACTTTACAACGCCGGTATGATTCGCAATTCTTTTTTCTTTATCCCAAATCTGATTGCTGTTAAAATCGCCCACCAGAATAATTGGTTTATCCAATAATTCAGAATAATGATTGATTGCCAGCCAGACTTGTGCAATATAGCGTGCTTCTTTTTTCTCTTTGTTATCCATTGCCCAAATCGCCAACAGATAAAATTCTTCATTTTTATTTGAAACCTTCAGCGGAATTATGTACCTGAATTCGGGATTGAATGCTGCAACCAACTCAAACTTATAGTCCGAATAAGAGAATATCCCAATTCCTTTATGTTTATTATTCCCGTGCCAAAAAAAATCATTTGGAGTAGGAGTCAGGCTTCCGAATTTTAATTTTTCATTATTTTCACATTCACAAATCACAACGATATCGGGCTTTGAAGCCAAAACAGCTGCGTGTTTTTTGCGAAAAGCCATATTACAATTCCATTGGATTATTTTCATAAAACATAATGAGATTTCTCCTTTGTCGAAATGACAAACTCAATTTTCAAATTTTCAAATTGGTACATTTTCATGTTACAATTCGTAAACCATCAATCCGCTTCTGAACTTTGGCTCGATATACGTACTTTTTGGCGGCATAATCAAATTGTTATCTGCCAAAGCTTTTATCTCTGAAATATCAGATGGGAATAACATAAAGCCAACTTCAAATTCGCCTTCATCAACCAATTCCTTTATTGTTGAAATAGATTGCTTTCCCGGAATATATTCGATACGTTCGTCATTTCGCAAATCTTCTATTCCAAGCATTGGTTTCAATACTTTATCGTATAAAATCTGTGCATCAAGGTTTTCCAAAATTGACGGCTGTTTATTCTCTTGCTTGTAAAACAAGGCATAGAAATGCCCGTCGAGATACATTCCGAATTCAAACTTGCTTTGTGGTTTCCACAATTCCAGTTCTTTGTCTTTGATGATGAAGTTTTCAGCTAATTTTTCCAGAAAAGCATCTTTAGTAAAACCATTCAGGTCGCGGATAATTCTATTGTATTCGTAGATTTTGACATTGCTTTCGGCAATTAAGAAACTCATGAAATAGTTCAGGTTTTCATTGCCTAAATGTTTGTCTTCATCGTATAATAATTCAGCAGAAGCCGAACGGTGATGTCCATCGGCAATATATAATTCGGGAATTTGTTCGAATTGGTTTTGCAACCATCGAATTTCTTCGCCAGTTTCAATTTTCCAGACCTGATGCTTTTCTTTGTTGGTTGTAGAATAATTATAAATCGGCTGGCTTTTTTTCTTTTCTGCAATCCAGGAATCCAAAGTTTCATTATCGGGATATGTAATCAAAACGGGTTCTGTATTAAAACCTGTCTGATGCAGGTAATCTTTGAAATATTCCACGCGATATTGTAACGTATCTTCGTGCTTTTTGATCACATTGTTCTTGTAATCTTCAATTGAAGTTCCGGCTACGAAACCAGTGAAAGACCGCACTTTATTCTGAATTTCATATAAAAAGAAAGCAGCTTTATCATCTTCCATAAAAATGCCTTCATCCTTAAAATCCTGGTATTTATGAGCGACACCTTTAAAACGTTTGTCCAGTGTAATCTTTTGCGAATACATATAAGCCGGATTAATCACGTGCAAAAATGAATACGGATTAAAACTCAACCACGCCGCAAGCTCAGCCGAACTATAATCGTCATAGTTTCTGCAACTTACCAGTGCTACTTTATCAGGCGTGGGACGAACGGCTTTGAAAGGGATTATTTTGCTCATGTTTTTTTTAGTTAAAAGGGAAAAGGGACAAGTAATTAAAAGATTTTACTTTTCTCTTATCCCTAACTACTTTTACTTATGAAAATTGTTTTGAAACTTTTTCTGCTTTTTTAGATTCGACATAATCATAGAAACCTTCACCAGATTTTACTCCGAGTTTTCCGGCCATAACCATATTGACTAAAAGTGGGCAGGGAGCATACTTTGGATTTTTGAATCCGTCGTACATTACATTTAAAATTGAAAGGCAAACATCCAGCCCAATAAAATCCGCTAATTGCAATGGCCCCATTGGATGTGCCATTCCGAGTTTCATTACGGTATCAATTTCATAAACGCCGGCAACCTTGTTATATAATGTTTCTATAGCTTCGTTAATCATTGGCATCAAAATCCTGTTTGCCACAAAGCCAGGATAATCATTTACTTCGGTTGGAGTTTTCCCTAATTTCACTGATAAATCCATGATGATTTTGGTTACTTCGTCTGAAGTAGAATAACCGCGAATGATTTCTACCAATTTCATAATCGGCACCGGATTCATAAAGTGCATTCCGATTACACGTTCCGGATGCAACACTTGAGCAGCAATTTGCGTAATAGAAATCGAAGAAGTGTTGGTTGCCAAAATCACATTATGATCGCAAACGTCGCTTAATTGCTTGAAGATTTGAAGTTTCAAACCAACATTTTCTGTTGCAGCTTCAATTACCAAATCAGTTCCAACAACGCCGTCTTTGATATCAGTATACGTGATTATATTTCCAATTGTTTTGTGTTTGTCATCTTCGGTGATGGTTCCTTTTGTAACCATTCTGTCAAGGTTTGAAGCAATAGTTGCCATTCCTTTTTCCAATGATTTTTCGGAAAGATCAATTAATTTTACGGTAAAACCGCTTTGTGCAAAAGTATGTGCAATTCCGTTGCCCATTGTTCCTGCGCCTATTACAGCAATTGTTTTCATTATGTTTAGTTAGGTGTTTTGTTTTTTTCCATCGAATCAATAATCATATACGCCACGCGCAATGCTTCTGTTCCGTCTTGTAAGGTTACAATTGGAGTTGTATTGTTATTGATAGCATCAGCAAACGTTTCTAATTCATCCAAAATAGCGTTGTTGTGGCTTACTTCCGGATTGTTGAAATAGATTTGCTTGCGATCGCCTTCAGCATTTTGAAGAATCATATCAAAATCTCCCGGAGTTTCCGGAGCTTCTTTCATTTTTACGACTTCGCAGGTTTTATCTAAATAATCTACAGAGATATAAGCATCCTTTTGAAAGAAACGCGATTTACGCATATTTTTCAATGAAATTCTACTCGAAGTAATATTGGCAACACAACCATTTTCAAATTCAATTCGGGCATTGGCAATATCCGGAGATTGGCTCAACACCGAAACACCACTTGCGTGGACAAATTTCACTTTTGATTTTACTACGCTCAAAATCGCATCAATATCGTGAATCATTAAATCCAAAACCACGGGAACATCAGTACCACGCGGATTGAATTCTGCTAAACGATGCGTTTCGATAAACATTGGAGCTTCAATCATATCTTTCACAGCAGTGAATGCAGGATTAAAACGCTCAACATGTCCAACTTGACCTTTGACGTTATATTCTTTTGACAAAGCGATAATTTCCTCAGCTTCTTCAACAGTTGTAGAAATTGGTTTCTCTATAAAAACATGTTTCCCTGATTTGATAGAAACTTTAGCACATTTGTAATGAGAAAGGGTTGGAGTGACAATATCTATAGCATCTACAGCGTGAATTAATTTCGCAATAGTGTCAAATTGTTTGTATCCGAACTCGGCTTCGATTTTGGCTCCGTTTTCGTGGTTTTCATCATAAAAACCAACTAATTCGTATTTATCAGATTGTTGTAATAATCGTAAGTGTATTTTTCCGAGGTGACCAGCACCTAAAACGCCA
>NZ_JBDSMB010000186.1:0-7680 GCF_039916025.1 Flavobacterium sp.
TAATTTATACTGGTGGAACCATTGGTATGATAAAAGATTTTGAAACCGGTGTTTTGAAAGCATTCAACTTCAAAAAACTATTGCAAAAAATCCCTGAACTCAAACATCTGGATTGCAATATTGAAACAATTTCCTTTAAAAAGCCTATTGATTCTTCCAATATAAATCCTGAAAAGTGGATTGAAATTGCAGAAATGATTGAAAGCAACTATGCCAACTTTGACGGATTTGTGGTGCTTCATGGTTCAGATACAATGTCATATTCAGCATCGGCATTGAGTTTTATGTTGGAAAATTTGAATAAACCTGTTGTTTTTACGGGTTCGCAATTACCAATTGGAGATTTGAGAACGGATGCTAAAGAAAACCTGATTACAGCGATTCAAATCGCATCGCTGCAACAAAAAGGGAAATCTGTCATTCACGAAGTTTGTCTGTATTTTGAATACAAATTATACCGTGGAAACAGAACTACCAAAATAAATGCTGAACATTTTAATGCTTTTGCTTCGCCCAATTATCCACAGTTAGCCGAATCGGGTGTTCATTTGAATGTCAATTCCAATTTGGTTTTGACTAAGCAAACCACCAAAAAAATGGTAGTTCATAAAAAAATGGACAGCAATGTGGTGATTGTAAAAATGTTTCCGGGGATTAATGAATCTGTTTTGTCTGCTATATTTTCCATTCCAAATTTAAAAGGAATAATCCTCGAAACTTATGGTTCCGGCAACGCACCAACTGAAGAATGGTTTATTCAAACCTTGAAAAAAGCCATCAAAAATGGTTTATACATTATCAATGTAACGCAATGTTCCGGCGGAAGTGTCAACATGGGGCAATATGAAACCAGTTCACAATTAAAGAAAATCGGCGTAATTTCCGGAAAAGATATCACTACCGAAGCGGCAATTACAAAACTGATGTATTTACTGGGACAAAATGTGGCACCGACAGTTTTCAAAACCATTTTTGAAACATCGTTACGGGGCGAAATGCAATAACTAATTATCATTCACGTTTTTTTTAGTCAAAATTTTTGCTGTTCTTTGCAACCTCAAAATAATAGAAAGGTGGCCGAGTGGCTGAAGGCGCACGCTTGGAAAGCGTGTTTATGGCAACATAACGTGGGTTCGAATCCCATCCTTTCTGCGATAAAAACCGAAGCGAAAGCTTCGGTTTTTCTTTTCACAAAAAAGATTGAAAGTTTACTTTCAGAATCTTTTTTGTGAAAAGAAGAACAGCCTTTGCAAAAGGCATGGTTTTTATCGACAGAATCCCATTCAGGGATCAACGAAGTTAATCCTTTGACAAGCAAGGACAAAACAACGTCTTGCCAAAATGCTAGTTTAAAAGGGAAGTTTACTAAGCTTGGATAATCTGAAATTAATTTTCTTTCCAAAACTTGCACAGCCAGAATAATCTTGCCATATTTGTGTATATAATTCAAGAATGAAATCACATTTTTCACATAGTAGTATTTGTTGTTATTCCCAAAAAGAGGAGTGCCTTGTTGTGGACTAATATTACTTATAGTTTCTAAACAAAAAAACTCTTCAATATTTTGGGGAGTTTTTTGTTTTATACCATTCTCAAAATCAAAATTTTATTATGAAATCAGTAAACAAATCAATATACCAATCTAATTTTCTCGAAAAAAAGATTTTATTGAATAAGAAGAAAGCCAAATACTGGATTAACGAACTCTCGTATTGGTTATTTTGTTCCAATAAAGAATATATTGAATATGACTTTTTTGAGCAAAAAGAGTTGGAACTAAAAACAATTTTAAAAGAATTATTGGAACAAGAAGAATTTACAAAGGAGCAATCAAACCAATTAACGGATGATTTCTTCAATGGCATTAGCAATGTATATCAACAGCTTTTACAGGATTTAAAGGCTATTTTATCATTTGATCCGGCAGCGAAGTCGAGAAGTGAAGTTTTAATTGCTTACCCCGGATTTTTTGCCATAACGGTACATCGGATTGCCTATGTTTTGTGGAAGAAAGATGCTTTTATCTTATCACGGTTGATTGCTGAATATGCCCATAGCAAAACCGGAATTGATATTCATCCAGCAGCAACCATAGGTGAAAGTTTCTTTATTGATCACGGCACCGGAATCGTAATTGGTGAAACTGCTGTAATTGGAAAAAATGTCAAAATATACCAAGGCGTAACTTTAGGAGCATTGACAGTAAGTAAAGATAAAGCCATAGAAAAACGGCATCCAACAATTGAAGATGATGTAGTGATTTATGCCAATGCCACTATTTTAGGAGGAAATACCATAATCGGCAAAGGCGCAGTTATTGGCGGAAATGTTTGGATTACCAATTCTATTCCGGCACAATCCTTAGTTTTTCATAAAAGTGAAATCGTTATAAAAAATATTCAAACCTTTCCAGAGGCAATGAACTTTAGTATTTAATTTAAAAAACAAAGCAATGAAAGCAAACAACATTTTAGGAACTATTGGCAATACGCCCGTTGTAAAATTGAGTCGTTTATTTGAAAACAAAAACGTTTGGGTAAAATTGGAAAGAAACAATCCAGGCAACAGTATCAAGGATCGAATTGCCTTAGCGATGATAGAAGATGCCGAAAAGAAAGGGCTTTTAAATCCAAATAGTGTCATTGTCGAACCAACTTCGGGCAACACCGGAATTGGATTAGCACTTGTCGCAGCTGTAAAAGGATACAAAGTAATTTTGGTTATGCCCGAATCAATGAGTGTCGAAAGAAGAAAACTGATGGAGATTTACGGAGCCGAATTCGAATTGACACCAAGAGAAAAAGGAATGAAAGGTGCTATAGAAAGAGCAGCCGAATTGGTTACTGAAACTCCAAATGCCTGGTCGCCCAAACAATTTGAAAATCCCGCAAATATTGAAATTCATAAAACCACCACCGCTTTAGAAATACTGGCCGATTTCCCCGAAGGATTGGATTATATCATTACAGGAGTAGGAACTGGCGGGCACATTACAGGCGTTGCAGAAGTTTTAAAAGAAAAATTCCCAAACCTAAAGTCATTGCCGTTGAACCCGAATTATCGCCAGTGTTAAGCGGAGGAAGTCCATCGCCTCATCCTATTCAAGGAATTGGTGCCGGGTTTATTCCTCAAAATTATCATGCAGCAGCAATCGATGAAATCATTCAGGTTAGTAAAGATGAAGCATATGAATTTGCACGCGCGATTGCCAAAAAAGAAGGAATTTTGGTTGGCGTTTCATCGGGAGCTTCACTTGCAGCGGTAAATAAAAAACTGCAGGAAATTCCAAATGATGCCAAAATACTGACTTTTAATTATGATACTGGCGAAAGATATTTGTCTATCGAAGGATTGTTTTAATCTCAATCAAAATATTTCATAAAAAACACCTTTTTGCAAAGGTGTTTTTTTCGTAAGTTTATGCCATATAACATCAGTATGCGAATTAGTCTTTTTATCATAACATTTTTTACAACTCTGGGGATTTTTGCTCAGGAAAACGGAATTAAGAATGAGGTTAAAGATGAAATCGATTTTGATGCTGTAGATTCTTTATACCGCGAAGACCAATTTTATCTAAACATTACCTACAACGCTTTACAGAAACGTCCTGATGGAATTACCCAAAACAAACTTTCTCCCGGAATTGCTTTTGGTTTTTTGAGAGATATGCCAATCAACGAAAAACGAACAGTTTCTATAGCTGCAGGTTTGGGATACACAATGGCAATTTATAATCAGAATTTAGGAATTAGAGATGTTGGCGGGATGAATACCTATCAGATTTTTGATGAGGATATTTCTTTTTCTAAAAATAAATTATCGCTTCATTTTGTAGATTTGCCTCTAGAGTTCAGATGGCGCGACTCAACACCGGAAAGCCATATATTTTGGAGAGTTTACACAGGTGTGAAATTCAGCTATTTATTTTATGACCACTACAAATCGCAGGCTTCCATCGGGGATTTTAAGCAATCCAACAACAAGGATTTGAATCAGTTTCATTATGGAATTTATGTGGCTGCAGGTTGGAACACGTGGAATTTTTATGCTTATTATGGATTAAATCCGTTGTTTAAATCGTCAGCAAAAATTGACAATGAATCCATTGATATTAACACAGTCAATTTTGGTCTGATGTTTTACATTCTATAACCAAAAATAGAGTAAAGCAGTCTGTGGAATTAATCCACACAAAAATCCAACTAACAATTCTTTATTCGAATGCGCTTCCATATATAAGCGTGAAGATGCAACAGCACCATTCATTATTACAAAAAAAGCAACTGTATTAATCGTGTTGATTTGATTATGGATACTCAGGCCAATTATAAAAACGGTTAGTGAACTAATGCCAATCATATGGATGCTGGCTTTGAATTTGGCATATAGTAAAAGAAATGTAAAAATCGTACTCAGCAATCCTCCGAGAAAAAAGAAATACAGGCTTGGAAACCGGTCAATTGTTATGCTTTTTTGTATCAAAACAGCAAATAACATTAACTGCAATAATAATGGAATCTTACGTTGCGAAATACCCGAAAGCATTACGTTTTCTATTTTCCCAAATGTTCTCAGCAGATAAAAAAAAGCAATTGGCAACAGAAAAGTAATGATGATTATTTGCAGGAAAAGAAGCAGGTATTGTAGCAAAGTAAAATACTTTGCTTCGAGCAAAACATAAAAAACAGTTCCTAAAAGTGGAATGAAAATGGGGTGGAAGAGATACGAAAAAAAAGGAAGGATTTTTTTCAAAGTGGTTTTATTAAATCTTTTTCCTCATTCGCGCCACAGGAATATCAAGCAAGTCTCTATATTTTGCAATGGTTCTTCGGGCAATTGGATAGCCTTTTTCTTTTAGAAGATCGGCTAACTGGTCATCGGGTAAAGGTTTGTTTTTGTCTTCTTCTTCAATAATGTTCTTCAGGATTTTTTTGATTTCAAGAGTAGAAACATCTTCGCCCTGATCGTTTTTCATTGATTCTGAAAAATATTCTTTTATCAATTTGGTACCATAAGGTGTGTCGACATATTTACTATTGGCAACACGCGAAACCGTAGAAATATCAAGCCCAACCATATCGGCGATGTCTTTCAAAATCATCGGTTTCAATTTGGTTTCTTCGCCATCAAGGAAATATTCCTGCTGGAAATGCATAATCGCATTCATTGTCACAAAAAGCGTTTCCTGACGCTGGCGAATCGCATCGATAAACCATTTGGCAGAATCCAGTTTTTGCTTGATAAACTGTACGGCATCTTTTTGCGAATGCGATTTGTCTTTGGAGATTTTATAGGTTTGCAGCATTTCCTGATAATCTTTGGAAACGTGCAACGTTGGAGCATTTCTGCCGTTCAACGTAAGTTCGAGTTCACCATCAACAATTCGAATGGCAAAATCGGGAACAATTTGTTCTACTGTGCGAGTGTTGCTGTCAAAAGCACCGCCTGGTTTCGGATTCAGTTTTTCAATTTCTTCGATAGCTTTTTTGAGTTGTTCTTTCGATATTTCGAAAGTAGCTAGAAGTTTTTCATAATGTTTTTTGGTAAAAGCATCAAAATGGTTCTCTATAATATTGATTGCCAAATCAACATATTCTGTTGGTGTTTTGTGTCGGAGTTGTAATAAAAGACATTCATGTAAATCTCGCGCACCAACACCGGAAGGCTCTAAATCATGAATAATATGCAGAATTTTTTCAACACTTTTTTCATCCGTATAAATGCCCTGCGTAAACGCCATATCATCGACAATATCCTGAACACTTCTGCGTAAATAACCATCGTCATCAATGCTTCCAACCAGAAATTCAGCAATTTCGCGTTCTTCATCCGTTAAGATAAAAGTATTTAGCTGATTGATTAAATCCTGATGGAAACTCGTTGATGCTGCAAATGGCATTGTACGTTGCTCATCATCTTCGCTATAATTATTCGCCTGAAGTTTATAATCGGGCGTTTCGTCGTTGCTTAAATATTCATCAATGTTGATTTCGTCAGTGTCAATGTTGTCGCTTCCTTCGTAATCATCATAATCATCTTCATTGTTGTCGAACTCATCTTTCTCATATTCTTCTTCCTCTTCCTTGCCACTTTCCAAAGCCGGGTTTTCAACCATTTCCTCTTTCAGACGTTGCTCAAAAGCCTGCGTAGGCAATTGTATCAACTTCATCAACTGAATTTGCTGAGGTGATAGCTTTTGTGATAATTTTAGATTTAGGAACTGCTTTAACATTTTATGGTTATTTGGTTTTTGTGGATTTGGTTATCTGTAAAGTTAAAAACAAATAACCGAATTACCGAATCATCAAATCAACTTTTAAAATTCTGCGTTTTGTGGTGTTCTTGGGAAAGGAATTACGTCACGGATGTTGCTCATACCGGTTACGAATAAAACCAATCTTTCAAATCCTAATCCGAAACCTGAATGTACAGCCGAACCGAATCTTCGTGTGTCTAAATACCACCAAAGTTCTTCTTCGTCAATTCCTAAGGCTTTCATTTTTTCAACCAAAACATCATAACGCTCTTCTCTTTGTGAACCTCCAACGATTTCTCCGATTCCAGGGAAAAGGATATCCATTGCACGAACTGTTTTTCCATCTTCATTCAAACGCATATAAAATGCTTTGATATTTGCAGGATAATCAAACAAAATCACTGGGCATTTAAAGTGTTTTTCAACTAAATAACGTTCGTGCTCCGATTGTAAATCAGCGCCCCATTCGTTGATGATATAGCTGAATTTTTTCTTTTTATTCGGAGTTGAATCTCTTAGAATATCAATAGCTTCGGTATAAGAAACACGTTTGAAGTTGTTTTCCAAAACGAAATTTAGTTTTTCTAACAAAGACATTTCGCTTCTATCTGCCTGTGGTTTTGATTTTTCTTCTTCAGCTAAACGGCCTTCCAAAAATTTCAAATCATCCTGGCATTTATCCATCGTATATTTAATTACGTATTGGATAAAATCTTCAGCCAAATCCATATTGTCATTCAAATCATTGAAAGCTACTTCAGGCTCAATCATCCAGAATTCAGCCAAGTGACGAGAAGTGTTTGAATTCTCCGCTCTAAATGTTGGTCCGAAAGTATAAATCTGTCCCAAAGCCATTGCAAAAGTTTCACCTTCTAATTGTCCCGAAACGGTTAAGTTTGTTTGCTTTCCGAAGAAATCTTTTTTATAATCGATGTTTCCTTCTTCATTTTTTGGAAGATTATCCAACGGCAATGAAGTAACCTGGAACATTTCTCCGGCACCTTCAGCGTCAGCACCTGTAATAACTGGCGTATTTACATATACAAAACCTTTTTCCTGAAAATATTGGTGAACAGCAAAAGCCAAAACAGAACGAACTCTCATAATCGCTCCAAAAGCATTGGTACGAACACGCAAATGTGCATTTTCACGCAGGAATTCCAACGAATGTTTCTTTGGTTGCATCGGGAATTTCTCAGCGTCAGAATCACCAAGGATTTCTAATTTAGAAACCTGGATTTCATATTTCTGACCAGCGCCTTTACTTTCAACCAAAGCACCAGTAACCGAAACAGCTGCTCCGGTTGTAATTCTTTTTAATGTTTCTTCTGGTGTGTTTTCAAAATCAACGACACACTGAATATTATTAATTGTCGAACCATCGTTCAACGCGATAAATTGATTGTTTCTAAAAGTTCTTA
>NZ_JBDSMB010000187.1:0-4751 GCF_039916025.1 Flavobacterium sp.
CAGGCATTTTATGGATACAAATAGTGTTGCCAATAAAAGCAAGACCTCATTAAGTTGGGTAGTTCTAAACTGCGTAGCTAAACAATAGGTAAAAGCGCCAAAAAGAAGAGGAAGGATTATGTTTAAATTGACTAATCGGCAAAATTCATAAACGGCAATCAGCATAAAGATGCCAAAAAGAATGTAAAAACTGGTGACAGAATAGGACGTAACAATTAAAAGCAGCGCGACATAAACTACACCAGATAATAATCTCTTTAGCGATTCGTCCATTTTATAAATCTTCTAGAAGCAGAAGATACAAGTTCTTCGCAGTACTTCCATATTGAAGAAAGTCTTCATCTTTTGCTTTCTCAAAATACTTTATAGTGGTGATATTTGTTGGATAGTCTTTCTCGTATTTCTTTTTAATCACACGAAGACCATCGCTTTTAGCTTCTAAAATCTGACTTGTTGTCGCCAAAATAATGATGTTGTTTGGCAAATCATTTGGTTTGTTTTGCTTGATTTGATTTGAAGAAAAAAGTACGGAACCTTCATCGGCAATCAGGTTTTCACAACTTGCAAATAAAAATTTTGGGCTTGCTGGTTTGTCGTATTTTAGTTTATTTTCATCCAACATGCTATAAAGCTTTGGCTCGTAGCATAAGGCTTCGCATTCAAACCAATCATTTTCTTCTAAAATATTCAGAAATTGATCTTTTACTTCGTTTAGGTTTTCACAGTATAAAAACTTACCGCCATTTTTTTTGAAGTTATAAGTGAACTTTTCATCTACAGGAAGCAATGAAAAGCTTGAAGGAGCATTGTTGAATTCGCTTTGACTTTCTTCGTCAGAGGCATCATTACCGGTGCCAAAAATTTTTCTGAAAAGACTCATGCTTTTATTGGTATAATCTAGTTTAAAATTGAAATCCCTCAAAGATAAAAAAATCTTAATTCAAAAGTATGTTTTGAATTAAGATTTTAAAAAAATGTTAAAAACCTTATAAGCCTAAACTATTTCGGTTTCTTCTGCTGGCGGGTCAAAAGGTCTTTTGCCAAATATATTTTGTAAGTCATCTTTGAAAATAACTTCTTTTTCTATCAGTATAGCAGCAAGTTGCTCTAGTTTTTCTTTATTATCTTCCAGAATTTTTATAGCTCTTTGATATTCGTTTTCAATTAATGTTGAAATCTCCTTATCTATTACTAATGCGGTTTCTTCTGAATAAGGTTTTGAAAAATTGTATTCGCTTTGCCCGGTTGAGTCATAATAGGTAATGTTTCCTAATTTGTCATTCAACCCGTAGATGGTAACCATAGCACGTGCTTGTCGTGTTACTTTTTCCAAATCGCTCAAAGCTCCAGTTGAAATTTTACCAAAAACAACTTTTTCTGCTGCTCTTCCACCCATGGTTGCACACATTTCATCAAGCATTTGCTCCGTACGGACAATTAATCTTTCTTCCGGTAAGTACCATGCAGCGCCCAAACTTTGGCCTCTTGGAACGATAGTAACTTTTATTAAAGGAGCAGCATGTTCAAGCATCCAGCTTACAGTTGCATGTCCAGCTTCGTGAACAGCAATAGCATGTTTCTCTTCGGTGGTTACGATTTTATTTTTCTTTTCTAATCCACCAACAATTCTGTCAACAGCATCTAAAAAGTCTTGTTTGTCAACTGCAGTTTTATTATTTCTTGCCGCAATCAATGCAGCTTCATTACACACGTTAGCAATATCAGCACCCGAAAAACCAGGTGTTTGTTTGGCTAAAAATTCAGTGTCTAAATTTTCTACTTTTTTAAGTGGCGCTAAGTGTACTTCAAAGATTTCTTTTCTTTCTCTGATGTCTGGTAAGTCAACATAAATCTGTCTGTCAAAACGTCCTGCACGCATCAAAGCTTTGTCTAAAACATCGGCTCTGTTGGTTGCTGCAATTACGATTACGTGTGTATTTGTACCAAAACCGTCCATTTCTGTTAGCAATTGGTTCAAAGTATTTTCACGTTCGTCATTCCCGCCAGACATGTTATTTTTTCCTCTGGCTCTACCAACAGCATCAATTTCGTCAATGAAAATTATAGATGGCGCTTTGTCTTTAGCTTGTTTGAATAAATCTCTAACACGAGAAGCACCAACACCAACAAACATTTCGACAAAATCAGAACCTGATAAAGAGAAGAATGGAACTTTAGCTTCGCCGGCAACAGCTTTCGCTAATAAGGTTTTTCCGGTTCCGGGAGGACCAACCAAAAGTGCGCCTTTTGGAATTTTACCACCCAAAATGGTATATTTTTCAGGAGTCTTGAGGAATTCTACAATCTCTTGTATTTCTTCTTTAGCACCTTCTAATCCGGCAACATCTTTAAAAGTTGTTTTAACTTCTGTTTTTTCGTCAAAAAGTTTGGCTCTCGATTTTCCAATGTTGAAGATTTGGCCACCGCCACCGCCAGAGCCACCTGACATTCTGCGCATAATTAATACCCATAGGCCAATAATGATCACAAAAGGCAATAACGTGATTAGGAGTTCTGACCAATTACTTTTGGCTTTGAAATCGTAATCTTTTATCTTTCCTTCCTGAGCTGCTTTTTCAATTTTATTTTGAAAGCTTTCATCGTTTCCAATATCGAAAGAGTAGTGTGGGCCTTTGTTGACGTTGCCCAGCATATCTTTCGCTACTTTGGCATTTGCCTTGTCTTTAAGAGCTGCTTTAGTCAGGTATGCTTCACCTTCCGTTTTGTTGTAGATGATTACTTTTTCAATTTGTCCTTTGTTTAAATACTCATTGAATTTAGAGTAAGATATTTTAGTTGTATCCTGAAAACCAGAACCGCCAAAGTAATTAAGCGCAATAAATCCGATAATTACTACTACGTATATTAACCACGGACTTATTTTGAAATTATTAGGTTTTTTTTCGTTAGCCATTTTTTTATTCTATGAACTATGATTTTTTAATATTTATTTTGAATGGTTGTTATTTTGGCGTCACCCCAAAGCCCTTCTATGTTATAAAACTCGCGAATTGGTTTTTGGAAAACATGAACCACAATGTTTACATAATCCATTAGAACCCATTCGGCATTATCCGTTCCTTCAACGTGCCAGGGTTTATCTTTTAATTCTTTAGAAACTAATTTTTGGATGGAGTTAACAATTGCATTAACTTGGGTATTAGAACTACCATTACAGATTATAAAGTAATCACAAACTGCTGTATCAATGGCTCTCAAATCGAGGATGTCAATATCATTTCCTTTTACTTCTTCTATGCCTTTTATGATGTTCGCCAAAAGAACATCTGTGTTAACCGTTTTCTTCGTCATTTATATTTATGTATGTTTTGCAAATGTATTACTTTTTGTCTTTATTTTTGCTTAACAAAAGTTTAAAATTCATTAATATTTACCTTTCTATCATGCCTTTAATCAAACTCGATGCCATAGATTCGACGAATGACTTTTTAAAACAATTGTTTAAAGAATCAGCAGTCAAAGATTATACTATTGTCATAGCAAATGAGCAGACGAAAGGCAAAGGTCAAATGGGTGCAAAATGGATTTCAGAACCGGGTAAAAACTTAACTATGAGCATTTTGGTTAAGGATGTTCGGCTTAAGAATCAGAACATTTACGATTTTAATATTGCAGTTGCACTATCAGTAATAAAAGTTTTAAAAAATATTCAAATACCAAATATTACCATAAAGTGGCCCAACGACATTATGGCAGATTCTAAAAAAGTGGCAGGAATACTGATTGAAAACATCTTAAAACCTGACGGCAGTTTTACAGCAATCGTTGGCATTGGGTTAAATTTAAATCAAACTAATTTTGAAGCGCTTCCTCAGGCCAGTTCGCTGAAATGCATTTCCGGAGAAACCTATGACCAGGAAACGATAGCCATTCTTTTAAAAGATTCTTTAGAAGCAAACAGAATAACTTTAAATGATAATCCTGATTTGCTCTGGTCAGCATATCACGAAAATCTCTATAAAAAAGATTTCCCTTCACCTTTTGAAGATAAATTGGGAAATCGTTTTATGGGCATTATCAAAAAAGTTACCCGTGATGGTAAACTTGAAGTTTTACTTAATGATGACAGCATAAAGTATTTTGAAGTCAAAGATGTAAAGATGTTGTATTAAAATTATGGAGCAAGCGTAACAGTCATTCCATCGGCAAAAGCTTGATCAAGTTGGAGATTGCCGTTAACAATCGAAAAGCAACCCATTTCCATAATGTCTATCATGATGATTTCTGAACAGGTTTGCGGATCCGGATTTACAACTATGGTATAATTGTAAACACCAGTGTCAAAAAGATCGACGAGTTCATTATTGGTGTTGTTATTTACAACAGTTACCATTTGGGTAATTGGATTGAAATCCCAGGTAATTAATCCTGGTTCAAAATCATGACTGATGCCTGCAAATGAACCACTTACATTTATAAGTTTCCATTGGCCATTTACAATGCTGCTGTGAGTTGCACTCGATTCACTACTGCAACCCGAAAGTGCAAGCATCATTGAAATTCCTAAAATTGAGAATAGATTTTTCATAGTTTTTTGGTTTTTTAATGAGATGCTTTATCATATAAATGGTTGCGCTGTAGTGTTAAAAAATTGGAAATCAACAAAACACTAAATTAAGAAACATTTCCTTTCGGTTTGATTGTAAATTAATTACTTTTGTGGCACATTTTACGGAATTAATTTTCAGTTTTTCACATAAAAAACTCATTCTAATGAACATACACGAATA
>NZ_JBDSMB010000188.1:0-5870 GCF_039916025.1 Flavobacterium sp.
AATCACAAGAAGAAAGAACTGGCTTCTTTCAATCAACAACCGCAAAGATGCTAATGGTAGGATTCCTCACCTTAGTCTTATTAATTCCGTTATTCTTTGTACAAAATTTAATCAGCGAACGTTCGCAGCGGAAAACGCAAATGGTTGATGAAGTCACCAATCTGTGGGGAAAAGACGTTTTGTTTTATGGCCCGGTTTTAAGAATTCCATACACTAGTTATGAAGCTTACAATGTGACTAATCCTAAAACCGGCGTGACAACAATCGAGCGAAAAGTAGTAAGTAATTATGCTTATTTCTTTCCGAATGAATTGAAAAACACTTCAAATATCAAGAAAAACGAATCGTTGAAACGTGGCATTTTCAATCATGTGGTTTTTACTGCAGATATGAATTTCAAAGGCGATTTCACGAAACCCAACTTTTCTAAATTGGGCATAGCCGAAGAAAATATTCAATGGAGCAAAGCTTCTATTATTGTAAAAACAACCAACCTGAAAAGCATCAAAAGCGAACTTAAAATTCAGTTGAACAATGATAAATTTTCTTTTGAGCCTCAAAACAATGATAAGAGCGATTACAGCGTCTTAGCAACCAATGGTTTTGATTACAAAACATTAGCAGCTAATGACAAAATCAATTTTAATTTTGGAATAACATACAACGGAAGCAACAGCGTAAAATTTATTCCTGTTGGAAAGGTTACGATGGTTAGCGTCGATTCTGATTGGGAATCTCCGAGTTTTGAAGGTTCATTTGCGGCAAGCGATACAACGAAAACCATCAACAATAAAGGATTTCACGCCGATTGGAAAATTCTCGACATCAACAGAACTTTTACGCAGCAATATGTAAACGCATTACCCGATTTGGATGATTATCTGTTTGGTGTAAAACTAATCCAGACTGTGGACGAATATCAGCAAAACGAACGTGCTTCAAAGTATGGCTTCCTGGTTATTGGCTTGACCTTTTTGATTTTTTTCCTTATTCAGTCGGTTAGCAAAATCAACATTCATATTTTCCAGTATTCGATGATTGGTCTGGCGTTAATCATGTTTTATACTTTGCTGATTTCAATTACGGAACACAGTACATTTAGCTTTGCTTATACTATTGCCGGTTTTTCGGTCGTCGCTATGATTACGATGTATTCTATTTCGATTTTGAAGAACAGGAAGTTCCCAATGTTTATCGGAATTTCGCTTTCCGTTTTATACACCTTTATCTATGTGATTATTCAAATGGAAGATTATGCATTGCTTGTTGGCAGCATTGGATTGTTTTTAATTCTTGGTGCCGTGATGTATTTCTCAAGAAAAATCGATTGGAGTAAGTAAATTTATAAACCATTAAACAGTAATCATGCAATTTTTTGCCAAAAAAGATTCGATTGTTAGACAAATCTGGGGAAAGAGCGATACCGTGCTTTTTATCTTTGCCGGAGCATCAGCTGAGTTTGCAATAAATAAAGCCGTAGACTGGCTGTATTTTACCGGAAAGCTACCTTCTGACCCTTTAGGCCGATTATTTTCTACCGTTCGTTACGCAAAGCTTATTGTGTTTTCTTCTATGGACGAAGCCAACGCATCGATTGACAGCCTGAGAAAAATACATGGCGCCGTAGAACAAAATCGTGGTGCAACAATTCCGGATTGGGCTTATCGCGATGTATTGTTTATGCTGATTCATTATTCGATTGCTTCTTTCGAACTTCTGGAAAGAAAATTAACTGATGATGAAAAAGAAGAAGTATACAATGTTTTTTACCGCGTAGGCGCCAGAATAGGATTGAAAGAATTGCCGTTAACCTATATCGAATGGCTGCCGGTAAGAGAAGAACATTTGATAGAAAATCTACAAAAAAGCGACTACACCGATGATCTTTTTAAGCAATATAGAAAGCATCTTGGGGCTGTGAGATATTTGGTTTTGACCGAAGGTCAAAAATTAGTCGTTCCTCAGTATGTAAAAAAGTTATTGAACCTGACTAATTTTTCTTTGCTCTCTATTGTCATTCCAATATATAAATTCAGTCGAATTATAAAATTGGACAAACTGTTTAAGAACATCATCCTTCCATCTGAATACAAATCTCAAATAGATGATTTGGATGTTAAAACTTAAAAGTTTTTTGTGTCAAAAACCTGCTCAAATCGAGCAGGTTTTTTTATTGAAAATCATCAAGATTAATTTTCCATTCTTTGTTTTTATCATACCAAAGTTGTCCATCAGAAACGGTCAACGGACAATCAAAATTATTGGTAAATAAACTACCCGTTCCTAAACCTTGTGCCATCAAATTATTTTGCAGAAATGTAAATTGAGCAATCGCATTCAAACCGATATTACTTTCCAAAGCGGAAGTAATCCACCAGCCAATATTTAATTTTTCAGCCAATGAAATCCATTCCAATGTGCCACGAAATCCACCAATAAAACTTGGCTTTAAAACGATGAATTGCGGCTTGATTTTTTGGAGTAAGTTTTCCTTTTCTTCTTTCGAAAACACACCTATAAGCTCTTCATCCAAAGCTATAGGAATTTGGCTATTTTTACACAGTACTGACATCGTGTCAGTAAGTTTTTTTTTAATCGGTTGCTCTATGCTATGAATCTTAAAACCAGTAATTTGATTTATTTTATTTAAAGCTTCATTTTCAGAGAAAGCGCCGTTAGCATCTACCCGAATTTCAATAGCATTTGCATCAAAATTAGCTCTGATAAAGCGCAATAAATCAATTTCTTTGTCAAAATTAATCGCTCCAATCTTCAATTTTATACAGCTAAAACCTTGCTTAATTTTGTCTTCAATTTGGGTTTTCATAAACGTCTCATCGCCCATCCAAACCAAACCATTTATTGAAATGCTTTTTGTGTTTTTTGTAAAATCAGATGGAAATAAAACAAATGGATTTTCACTTTTCAAGGACAAAAAAGCCATCTCAATTCCGAATTGTATCGACGGAAATTCTACTAATTCATCCCAAATTTTTTGCTCACCAAGATGAATATTTTCACAAGTCCATTGTAATTTTTCTTCATAATCAGGTCGGTCATCTGCAGATAATCCACGCAGAATTCCACACTCACCTATTCCCTTTTTACCATCTTTTTCCAGGATAATAAACCAGGTTTCTTTGTCGGTTAAAATGCCCCGGGAAGTTCCCGAAGCTTGTTTGAAATGAAGTACGTATTTGAAGTAAGAAGCTTTCATCATTAAAGCGAAATGCTTTCTCCAATATCTAAAAGCATTAAATCTTTTCCGGCATCAAAGAATTTCTTTTTGGCTTCATCGTGATTGATAACTATAAAACCAAACGTATCATAGTGGCATCCTAAAATCTTATCACAATCGACAAAATCAGCAGCCATGATAGCATCTTCAACATCCATAGTAAAATTACTGCCTATTGGAAAAATCGCTAAATCAAGCTTAGTACGCATTGGAATAAGTTTCATATCCATTGTCAATGCCGTATCACCTGAAATGTAAATATTTTTGTGTTCGCCTTCTATTACAAATCCGCCGGGATTTCCGCCATAAGTTCCATCTGCAAATGAACTGGAATGGATAGCAGTGACATATTTTACTTTACCAAAACTAAACTGCCAGCTTCCGCCATGATTCATTGGATGATACTGAAACCCTTTATTACCATAATAAACAGCTGTTTCATAGCCTGAAACAATGATTGCATTCGTTCTTTTGGCAATAGCTTCAACATCTAATGTATGGTCATTATGCGCATGGGTAAGCAAAATAAAATCAGCTTTTAACGTATTTATATCAATATGTTCTGCTTTTGGATTTGCTGTAATGTATGGATCAACAATGATGTGTTTTCCATTAACTTCTATACCAATACAAGCGTGTCCGTAAAATGTAATTTTCATCGTAAATGATTTAATTAAATGTATGTAACCAATAAATCAGAAATAAAATAAATCAGTCCCAAAGCCAATAAAATCGATAGAAAGAACGTGCTCAATGCCAATTTCTTTAACTCCGGATCTAAAAGTTTTGGGTTTTTGTTTTTATATACTCTTATCAGATGTCCGGCTAATGGGAAATAAGCAGCAACAAAGATATATTGGTCAAAATGAAAATTGTTTAAAATCGCAAAAACAACAACAAAAAC
The DNA here is from genome assembly GCF_039916025.1 of Flavobacterium sp. Classification (GTDB taxonomy): domain Bacteria; phylum Bacteroidota; class Bacteroidia; order Flavobacteriales; family Flavobacteriaceae; genus Flavobacterium. Next base: position 4,143 of record NZ_JBDSMB010000188.1, read on the forward strand.
CATAGCAGAAATAATCAGGAAAAAATGATATTTTTTTGCCCACGCTCCACCTTTTTGAACTACTACTGTATTCTTTCCTGCCTTTCTATCGCTCTCTTCATCACGCATATTGTTCAGGTTTAAAACTCCTACGCTCAAAAAACCAATAGCTGTTGCAGGTAATAGCAGCAGCCAATCTATTTCTTTTGAAAACATAAAGTACACACCAAACGTACTTACCAATCCAAAAAAGACAAAGACAAAAACATCGCCATAGCCACGATAACCATAAGCGCTATTCCCAACGGTATAACGAATAGCCGACGCAATAGCCAAAATTCCCAAAAACAAAAAGATAAAAGAATAAAGCAGGTAACTTTCCTTAAAGGCAAAATAGATAAGTAAAACCGCGAAAAACAACGTGATTATCGAGGTTAAGACCATAGCATTTTTCATTGCAAAAGGTGTAATAACTCCTTTTTGAATGGCTCGTTTTGGTCCAACTCTGTCATCATTATCCGTTCCTTTGATTCCGTCTCCATAATCATTGGCAAAATTAGAAAGTATCTGTAAACCCAAAGTCGTGAGCAAAGCAAAAACCACAATATTCCAGTTGAACATGGCTTGCGACATAGCGTAAAAACTTCCCACAATGATTCCAGATACCGAAAGTGGTAATGTTCTTAATCTTGCGGCTTCAATCCAGTGTTTCATTTTTAGACTTCTTAGATTATTAGACTTTTTAGATTTATTATAACAAACAACTGCTTACTGCAACTGCCAACTGAACTCTTTTACGGTAACCACTTTTTTTCAAAATTTGGTTTTCTTTTTTCTAAGAAAGCATCTCTTCCTTCTTTGGCTTCGTCAGTCATATAAGCTAATCTTGTAGCTTCTCCGGCAAAAACCTGTTGTCCAACCATTCCGTCATCAGTCAGATTCATGGCGAATTTCAGCATTTTAATAGACGTTGGTGATTTCTCTAGAATTTCCTGTGCCCATTGGTAAGCTGTGTCTTCAAGTTCGGCATGTGGTATAACCGCATTGACCATTCCCATATCCATAGCTTCCTGAGCAGAATAATTTCTTCCCAAAAAGAATATTTCCCTTGCTTTCTTTTGACCAACCATTTTGGCCAAATAAGCCGAGCCATAGCCACCATCAAAACTTGTTACATCAGCATCGGTTTGTTTAAAAATAGCATGTTCCTTACTCGCTAAAGTCAAGTCGCAGACTACATGCAGACTATGTCCACCGCCAACTGCCCAACCGGGAACGACACAAATAACGGCTTTTGGCATAAAGCGAATCAGACGCTGAACGTCCAAAATATTCAAACGGTGATAACCATCATCACCAACATAACCCTGATGACCACGTGCTTTTTGATCGCCACCGGAACAAAATGACCAAACACCATCTTTGGAACTTGGACCTTCTGCCGAAAGCAAAATCACGCCAATGGAAGTATCTTCCTGAGCATCCTGAAAAGCCTGTAGTAATTCACTAGTTGTTTTTGGACGAAATGCATTGCGAACATCGGGACGATTGAAAGCTATTCTCGCAACGCCATTGCATTTTTTATAAGTAATGTCTTCAAAATCTTTAACTGTCTTCCAATTAATTGAATTCATGTAAATGCTAAAATTTGTTAAAATAAAAGTTAGAAAAAATAAATTGCTCTATTTTTACCGTAAAAATAAAGCATTTTTTACTCTTAACTACAAAAACAAAAGTAAATCCATATGA
>NZ_JBDSMB010000189.1:0-7710 GCF_039916025.1 Flavobacterium sp.
GATTGGGAAAATCCAACCGTTGATATTGTACCGTTATTTGAATCGGTTGACGATTTGCAAAACGCACATGAAATCATGGAGCAATTGTATAAAAATGCAATTTATCGAAATCATATTAAGCAACGAAAAGATAAACAAACCGTGATGCTTGGGTTTTCAGATGGAACCAAAGATGGTGGCTATTTGATGGCCAACTGGTGTATTTTCAAAGCCAAAGAAACCATCACTGAAGTTTCCAGAAAATACGGAATCAAAGTTATTTTCTTTGATGGTAGAGGTGGACCACCAGCACGTGGCGGCGGAAAAACACATAAGTTTTATGCTTCGTTAGGCTCAACAATAGAAAATCAGCAAATACAGGTTACAGTGCAGGGGCAAACGATAAGTTCTAATTTTGGAACATTGGATTCCTGTCGGTTTAATTTAGAGAATCTATTGAGCGCGGGCGTTGCCAATGCCGTTTTTAATAAAGATGAAAATAATCTTTCCAATTCTGATAAAACAATCATCGATGAGTTGGCGGGTATCGGTTATCAAAAATACCTGGATTTCAAATCCCATCCGAAGTTCATTCCTTATTTGGAAGAGATGAGCACTTTGAAATACTATTCAAAAACAAATATTGGCAGTCGTCCTTCGAAGAGAAATGCGTCAGACCAATTGAATTTTGCTGATTTGCGTGCTATTCCTTTTGTGAGTGCGTGGAGTCAAATGAAACAAAATGTGCCTGGTTTTTTCGGAGTTGGAACCGCTTTAAAACATTTTGAAACCACCAAACAATGGGAAAAAGTGCAAAAGCTTTATGACGATTCTTTATTCTTTAGAACCTTACTGGAAAATACCGCAATGTCGTTGGCCAAATCCTTTTTTCCACTTACTGCTTATATAAAAGATGACAAAGAGTTTGGCGAATTTTGGCAAATTATCTTTGATGAATTTTCAGAAACCAAACGGCTGTTGCTTAAAATCGCCGGTCATACAGAATTGATGGAAAACTATCCCGATGGGAAAGCTTCGATAGCTATGAGGGAACAAATAGTTTTACCACTGTTGGCTATCCAGCAATATGCATCTTCGCAAATCAGTGAAATCAAAAAGCATAAAAATCCAGACGAAAAATTGCTGAGCGTTTATGAGAAGCTGGTAACCCGCTCGCTATTTGGAAACACCAATGCTAGTAGGAATTCAGCTTAAAAAAAGTATTTTAACGCTGTAAATTGTAATTTTAATAGGAAAAATAACCAAGGTTAGAATATTTTTGTACCTTCAACCCTGTTTAATGTTGTTCAACGAAACTTAAATAGAGGGAAATATGAAAAATTATACACTTTTGTTTATAGCAGGTTTTTCTTGTTTTACAGGTTTTGCCCAAAAGAATAATGGCATTACAATGGTACAGCCAAAATCAGATGTAGCATCCAATCAGGAAGTTGCTATGGTAGATACGCCAACAGCTAAGGAAAAGGTTAAAGCTATCACAGCCGTTCCGGAAAAGAAAGCAGATTTTACCAAAATTAAAATCATAGAAAGTTACGAAAGGGTTTTAGAGAAAGGCTACAAAACAGAAGCTATGCTTCAGGCTGTGGCAGATTATCGCTATTTCGCTGATGATTTCATAATAGCTGCCAAATGGTATACTCAATTGTTTGAATTCTGCCCGGATGAATTAGCTGCCGTTTACTATTTTCGATATGCAAAGTCATTACAGAGTAGTGGTGAAATCGAAAAAGCAAAAGAGATGATGGCGATTTATCAGGTTAAAAAGATTTAAACGACTGTCTGTTTAAGTAGTTTTTTTTCTCAAAGGTTCTAACCAATAAGTACTCACTTCTCCTTCAATTTCATAAAAGTAGGCACGCTTTCCTTTTATGATTACCTTTTTACTTCTTGGCGCTCTTTCTTTATCAATTGGTATGGTAATGTCAATTTCAATAAAGTTTGATGTTAGATACTGTCGTTTAATTTCTATAGGTTTTTTGAAACCATAAGTATAAATGCCAATTTTCTCAAAGTCTTTACGGGCAATCTTAAAGGTATTATTAGTATCAACTATTTTTTGATTTTTTATTCTTGGAGCAAAGCCACAGGTTCTTATATAAGGTTCTCGCAATAGATTAAATCCTTTGTTACGTTTGTCAAAGTATATAGTAAGCATAGTAAAATCAGTTTCTTTCCTTTCTATCAGTAGTTCTTTTTCATAAGATTCTGTATAACAATTTATTTTGATTTGAATCGAGTCTTTCAGTCCTATATTTTTTTCATTTAGAATAACAACCGGCTCACGTCTTTTCAATTGCGGATTAAGTGTAATTTCATTTCCGTTGGCAATCCATTTCCCTTCATTGGTATAATCATTAAAAGTCATTGGATAAATATTGTCAACGGTTCGTAATTTGAATGTTCCATCAGTTTTTAATTCCAATTCAGTTGTTATAGCTTTTCCATTTAACAGCCAATCTCCATATATTCCGGCATATCCGACAGTATTGTTTTGTGCCCAATTATTGAGCGTGAGTAATAGAATTGTTACTGTATAAATTATTTGTTTCAAATGAGTTGTTCTTGAAAATGTTTGTTCTGTTAAAGATAAAAGATTTTTATAAAAAATATAATTTCATTTCAAAGTTATGCTTAAAAAATTCCAATCTTTGTAATAAATAAGTATCATGAAACCATTCGATTTACAACCCGAAGAATTTGCAGGGCATTTTGCCACTTATATCAACCAAGTTTCAAGTGAATATACATTAGTTGAAGAACTTGAAATCTCGGTGCATCGTCTTATAAAATTTGTTCAAAATATTCCATTAGATAAATTTGATTACCGTTACGCCGAAGGAAAATGGACCATCAAAGACATCATCCAACACTTGATTGACGCCGAAAGAATATTTGCTTATCGCGCGTTGCGTTTCGCCCGAAACGATAAAACCGGATTGCCTGGATTTGATGAAAACGATTATGTTGACGAAGCAAATGCTGGCAAAAGAAGCATTCAGGATTTATTGACCGAAATGGCTGTTGTCAGACAAGCAACTTTATCTATGTTCAAATCATTTTCAGACGAAGAATTAATGCGAATTGGAACAGCTTCTAGCAACCCAATGTCGGTTCGTGCTTTAGGATTTACAATCATTGGACATCAAAACCATCATGAGCGAATTTTTCAGGAAAGATATTTAGAGTAAAAATCCAAAAAAAAACAAATCCCAAATTCCAACAAAAATATAGTTTGGAATTTGGGATTTTAATATTGTAATTTAAAACTTCAAAGAAGTTTATTCATCGTCGTCTTCATCATCGACAAAGTTGTCTGTCGCCTCAAGATCGTCATCATCGTCATCGTCATCATCACCATCGTCAGAACCACCTTTATCATTCAATAAATCTTCTTCTTCCTCGTCGTCATTTTCATTTGGCGCATCTTCATCATCATCCAATCCTTTTATTGGATCGATTGGTTCAACTACAGAGTCAATATCTTCCTCTTCGTCGTATTTCTCCATACGGCTAGCTAGTTTCGTGCTCACTTTAACCAGGTAAATAGTGTCTTCAGTTTTAACTTCAACAGCTTCGATCAATTCGTTTTGAGCATTTCTAAAACGAATAATATCGGAGTCGTCATAACCTTCTGGGAATTTATCAACCAATAAATTCAGAATGTCACCAGTTAGTTTAGCATAGTCTACAATAATTCTTCTCATAAAAAAATATTTTATAAATCTAGTATGTAAGCAAAGATTAAAGGTACAACAATTGTTGCATCAGATTCAACAATAAATTTGGGTGTATGTATGTCTAATTTTCCCCATGTAATTTTTTCATTGGGAACAGCTCCGGAATAAGAGCCATAACTGGTAGTCGAATCGGATATCTGGCAAAAATAACTCCAAAACGGAACTTCGTGCATTTCCATATCCTGGTATAACATTGGCACAACGCAAATTGGAAAATCTCCTGCAATTCCACCACCAATCTGAAAGAAGCCTAAACCTTTTCCGGTTGAATTTTTTGGATACCAATCGGCCAGCCACATCATATATTCGATACCACTTTTCATCGTGGTAGCAGTAAATTCTCCTTTGATACAATAGGAAGCAAAGATGTTCCCCATAGTACTGTCTTCCCAACCCGGAACTACGATTGGCAAATTCTTTTCGGCAGCAGCAACCATCCATGAATCTTTTGGATCAATTTCATAGTATTGTTCCAACACACCTGAATTAATCATCTGATACATAAATTCATGTGGAAAATAACGTTCTCCTTTTGAATTGGCGTTGTTCCAAATATCATATAAATGCGATTGTAATCTACGGAAAGCTTCTTCTTCAGGAATGCAGGTATCGGTAACCCGGTTATAGTGATTTTCTAATAAATCCCATTCTTCCTGTGGACTTAAATCACGGTAATTTGGGACTCTTTTATAAGAATTGTGAGCCACCAAATTCATAATATCTTCTTCAAGGTTTGCTCCGGTACAAGAAATAATATGCACTTTATCCTGACGGATCATTTCGGCTAATGATTTTCCTAACTCGGCCGTACTCATAGCACCGGCAAGCGAAATCAACATTTTGCCATTGTCAAGCAAATGTTCTTCATATCCTTTTGCTGCGTCAACAAGCGCTGCCGCATTGAAATGAAGGTAATGTTTTTCTATAAATTGACTTATAGGTCCTTTACTCATTTTTTAGTTTGTTGTTGTGTTTATAGTAGAGTTCAAAGAAAAACTTTTTTTCTAGAACTACAAACAGTTTTTCTAATTTAGTTTCGTTAAAAATTGTAATTTATTGAGACTGTAATTACTACGATTTCTTCTCGTAGCCCAATATTTTCAGGACATCGTCAGAAGTTTGTTGTTCTGAGAATACCTCAGTTGCCAAAATTCCGTTCTCATCTCTGTCAATTAAAATATGTCTCGGTTGTGGAATCAAACAGTGATGCAAACCGCCAAAACCACCAATGGTTTCCTGATAAGCGCCTGTATTGAAAAAACCAATATATAAAGGCTTTTCTTTATTATATTTTGGTAGGTAGATGGCGTTCATATTTTGCTCTGAGTTGTAATAATCATCGCTGTCGCAAGTCATTCCGCCGAGTAAAACCCTTTCGTAAGTATCATTCCAACGGTTTATTGCCAGCATTATAAAACGTTTGTTGATTGCCCAGGTGTCAGGTAAAGTTGTGATAAATGAACTGTCAATCATGTTCCAAGCCTCTCTGTCGTTTTGTTGCTTTTGATACAAAACCTGATAAATTGCTCCGCCAGATTCACCAACGGTAAATGAACCAAACTCGGTAAAAATATTCGGAACATCAACTTCTTCATCATCGCAGGCAATTTTAATCTGATTTATGATTTCGTCAATCATATATTGATAATCGAATTCAAATGCCAGGGAATTTTTGATTGGAAATCCGCCGCCAATATTCAATCCGTCAAGCGAAGGGCATTCTCTTTTTAGTGCTACATATACTTTGATACATTTCAATAATTCATTCCAGTAATATGCGGTATCATTGATTCCTGTATTAATGAAAAAGTGAAGCATTTTCAACTCCAATTTATCATTTTCCTGAATCTGTTTTTTGTAGAAGTTTACAATGTTTTTATATCCAATTCCTAAACGGGAAGTATAGAACTCAAACTTTGGTTCTTCCTCGGCAGCGATTCTGATTCCGATTTTGAATTTACCTTTGATTTGTTCCTGTAATAAATCCAATTCCTCATAATTATCAATAATCGGAATGGTATTTTTATGACCATGATTAATCAAACGGGCAATGTTCTCAATATATTGGTCGCGTTTGAAACCATTACATATTATATAGGTGCTTTTGTTGATTTTTCCGTTTTCCAATAAATTCTCTACAATATTGATATCAAAAGCAGAAGACGTTTCAATGTGAATGTTATTCTTGAAAGCTTCATTCATTATGTATTGAAAATGAGAGCTTTTGGTACAATAACAATAATAATATTTTGCTTCGTATTTGTTTTTCTCCATCGCATGCCTGAACCAGTTTTTGGCTCTTTTAATGTTGTTGGAAATTTGCGGCAAATAAGTAAACTTTAAAGGCGTGCCATATTGTTCAACTAATTTCATCAAATCAATATTGTGAAATTGAAGCTGGCTTTCTTTGTTTAAAGTAAATTCTTCCTGTGGGAAGTAATAGGTTTGATTAATTAAATCGAAATATTTAGTGTTCATTTAAAAGGTGTAATTATGGATTAATTTATTTTATAAAAACAAAATAATCTGTAATTCAAACTCTAATATTAGCGTAAATAATAGGAAGTTTTTCCTGAAATAAAAATGTGATTGGTGAACACAAAGCCATTAAATCATTTTTGAGTATATAAAAATGATTAGAAGCAGTGAAGAAATTTATGTTAGTTTCTCGACTAAAAATACTGTAAACAGAAGTGTTGACACTTTTTTTCATTAGGGCAAATGTAAAAAATAAAATATTCGAAATGCAACTATTAGTATCAAAATTATGTTAACTTTTATAATCTGCAAAAGATTTTATAATTAATTCATTTTCAACTTCTTGATTGATTTTTATATTTCCAATTCCGTCAAGAAGCGCAAATTGTATTTTCCCGTATTCATTTTTCTTGTCGTGAATGAGTAAATTGAGTATGGGCTGCAGGTCATTTTCTTCGAAAACTATGATTTCAAAAACGGCATTGATTGCGTTTTTAATTTCTAAATATTCAACTGCTGAAAGCAATTTTTTCTGCCACGAAATATAACTTTCTAAAATCATCCCTACTGCAATGGCTTCACCATGTAGCAAAGTTTTTTTGTTTTCGTTTTCGAGAAAATAACTTTCGATAGCGTGTCCTAAAGTATGGCCAAAATTCAATGCTTTACGAATGCCGTTTTCAGTTGGATCCTGCATCACGATTTCGTTTTTTATTGTAATTGAACGATGGATTAATTCATCAAAATCAGCAAAATCGACAGCATTCAATTCTTTGAATTGTGCCCAATAACCGGCATCGAAAATCAAACCATGCTTTAGCATTTCGGCCAAACCGGAACGCATTTCATTTTGTGGTAAAGTTGCCAGGTATTCAGTATCGATTAAAACCATTTTAGGAACATTGATAACGCCAATCTGGTTTTTTAAGTTACCTAAATCAACGCCATTTTTTCCTCCAACAGATGCATCAACCATCGCTAAAAGTGTGGTTGGAATATGAATAAAATCGATTCCTCTTTTAAAAGTAGAAGCTACAAATCCGCCAATGTCGGTAATCACACCACCACCAATATTTATCAGAAGACTTTTTCTGTCGCCGCCTAATTCGGTAAGCACATTCCAAATCTCCACACAGGTATTGATGTTCTTTTCTATTTCACCAGCTTCAATTTCAATGATCTCGATGTTTTTTTCAGTTGCCAGAAATGGTAAAAACCGGGATAAACAATACTCGTTTGTGTTGTTATCTGTTAAAATAAAAATGTTGGAGTAGTTATTTTCTTCAATAAAGCTATTGAGTGAATCATAACCGTTTTCAGCGAATAAAATAGGATAACCGTTGGCTTTTATGGATTGCATTTTTGTTGAAATTGTGCCCCAAAAATAAGGTAAAAATTAATAAATAATCACGAAAGACTATTTATATTTGTGGCATTATATTAAATTAATGGAAAAGATTTTCAACAACACACAAGTTGCGTTTGCACTTAAAAC
>NZ_JBDSMB010000190.1:0-13108 GCF_039916025.1 Flavobacterium sp.
CATTATTATTTTGCGATTCCATATTCCCTTTGAAAAACAATATTATAGCAATATGAAAAAGATTTTGCTTTTTGCTTCAGGCACTGGTTCCAATGTGGAAAATATTATTCAATACTTCAAAAATCACCATGATATTATCATAGTCGGCGTCTTCACTAACAATCCACATGCCAAAGTTTTAGAGAAAGCAAAAAATTATAATGTACCAACGCTTGTCTTTGACAGAGAAGAACTTTCAGAAGATTTTGTTCTGAAAAAAGTTACGGAACTCAAACCCGATTTGATTGTTCTGGCTGGTTTTTTATGGAAATTTCCTGAGCACATCATTGCTGAATATCCAAATAAGATTATCAATATTCATCCGGCATTGTTGCCAAAATATGGCGGAAAAGGAATGTATGGCATGAAAGTTCATCAAACTATTTTGGATAATAAAGAGAAAGAAACCGGAATCACGATTCACTATGTCAACGAACATTATGATGAAGGTGAATTTATTTTTCAGCAAAAAGTAACTATTGAAGATTGCGCTTCCGCAGATGAAATCGCAGCAAAAATTCACGAATTAGAACACAAACATTTCCCACAGATTATAGAAAGACTTCTAATCACTAATCACTAATCACTATTTACTTGAGTCACCAAGTCCACATATACACAGACGGCGCAGCTAAAGGAAATCCCGGAAACGGCGGTTATGGTGTTGTGATGGAATTGGTTGGAACTAGCTATAAAAAAGAATTCTACGAAGGTTTTCGCCATACGACGAACAACCGAATGGAATTACTGGCAGTAATTGTTGGTTTGGAAAAAATAACAAAACCCAATATGAAAGTCTTAGTCATTTCCGATTCGAAATATGTGGTTGATTCTGTTGAGAAGAAATGGGTTTTTGGTTGGGAGAAAAAAGAATTTGTAGGCAAAAAAAATCCCGACTTATGGAAGCGTTTCCTAAAAATTTACCGCCAGCACCAAGTTGATTTTAAATGGATTAAAGGCCACAACAATCATCCGCAAAATGAACGCTGTGATGAACTTGCCGTTTATGCTTCGGGTTTACCCAATTTATCTGTTGATGCTTTTTATGAAAAAGAAGAGCAGAAGTTGCTCTAATTTTTTGTCTCTTAATAACCTTTGCAACTCTGAAACATAAAACTTATCTTTGCGCCTTTAATTTGAAACTCAGATAATGAACAAACTTTTAATAGTAGGAACGGTTGCTTTTGACGCTATCGAAACACCTTTTGGAAAAACAGACAAAATTTTAGGTGGAGCAGGAACGTTTATTGGACTCTCGGCTTCGCATTTTAACTTGCAATCGGCTATAGTTTCGGTTGTTGGTGATGATTTTCCACAGGAATATTTAGATTTATTAACGTCAAGAAATATTGATATTTCAGGTTTAGAAGTTGTAAAAGGCGGAAAAACTTTCTTTTGGAGCGGTCGTTATCACAATGATATGAACTCGAGAGATACTTTGGCTACCGAATTAAATGTGTTGGCTGATTTCAATCCAGTTGTTCCTGAAAATTTTAAAAATGCTGATGTTGTGATGTTAGGAAACTTACATCCGATTGTACAAACCGGCGTTTTGAATCAAATGACACAAAAACCAAAACTGGTTGTATTGGATACAATGAACTTCTGGATGGATTGTGCCTTGCCTGAATTGTTAGACGTTATCAAACGTGTAGACGTAATTACAATCAACGATGAAGAAGCGCGTCAATTATCAGGAGAATATTCTTTGGTGAAAGCTGCGGCTAAAATCCATACAATGGGACCAAAATATGTTGTGATTAAAAAAGGAGAACATGGCGCGTTGATTTTTCATGACCATGAAATCTTCTTTGCTCCGGCATTGCCTTTAGCAGATGTTTTTGATCCAACAGGTGCTGGTGATACATTCGCAGGTGGATTTGCAGGATTCATAACACAACAAGGCGATGTTTCATTTGAAACTATGAAAACCGCAATTATCCAAGGTTCAAATCTGGCTTCATTTTGTGTAGAGAAATTCGGAACCGAAAGAATGCTGGAACTGACAAAAGAAGAAGTGAACAAACGATTAAAACAATTCAAATCCTTAACACAATTTGAAATAGAATTATCATAAATTTATGCCTCGAAGTTTCGGGGCATTTTTATTTTATATAAGCCATGAATGCACGAATGATTTTTAAGAAAATTATAAAGACATATTATTAGAAGCACAAAATTCAACACGAAATCTTAACACAAAGCATTTAAATTTATTCGTGTATTCGTGGCAAAAAAACAATAACACAAACAACAGAAGCTGAAACATCCCGAAGCTTCGGGAAAGCTTAAACAACACAACAACTACAATGAGCGACGCATTAAAACACGAATGTGGAATTGCACTTTTACGATTAAAAAAACCGTTGGAATTCTACAAAGAAAAATACGGTTCGGCTTTCTACGGCATACAGAAAATGTATCTGCTGATGGAAAAACAACACAACCGCGGGCAGGACGGAGCCGGATTTGCCTCCATAAAAATGGATGTTGAACCTGGCGAGAGATATATCAGCAGAGTTCGTTCCAATAACGCACAACCGATTCAGGATGTTTTTGCCCAGATTAATGAGAGGATTAACGAAGAACTGACATTGCATCCCGAATATCAGGACGATGTTGATTTGCAAAAAGCAAACATACCATACATAGGAGAATTATTTCTTGGACATGTTCGTTACGGAACTTTTGGTAAAAACAGTTTGGAAAGCGTTCATCCTTTCTTACGACAAAATAACTGGATGCATCGTAATCTGATTTTGGCCGGAAACTTCAACATGACAAATGTTACGGAGCTTTTTAATAGTTTGGTAGAATTGGGACAACATCCAAAAGAAATGGCCGATACGGTTACCGTAATGGAAAAAATCGGACATTTCCTTGATGATGAAGTTACTGATTTATATCAGGAATGCAAAAACAATGGATTATCAAAAAGAGAAGCGTCTCCTGTAATAGCCGAAAAATTAGATGTCGCTAAAATCTTGAAAAGAGCTTCACGCGGATGGGATGGCGGCTATGCTATGGCTGGATTGTTAGGTCATGGTGATGCTTTTGTTTTCCGTGATCCAGCAGGAATTCGCCCGACCTATTTTTATGAAGATGATGAAGTAGTTGTAGTCGCTTCTGAAAGACCGGTAATTCAAACGGTTTTCAATGTTGCTTTTGAAGATGTAAAAGAATTGACACCAGGAAACGCTTTAATCATCAAGAAAAACGGAAATGTCACCGAAGAAGAAATCATTCCGCCAACGGTAAAAAAAGCCTGTTCTTTTGAACGTATTTATTTTTCGCGCGGAAGCGATGCCGAAATTTATCAGGAACGAAAAGAATTAGGAAAATTAATTCTTCCGGCAGTTCTTGAGGCAATTGAAAATGACACCGACAATTCTGTTTTCTCTTATATTCCGAATACTGCTGAAACTTCGTTTTACGGAATGGTAGAAGCCGCGAATGATTTTCTGAACCAAAGAAAGAATCAGTTCATTTTGGATAACAGAAAAACATTAACCAAAGAAAAACTGGAAGAAATTCTTGCTGTCAAAATCAGAACTGAAAAGATTGCAATAAAAGATGCCAAACTCAGAACATTCATTACAGAAGATAGCAGCAGAGATGATTTGGTAGCGCATGTTTATGATGTTACGTATGGCGTAATTCAGCCAACAGACAATTTGGTAATAATTGACGACAGCATCGTTCGCGGAACAACGCTTAAAATGTCAATTATCAAAATGATGGACAGATTACATCCAAAACGAATTGTAGTCGTTTCTTCAGCGCCACAAATCCGTTATCCGGATTGTTATGGAATTGATATGGCAAGATTGGAAGGATTAGTTGCTTTTCAGGCCACATTGGCATTACTGAAAGAACGCAATTTGTATCATATTATAGATGCCGTTTATGCCAAATGCAAAGCACAGGCAAATTATAAAGATAGTGACGTTATTAATTATGTAACAGAAATCTATAAACCTTTCACAGATCAGGAAATCTCAGATAAAATAGCTGAATTATTAACTTCGGATGATATAAACGCCGAAGTAAAAATTATTTTTCAAACAGTAGAAAACTTACATCTTGCCTGCCCAAAAAATTTAGGGGATTGGTACTTCACTGGGGACTATCCAACTCCGGGAGGTAACCGTGTTGCTAACAAGGCATTTATGAATTTTTACGAGGGGAAAAATGCTCGCGCTTACTAAAATTTTAACATTTTTTGAAGTTAAACGATTATTGATGCATTTCATCTATATTTTTTGTTTTAACAATTAGATTCACTTTATATTTGGTCTACCATAGCATTAGTAGGTTAAGTTTATGGTAGATTTGGGGCAAAAAGGGTGAAATGAAAATTTCACCTTTTTTATTTTATAATTGTCTGAAAATCATTAAGAAAAGCAAAATTAACCTCTCATTTGCCTATCATCCCAATATATTTTAACAAAAATCACCATTATTAACTTGTAGTTATTAGCTTTGCCTTACCATAGTATTTAGTAGGTTAAGTAAGTTATGGTAGATTTGGGGCAAACAGGTGGAAGAAATTCCGCCTGTTTATTTTTTGTACTTATACAAAATAAAAAAACCGACTGCTTTCACAATCGGTTTTATGTGCTAAAAAGCAATTTGTTTTTATTTTTCTGTAGCGTATAATCTTGCCACTTCTGTCCAGTTAATCACATTAAAGAAAGCTTCAATATAATCAGGACGTCGATTTTGATAGTTCAGATAATAAGCATGCTCCCAAACATCCATTCCTAAGATTGGAAATCCGCCACAACCCGTATCCGGCATTAACGGATTATCCTGATTTGGAGTGGAACAAACTTCAACTTTTCCGCCTTTGTGTACACAAAGCCATGCCCAACCTGAACCAAAACGCGTCGTTCCGGCTTTCGCAAATTGTGCTTTAAATTCGTCAAAAGTTCCAAACGCAGCATCAATAGCATCTGCTAAATCTCCCGAAGGTTTTCCGCCACCAGTTGGTGACATTACTCTCCAAAACAAATTGTGATTATAAAATCCGCCGCCATTATTTCTGACAGCCGCATTTTTCATATCAAGATTTATCAAAAGGTTTTCTATTGTTTTTCCTTCTAAATCGGTACCTGCAACAGCAGCATTTAGGTTGGTAGTATAAGCATTGTGATGTTTTGAATGGTGAATTTCCATCGTTTTAGCATCAATATGTGGTTCTAATGCATCGTATGCATAAGGTAATTGCGGTAATTCGAAAGCCATGATATGTTGTATTTAAAAGTTATTAAAAATAATTGAATTCAAATTTATACATTTAACTTCGGAAAAGGAAGTGCCTTAATAAATATTTAATATAGTATCATGCTACTTTCCCGACATTCAATATTACCTTTAAAAAAGCAGACAGGAGGAAAAATTAAATTCTATTTTTCAATTAACAAATAATTAAAACTGATATTTCCTATTAGGAGCTATTTCCCGCTTTCCAATACAATCTTTTCCTCGTTTTACAAACGAGAAAATGGATTTCCATTACAAACGTAGTTCACTGAACTCCTATGGAAATAAACACGATGTGAAGTAATCGGGGCTAGAAAAACAAAAAAATGAGTTTCGACATCCAACCTAAACATTTACAAAACGATTTAATAAAACTTGTTCCACTTCAGGAAACAGATTTTGATAAATTGTTCGAAGTAGCATCCAATCCTTTAGTTTGGGAGCAGCATCCAAACCCGAATCGCTATAAATTAGAAGATTTTACCAATTATTTCAAGGGTGCAATAGAATCGAAAGGCGCTTTTCTGATTGTTGATGCTGCCACAAATGAAACCGTTGGCTGCAGCCGGTATTATGATTATAATGAAGAAGACAGTTCGATATTGATTGGTTACACATTTATCGGGACAAAGTTTTGGGGCAATGGCTATAACAAAGCTTTGAAAAAACTGATGCTCGATTATGCTTTTCAGTTTGTAGATAAGGTTTATTTCCACATTGGAGCTTTCAACTATCGTTCGCAAAAAGCTATCAAAAAAATTGGCGCCATTAAAGTAGATGAATTTGAAGTCGAATATTATGGTGAAGCCAGCAAGTTGAATTTTGTTTATCTGATAAATAAAAACTAAATGCAAAAACCAGCTTTCTCCATATATGACGCATCGGCAGGTTCCGGGAAAACCTATACTTTGGTAAAAGAATATCTGAAAATTATTCTGCTATCCAAAAAACCTGATGCTTATCGCAACATTCTCGCCATTACGTTTACCAACAAAGCGGTGCACGAAATGAAAAGCCGTGTTTTGGAAAGTCTTTCTGAATTCAGCAAAGAAAATCCTTCTGACAAAGCATTGCAATTGATGCAGGATATTCAGATAGAAACCGGATTGAGTTTGGCTTCCATTACCGAAAAAGCCAAAAGCATTATCAAAAATTTAATTCACAATTACGCCGCTTTTGATATTTCTACCATTGATAAATTCACGCACAAAGTCATTCGCGCTTTTGCACACGATTTGAATCTGCCGATAACTTTTGAAGTTTCTTTAGATACCGAAAGTTTGTTGACCGAAGCTGTTGATGCCATTATTGCCGAAGCCGGAAATGATGAAGAATTGACAAAACTGCTTGTCGATTTCACGATGGAAAAAACCGATGATGATAAATCCTGGGATATTTCACGGGAAATCATGGAAACGGGAAAGCTAATTTTAAACGAAAACAACCGCGAGGAAATCACACATTTTGATAAAAAGAAAATAGAAGATTTTATCGTTATCAAAAATAAACTAGTCGAGCTTTGCAAACAATTGGAAACTGAAACCATCGATTTGGCAACAGAAGCATTGGCTTTTATTCAGAAAAAAGGCATTGATGAGAAATCATTCTCTTCCGGATATTTTCCAAATCATATTAAAAGCATAGTCGGAAAGAATTTCAATCCCAAAAACAAAACCTATCACGAATTTGATGATATCAAAATCAACAAAACAGCGACTGATATTGAATTAATTCAAAGCATCATTCCAAATTTACTGGAAATTCTGGCTTCGGTTTACCAAAAATTCGAAAAGAAAAATTTCTACGAAGCCTTTCTAAAAAACATCACGCCGCTTTCGCTATTAAATACGTTAAGCAATAAACTGTCGGACATTCAAAAAGAGCAGGGAATTTTATCCATAACGGAATTCAATAAATTAATTCACGACCAAATTCAAAATCAGCCAGCGCCTTTTATTTATGAGCGTTTAGGCGAAAAGTATAAACATTTTTTCATTGATGAATTTCAGGATACTTCCGAAATGCAATGGCAAAACCTGATTCCGTTGATTGATAATGCTACGTCAAGTGAGGATTTACTCGGCGAAAGAGGAAGTCTGCTAATTGTTGGTGATCCAAAACAATCGATTTATCGCTGGCGTGGAGGAAAAGCGGAGCAATTTATCGAATTGAGCAAAGACATAAATCCGTTTAACAATCCCGAAAAAGAACTTTTCCCATTAAAGACTAATTGGAGAAGTTATTCGGAAGTTATTGATTTCAACAACAAATTCTTTGGTTTTATTGCCAATGAATTCGCTCATGAAGATTACAATGATTTATATAAAAACCATAGTCGTCAGGAAGAAAACAATAAAAAAGGAGGTTATGTAAACATTTCTTTTATGCCAAAGGTTGAGAAGGCGGAATATGGCGAAGAAGAAAATCCCGCAAAAGAAGAATTATATTTATTGGCAACATTAAACACCATTCAGAAAGTAAAAGCCAACGGATTTAGCTATAAAGATATTGCGATATTAACCCGAAAAAAAACCAACGGAGTTGCCATTGCCAATTATTTAACGCAACAAGGCATTCCGATTTTATCTTCAGAGAGTTTGTTGATAGGTTCTTCTTCGGAAGTGCAATGCATTGTTAATGTTTTGTATTATTTGAAAAATAATAATGACCGTGAATCCAAAGCGAACTTTCTGTATTACATCGCATCAAATGCGAAACAAGAAGTAAAGATTCATGATTTTATTGCGCTTGGAATGGAACAAATTAGTGAAGCCGATTTTGAACAATGGTTAGCCAGTTTTGACATTCATTTTTCGTTTAAAAACACCAGAAAGAAATCATTATACGAAGCAGCGGAAAGTATTATTTCCAGAATTATCCCAATCGAAAAACGAAATGCCTATGTGCAATTCTTTTTAGATATTGTTCTCGAGCAGGATTTAAAAAAGCAAGCAGGGATTTCTGATTTTCTGTCTTATTGGGATACAAATTCAGGAAAATTGAGCATTCCGTCGCCCGAAGGCAAAGAAGCGGTTCGCATCATGACCATTCACACGTCTAAAGGATTGGAATTTCCGGTGGTTATTTTCCCGTTTGCTGAAGAAAATTACAGTCTTGGGCCAAAAGAAAAAATTTGGCTTAACGCCGATGAAGAACAATTTGGCTTGTCCAAAGTTTTAGTAGATAAAAATGCGAGTGTTTCAACTTATGGTGAAGAATCGGCAATGATTTACAATCAGAAAAAGCAGGAAGAATTGTTGGATGACATTAATGTTTTGTATGTCGCAATGACAAGAGCCGAGGAACAATTGCATGTCATTTCGGGAATGCAGTCTAAAAACAAAGACGGAATTCTGCCAAACAATATGGCGTCGTTCTTCATCAAGTTTTTGGAAGAAAAAAATCAGTTTGATGAAGGCAAACTGGAATACGAATTTGGTGGTGCTCAAAAATTATCGATAACCAAAGAAAGAATTGACGAAACCGAAACCATTCCACAGCTTTCCGAAACATTGAATCCAAAAAATATCAAAATAGCCCAGCGCGAAAGTCTGATGTGGAATACCAAACAGCAAAAAGCCATCGAATACGGAAACATTCTGCACGAGATTTTGTCATTCATTAAAACCAAAGAAGATATTGATTTGGCGCTGACCAAAGCCATCGAAAACGGATTGATTGTTTCTTCGCAAAAGGATGCCGTTTTAAAAACCATTCAGGAAATTGTAAACCATCAGGATTTGGAATTGTTCTTTTCATATGAGCATAAAATCTTAAACGAAAAAACCATTATTCAAAAAGAGGGAAATCTTGTAAAGCCAGACAAAATGGTACTTAATAATCAAAACGAAATCTATTTATTAGATTATAAAACAGGTTCGCACCAAACGAAATACCAATATCAATTGGAGAATTATCAAAACGCCATTGAAAAAATGGGTTTTAAAGTCATTAAAAAAGCGCTCGTTTATATTGGGGAAACTTTGGAAGTGGTAAATTTGTAATCTCAAAACATTAACTACAAATAACATGTACGGAAAAATTCAACAACACCTACAAAATGAATTGAACACCATTGAACAAAATGGGATTTTCAAAAAAGAACGCATTATTACTTCACCACAAGGCGCCGAAATTACAGTAAACGGCGAAACGGTTTTAAACTTTTGTGCCAATAACTATTTAGGGTTGTCTTCGCATCCGGAAGTAGTTCAGGCAGCCAAAGATGCTTTAGACACGCATGGTTTCGGAATGTCATCGGTGCGTTTTATTTGCGGAACGCAGGATATTCACAAAACCCTGGAAAAAAAGATAGCTGATTTCTACGGAACAGAAGACACTATATTATACGCCGCGGCTTTTGATGCTAATGGTGGCGTTTTCGAACCTTTATTAGGCGAAGAAGATTGCATTATTTCGGATAGTCTGAATCACGCTTCGATTATTGACGGTGTTCGTTTGTGTAAAGCTGCACGTTATCGTTATGAAAATTCCAATATGGAAGATTTGGAAAACCAATTAAAGAAAGCTGTTGAAGCCGGACATCGTTTTAAACTTATTGTTACCGACGGAGTTTTCTCAATGGACGGATTGGTAGCTCCATTAGATAAAATCTGTGACCTGGCCGATAAATATGATGCATTGGTAATGGTTGATGAATGTCACGCAGCAGGTTTTATCGGAGCAACAGGAAAAGGAACACTCGAAGCCAAAGGCGTAATGGGAAGAGTTGATATCATCACAGGAACTTTAGGAAAAGCATTAGGCGGTGCGATGGGCGGTTATACTACAGCTAAAAAAGAAGTGATAGAGATTTTGCGACAGCGCTCTCGTCCTTATTTGTTTTCAAATTCGTTAGCACCGGCCATTGTTGGAGCATCTATTAAAGTTTTCGAATTATTAGAAAAAGACACCACACTTCGCGATAAAGTAGAATGGAATACCAATTACTTCAAAGATGGTTTGCGAAAAGCCGGAATTGATTTTATTGATGGTGATTCGGCCATTGTACCGGTAATGTTATACGATGCGAAATTATCTCAAATAATGGCAGATGAACTTCTTAAAAAAGGGATTTATGTTATTGGATTCTTTTTCCCGGTTGTGCCAAAAGATAAGGCTAGAATTCGTGTTCAATTATCTGCGGCGCATAGCAAAGAACATTTGGATAAAGCAATCGCAGCCTTTACTGAGGTTGGAAAAATGCTAAAAATTGAAAAATAAGATTGAAACTTTCATAATTACTGTCGTATCCTTATATAATTCACACATTTTAACACTTTTATTTTTTAATTAGAATTATACGTGTTACTTTTGTTCATTATAATTATTATAATCTAATCAAATTTAAGTATGAAACATCTTAACAAATTATTCGTTGCTTTGGTAATGTTAGCTGGGTTCAGCTCGCAGGCTCAAGACAGTAACAACCCTTGGGCAATTACCTTTGGGGTTAATGCAGTAGATACTAGAGTAAGTGCTGCTTCTAAACTGGAAGACCAATTTTCTCAGTTTTTTAATGCTGAAGATAACTGGAATATTCTTCCTTCAGTATCTTTTTTAAACGTATCTAAATACGTAGGAAGTAATTTCTCTTTTGGAGTTACTGGATCTATTAACAAGATAACTAGATATGTACTGCCAAGAGTTGGTGAAGGTCCATATACAGTAGTTAATCCTGGAGATAAGAATTATTATGCTGCAGACGCAGTGATCAACTACAGTTTAATGAGCATGATTAAATCTAAAACAATTGACCCTTCTATCCATATTGGTGGAGGTTACACTTGGATTGGTGATGAAATGCATGCTGGTACATTAAACGCAGGTTTAGGTTTAACTTATTGGTTTACTGACTTAGTAGGTTTATCTTGGCGTTCAACATACAAACAATCTTTCGAAGATGTTCGTGAAGATATGCCATCTCACATGCAACACTTCTTAGGTCTTTCTTTCAAATTTGGAGGAAAAGATACTGACGGTGACGGAATCTACGATAAAGACGATGCTTGTCCATTAGTTGCTGGTTTAAAACAATTCAACGGATGTCCTGATACAGACGGTGATGGAATTACAGACGCTAGTGATTCTTGTCCAGATGTTGCTGGTCCAGCTGAATTTAACGGATGTCCTGATACTGACGGTGATGGAATTGCTGATAAAGATGATGCTTGTCCAGATGTTGCTGGTTTGAAATCTTTAGGTGGTTGTCCTGATGCTGACGGTGACGGTATTACTGATAAATCAGACAAATGTCCAGATGTTAAAGGTCCAAAAGAAAACGCAGGTTGTCCTTGGCCAGATAGAGATGGAGATGGAGTTTTAGACAAAGATGACAAATGTCCAGATGTTAAAGGAACAGTTGCTAATAATGGTTGTCCAGAAGTATCCGACGAAGTTATGAAAAGATTGAATGACTATGCTAAAACTATATTATTCGATAGTGGTAAATCTTCATTTAAAGCACAAACTTATCCAGTATTGCAAGCTATGGTTGCTATCTTGAAAGAGTATCCAAATTCTAGATTCTCTTTAGAAGGACACACTGATAGCGATGGTACAGATCCATCTAACCAAATACTTTCTGAAAACAGAGCTTCAGCAGTTAAAACATATTTAACTACAGAAGGTGGTATTGATGCGGATAGATTAACTTCAATCGGTTTTGGTGAATCTAAACCAATCGATACTAATAAAACGAAAGCTGGTAAAGCTAACAACAGAAGAACAGAAGTAAAATTGGTAAAATAATTTTCTCTAAATAATTTAAGAAACGCCTCGATTTATCGGGGCGTTTTTTTTATTTTTATAGAATGTCAAAACCAACGTTTCTTTATCAGCTTGCCCAGGAAATTTTAAAAAATTATTCTGATAACTTATCGGACTTGACCATCGTTCTGCCTAACAAAAGAGCCAAAGTCTTTTTACTTGATGAATTAAAAAAGTTGGTTTCCAATAATGTCTTTGCACCAGAGATAATCAGCATTGAAGACTTTATTCAGGATATTGCCGGAATCCGTTCGGTTGACAGTGTCGAATTGCTGTTTGAGTTTTATGAAGTGTACCTTTCCTTAACCGAAAAAGACAAACAGGATTCCTTTGAAAACTTTGCCAATTGGGCAAAAACCTTACTTCAGGATTTTAATGAAATAGACCGATATCTTTTAGACCCGAATAAGATTTTAAAATATCTTGAAGACATAAAAGAAATTG
This sequence comes from Flavobacterium sp., assembly GCF_039916025.1. Lineage (GTDB taxonomy): Bacteria > Bacteroidota > Bacteroidia > Flavobacteriales > Flavobacteriaceae > Flavobacterium. Next base: position 12,517 of record NZ_JBDSMB010000190.1, read on the forward strand.
AGCATTGGTCTGTTGATGTAGATAAAAGAACAGATCTGATAGAGAAGCATTTGCTTTTTTGGAAAAAACTGCCGGACTATTACCATGCGCTGTATCAACATCTATTAAATAAAGGCATTGGCTATCAGGGTTTGATTTATCGCGAAGCAGTTGAAAATTTGAATCATTTTTCTGAAAGCAATAACGGGAAACAATTTGTTTTTGCCGGTTTCAACGCACTCAATCAAGCCGAAGAAAAAATCATTCAGCATCTTTTAGCACTTGATGTTGCCAAAATCTATTGGGATATTGATGAAACTTTGCTTCATGATTCCTTTCATGACGCCGGACTTTTTCAGCGAAAATTCAAATCGGAATGGATTTATTATAAAACACATCCGTACGAATGGATTTCAAACGATTTTAAGGCCGAAAAGAACATTCATGTCATTGCTACTTCAAAATCCATCGGACAAGCTAAAATAGCGGGTAGTATCATCGAGAAAACTGCAGAGAAAGGAAATCTTCAGAATGTGGCGCTAGTGCTTGGAGAAGAAAGCTTGTTGCTACCCATGTTGTATTCACTTCCGGCGAATGTTGACGCGTTGAATAT
>NZ_JBDSMB010000191.1:0-7130 GCF_039916025.1 Flavobacterium sp.
TACTGTTAAAATAATTTTTTTCATGTTTGTTTAATTTTAAAATTAATATGAACAAATTTATAAGTAATCCTTTTCTACCAACATAACCCACTATTGCAGTTATTAACAATTTTATTAACAAAAAAAACCTTTAACCTTTTACTTTCCAGTGTTTTAAACCTATTTCTGGTTGTTAACAACGAAATTCTGTTTTCTAAATTTTACATAAATTAAGGTATTGCGAGAATTTTTCCTATTAATAACTGCTTTTTTAAGAAGAACTAAATGCTCTTTTCTACTGATTATTTATATTTTTACAGAAATATATGTTTGTATGGAAATAATCATAATTAATGGTCCGAATTTAAACTTGTTAGGAAAGCGTGAGCCTGAAGTCTATGGAAATATGACTTTCGATGCTTTTTTTGATGAGTTGAAAAAGAAATATCCAAACATTTCTCTTTCTTATTTCCAAAGTAATATTGAAGGTGAACTTATTGACAAAATTCAGGAAGTTGGGTTTAGTTATGATGGCATCATTTTAAATGCCGCAGCTTACACTCATACTTCCGTTGGGATTGGCGATGCAGTAAAAGCCATTGCTACTCCGGTAATAGAAGTGCATATATCCAATACCTTTTCGAGAGAAACTTTTCGTCATCAATCATTTATTTCTCCCAATGCAAAAGGAATCATTATTGGTTTCGGTTTAAAAAGCTATGAATTGGCGTTGCAGTCTTTTCTTTAGTTTTATTTGTTACACAGAGATTCACAGAGTTAAATTCTAAATCTCTGTGAAACAAAAAAGAATTACACAGAGACTCACAAAGGAACCTTATATAAAAACAATCCATGAAAAATATTTTTGCCCTAGCCCTACTTCTATTCTCAATTGTTACTTTCTCACAAATAAAAGGAACTGTTACCGATGACAAAGGAATTCCGTTACCGTTTGTAAACATCTTTGAAGAGAACACTTATAATGGAACAACTACAAATGATAAAGGAAAATTTATCTTAAATGTAAAAAGCGAAAACCCAACGATTATCTTTCAATATCTAGGCTATAAAACCGAAAAAAAATCCATTACAAAAAATCAGTTTGCTGAGAGTTTGAGTATTATGTTGGTGGAGGAAAATATTACGCTTAAAGAAGTTGTCATCAATCCAAAAGACAATCCCGCGAATGAGATTATCCGAAATGCAATTAAAAACAAAAAAGAAAACTCTGAAAAGACTGCCCGATTCAAAGCAGATTTTTATTCCCGCGGTATTATCAGGTTGAAAGATCTACCAAAAACTATCATGGGACAAAAACTTGATATGTTTGATGAAATATTAGACTCGACGCGAAGCGGAATTATTTATCTGTCGGAAACCGTTTCTAAGATAACTTTTCAAAAACCGGATAAGATGAAAGAAATCATTGTGGCTTCCAAAGTAAGTGGCAGAGACAATGGCTTTAGTTTCAATAATGCTGCTTCGGTGAATTTTGATTTTTATGAAAACTATCTTCCGTTTGAGATTAACGTAGTTTCTCCTATTGCTGATAATGCTTTCAATTATTACAAATACAAATTTGAAGGTTCTTTTTTTAACGAAAACCGTCAACAGACTAATAAGATAAAAGTAATTCCGCGTCGCGATAATGAGCCTGCCATGGAAGGTTATGTCTATATAGTAGATGACTCTTACGCTATTTATGCTACGGATTTATCCATAAGAGGGAATCAAATGCAATCTCCGGCTATTGACAAACTGACATTGAAACAAAGTTTCAGTTATAATTCCATTAATAAAATCTGGGTGAAAAATACGCAGACATTAGATTTTATCGCCGGAATGCTAAGCATTAAAGTCAATGGACGCTTTACGTATGTGTATTCTAATTTTGAATTTGAAAAGCAATTTGAAAAGAAAACCTTCACTAATGAAATTCTGTCATTTCAGGAAAACGCCAATAAGAAGGAAGATGCTTTTTGGAACACTATTCGACCTGTTCCTTTGACAGAAGAAGAAACCACAGATTATCAAAAGAAAGATATCTTACAAACAAAAAAGAAATCAAAAACCTATTTAGATTCAATTGATGCCAAACACAACAAATTTAAAGTGATGGATATTTTGAATGGCTACAGTTATAAAAACTCCTTTAAAAAATGGTCAATCGATTATGACGGGCCACTTTTATCTACTTCGTTCAACACGGTTCAGGGATGGCGTATCAATGCCGGTTTATCTTACACAAAACGCGATGAAGATAAGAGAACTTACACCCGAATTGGTTCCAAGGTTGACTATGGCTTTTCGGAAGAAAAAATAAGAGCAACAGCTAATTATACTCATAAATTTAACAATACCAATAATAGCGTTTTGTCTTTTAATGGTGGAAGTTCTGTCAATCAGTTTAATCCAGGTAATCCAATTTCAAATATTGTAAACTCGGTCAGCACTTTGTTTTTCAAAAATAATTTCATGAAATTGTATGAAAAGAATTTTGTTTCGGGCTTTTTTGGAAGAGAGATTGTCAATGGATTTACCATGAATCTTAATGCTGAATATTCGGAAAGAAGACCTTTGTACAACACAACTGATCATTCGCTTATAAAAAGTGATGATTTATATACATCCAATAATCCGCTTTCGCCAAATGACGAGACTTCAGCTGCGATAAGCAAACACAATTTGGTAAAAACCAATATTGGAATGCGCTTTAATTTTGGACAAAAATATATAACGCGCCCCGATGGTAAATACAATATTCCAAACGATGACTATCCGGCACTGACTTTAGGTTATGAAAAAACATTTGCCGCCACGGATAAAAATTACGAATATGATCTTATTGCTGCAAGAGTAAATTATGATTTGACTTTGGGAAATAAAGGAACATTGCAAATGGTTTTCAAAGCTGGTAAATTCTTCAATGCCGACAATATTTCTTTTGTTGATTATAAACATTTCAATGGCAACCAGACTCATATTGGTCAAGCCGATAGTTATACGAATGTGTTTAATTTATTGCCTTATTATACTGCGAGTACGAATGATAGTTATAGCGAAACTCATATTGAGCATAACGACAAAGGCTATTTTATGAATAAAATTCCGCTATTGAAACTCTTGCAGTCGCAATTGGTTTTGGGCTTTCACAACTTAGCTGTTCCAGACAGAAAGCCATATCAGGAATTCTGTGTTGGATTGGATAATCTTGGTTTTGGAAAATTCCGTTTCTTTAGAGTGGATTATGTACGTTCGTATCAAAACGGTTATCAGGGTGATGGAGTTGTCTTTGGTTTGAAGTTTTTAAATATATTAGAATAAATAGGATGAAGAAAACAGGCTTGATAATAATAGGTTTAATTACTATATCGGCAATTATTACTTCAATGATATCTACTGATACTTCAGAAGAAAAAAACATTAAAGTTTCCGGAGTTGTAAAATCGGTATCCGAAGGTGGTGTCAAAGATTTGGTTTTCGAATTGGAAAATGAAAAGACCACTTATTACATCAACCGTGGATTGGAAAATGGATTTGATTTAAAAAAAGCCAAAGCAGATTACATTGGCAAAAATGCGATTATAAATTATGCCAAAAAATGGACAGTTTTAGCTCCATTCGGAACAACCTGCAAACCCATTCTACAGATTAAAATTGATGATTCCATAATCTATTCTGAATGGAAATAACTATTTAAAAAACACATCATAACCAAAACGAATCAACGTTCCAATAACGACAATCAAAAAGAAAACACGAATAAAACCGTTGCCTCTTTTGATGGCGAGTTTGGCTCCAATCCAACCTCCAAAAGCATTGCAGATTGCCATCGGAATTGCAAAAGCCCAAATGATTTTCCCTTTTAAAACAAAAAGACAAATCGAACCAAAGTTGGTTGCCAGATTTACCATTTTGGCATTAGCCGAAGCATGAAGAAAATCGAAACCTAAAACACTTACAAAACCTAATACCAGAAAGCTTCCGGTTCCCGGACCGATAAATCCGTCATAAAATCCGAGGCAGATACTCATGATAATTGCAAGGAAAAACAATTTCTTCTCAGACCATTCTTTATGCTGATGCTGACCAAAATTCTTTTTGGTAAACGTGTAAATGGCAATTAAAGTCAGAACAACTAAAAGCAGCGGTTTCATAAAATCATTGTGGACTTTGGTCAGTAGATTAGAACCTAAAAAAGCGGAAGCAAAAGCAACAACTGCCATAACTGAAAGCAGTTTCCAATTCATATCTACTTTCTTCAGATACTGATTCGCGGCAAAACTAGTTCCGCTAAACGCCGGGATTTTCAACGAACCAATTATGGATGAAACCGCAAGATTTGGCATTAAGATTAAAGCTACCGGAGTTTGGATTAATCCGCCGCCGCCAACAATAGCATCGACAAATCCCGCAAAGAAAGAAGCAATACAAAGAATGACAATAATATATGTTTCCATAGATGAATTAAAAATCCCAATGCTCACACATTGGGATTTTGTTATTTTTTATAAGGTGTGTATTCGTCTTTCCATTCCTGAATTATTATGCCTTGAAATTTTCCATCGGTTCTTAACCAAATCCGAATTTCCTTTAAAAATTCATTTCTCTCAAAATTAGCTTTGTATCTGTAGATTTTAGAATTTCCGGCAAAAGTATCATCTATAACTTCAACAAGATTCATATCGATGAATTTTCCATTACTTTTATCAAGGGCGTCGCAGGCATGCTGCATTTCTTCTAATGAAAGTTCGGCAAGACCTTGCGTAGCTTCTCTTCCGGTTACCTGAATAAATTGTCTTGTTTTGCAAGTTTCGAATATCCTTTTCCCAAAGTTATACACCTTTTGCTTTTCTGCTTCCGGAATAGAACTTATATCCGTTCTTCGATAGGTTGTTTTGCAAGAAACCAACAGGAAGATTAGACAAAGGCTTAGGATTCTCATCTATTTATGCTCTGACAATATTGGCCCCAAGTGCACGAAGTCTTTCGTCAATGCGTTCGTAACCTCTGTCAATTTGTTCAATATTTTGAATAGTTGAAGTTCCTTTTGCAGAAAGTGCAGCAATCAATAATGAAATTCCGGCACGAATATCTGGCGAACTCATTATCGTTGCTTTCAATTGTGATTGAAAATTGTGTCCCATAACTACCGCTCTATGTGGATCACAAAGCATAATTTTGGCACCCATATCAATCAGTTTGTCCACAAAAAACAAACGGCTTTCAAACATTTTTTGGTGAATTAAAACATCACCATTCGCCTGAGTTGCCACAACCAAAATGATGCTTAATAAATCAGGTGTAAATCCCGGCCATGGTGCATCAGCAATGGTTAAAATAGAACCATCGATATCTGTTTTTACGGTATATCCTTTTGTATGAGCTGGAATATAAATATCGTCACCTTTTTTCTCTAAAGTAATTCCCAGTTTTCTAAACACACTTGGAATAACACCAAGGTTTTCCCATGAAACATTCTTAATAGTGATTTCACTTCTTGTCATAGCCGCAAGACCAATCCATGAACCAATCTCAATCATATCCGGAAGGATTCTGTGTTCACAGCCTCCTAATTTTTCAACACCTTCAATAGTTAATAAGTTAGAACCAACACCAGTGATTTTGGCTCCCATTGAGTTCAACATTTTACACAACTGTTGCAAATATGGTTCGCAGGCTGCGTTGTAAACTGTAGTCGTTCCTTCGGCTAAAACAGCAGCCATAACAATATTTGCTGTTCCGGTTACAGATGCTTCATCAAGCAACATGTGTGCGCCTTTCAATCTTCCTTTGACTTCAACACCATAGAAATGATCTTCTCGTTCGTAACGGAATTTGGCACCAAGATTTATAAAACCTTCAAAGTGCGTATCCAAACGACGACGGCCAATTTTATCGCCACCTGGTTTTGGGATATATCCACAACCAAATCTGGCCAAAAGTGGACCAACAATCATAATCGAACCTCTTAAACTTCCACCTTCTTTTTTAAAAGCTTCTGTTTTCAGATAATCAATATTTACATCATCGGCCTGAAAAGTGTAGTCTCCTACTCCATTTTTTTGGATTTTGACACCTAAATTTCCAAGTAAAACTATTAGTTTATTAACATCAATTATATCTGGAATATTTGTAATTCTAACTTTTTCTGAAGTTAATAATGCAGGACATAAAACTTGCAATGCTTCATTTTTTGCACCTTGTGGTTGTACATCACCTTTTAGTTGAATGCCACCTTCGATTTGAAAAGTTCCCATATATTTTAGGTTCTGAGGTTCTAAGGTTCTGAGGTTCTGAGGCTAAAACTTAATACCTAAGAAACTTAGTGCCTTAGCACCTTTATTTTGGATTATTGTTATTATTATTTTTCTTTACAAACGGTTTTTTACCGTTTTTGTTGATTTTAATCTTCGGATTTGAAACAGGGTTTTTGTTGGACATTTTTTTATTGGTACGCATCAGGTCTGTTGTTGTCAACAACTCTTCGGTACTTTGCAACAAATTTAATGTGCCTTCTGACAATTCATACAGATGCTCAAAAATCACTGTATCGGTAACTGTGTCTTTATTCCAGCTCAGGTATGATTTTTTCATGTGATTGGCAATGACTTTTACCAAGGCATTTTTCATTTCACCTTCTTCCCAGCTGTTGGCAACATCAATCATGTACTTGATGTTGTTTCCATAAAAACGATATTTTGGATTTTTTTGAGGATAAGCAAGTCTTTCAGGTTTTAGATGAATTACATCTCTGGTCGGAATTGGATATGGAGAATCAACATCCAATTTAAAATCGGACATGATAAAAATCTGATCCCATAATTTGTGTTGGAAATCAGGAACATCACGCAGGTGCGGGTTTAAGCTTCCCATAACCTGAATAATATATTTTGCTACCTGATTGCGCTTTTCTCTATCTTCAATAACTGTTGCCTGATCAATCAATTTCTGCAAATGGCGACCATACTCAGGAATGATTAAATGCGATCTTTCGCCATTGTATTCCAAATGATGGACAACATCGTTTGCATTTTCTTTTATATACTTCTCCGCCATTATAATGATATTATTCCTTCTATAGAAGACAATTCTATGTATTTTTCAATAACATGCTCCGGACTTTCCATCATCACGTTTATTGAAACACT
>NZ_JBDSMB010000192.1:0-2879 GCF_039916025.1 Flavobacterium sp.
CCGTTTTGCAAAGCATGAGTTCCCAATTTTCTAACTGCCATCAACTGATGGTATCGTGGAAATATCATTGATTCCCTTGGATACTTCTTTTTGTCAATCACAACATCTTCAACTTGTAAATGCAAAAACTTTCCAAGAATATTCATCCAACTATTTACTTCCCAAATATCTTCCCACAAGTAAGCGGAACGATAACCGTTTTCATTTGATGGATTACCTGCTCCGTTGTTCACTCCTTTGTTGAAAGGAAGAAAACGGGTTTTGTTTCCGTCTAATTTTGTTGTGAGATAAACTTCTTCGGTGTCAACGCTGAAATGAACCATTGCTCTTTTCTTGAAAAGAAAAAGTAATTCTCTTGGGTCACGGTCATATTTGAATTGGCGTTTTGCATTGTTTACATCTTGCCCTGTGAAATGATTTTTCAATTCAACGGTTGCCACAGGCAAACCATTTAACGAAAGCAAAAGGTCAATACTGTTTTCATTCTTCGTGCTGTATTTAACTTGTCGTGTTACATACAATTTGTTTGAAGCATAAAGTTTTAAAGTATCATCATTTAATTTGCTGTCGGGTTGAAAATATGCCAACCTGAATTTTACTCCACTGTCTGTAATGCCGTGCCGCATTACTTCTAAACTTCCTTTTAAATCAACTTCTTTCAGCACCCGTTTTATAATTTGCGTTGCTGCATCATCTTTATAAAATTGAACAATCGTTTCCCATTCTTTCGGTTGTGTAGTTTGCAAAAAATCAATGATTGCTTTTTCATCCAGACAAGTTTCTCTGCTGAAATCTGCTGCACTTCCTTCTGTCCATCCATGAGAAGTTAGGTGATAAACTATTGCTGTTTCAAAAGTTTGTTCTGTATGCAATTTACTTTTAGTGATTGTCTCCATTTTCATTTTCATTTATTACTAGTGGTGGTTGCACTTCTTCAACCTGGGGAATTATTTCGGGTTCAACTGCAATAACTGCTTCAAATGCTACTTCTGCAACTGGAACTTCTTCCGCTATTACTCCCATTGCGTTTGCTCCTGTTGCTTCAAAAACAACTTCTTCCTGTTGTGCTTCTTCTTGTTCATTAATTGCTCCGTCTTGCAAATCATTCACAACACTTTTATAAAAAGAATGCTTTAATACTTCAAGCAATAAATTTCTTTCTGCTCTGCTAAGTTTCGTTTTAAGTTTTCCATTCGGGTAACACTTTTCTACAAAGGAAATGTATTCTCCAAAAAGATTTTCTGAAATGATGTCTAAGTATTCAGGCAATTCAATTTCATGAATTACTAAAGTGTCTGGGTCAAAATATCTTACTTCGGGTTTTTCAAATTGCTGATATGATTTGCCTAAGAAATGCGGCTTCCCTTTTATGCTTTCCCACATCACACCAAAAAATTCATTGTGTCCGCTTTTGTAAATCTTTGCAATCTGCAAAGCACCTGCAACAGTTGTAAACTCGGGGTCTCTGCTTATCACGGTAACAACCTTTAGAGGTTCCATATCTAAAACATTATCAGAATTATTTCCCTGAAATTCCTTAGTGCAAAGTTCTTTCGCAATGGGAATAACATCATCATCACCTATAAAAACAACATGTCGTGTTTTCTTTTCAGCAAGGCAATCATCATAAACAAATTTCTGTTCGCCTGTGTCATAATAAATTTTGAACAAAACGAATTGTTGATTTTTCCAGCTCCAACCCCCAAATAAAAATTCTGCTTCTGCCTTTAATTGGTCTAAAGGTTGGTTCGTAAAATAAATTTGATTTACTAATTCTGTAAAAAGGTCTGAAACAAAAAGTGCTAAGTCAACAATATCTTTTGCCTTGTCTTGGAAATCTTTGTTGTAGCGAAGTGCTGTAATTAAATTCAGGATTAATGGATATGCTCTGTCCGTTCTTCCTGCAAAACATATCAAGGCATCCTTTCTCGGTAAGTCAAATAATTTTCTTCCTCTCCATCTTTCACCTGAACTCAAACAGCTATCAGTAGCGAAAACTAATTCGTCATTATCTCCTGCTTTCCTTATCCATGCTGTGCAAAGTGTCATACTTAATTTAAAATTATTTTTCCTGTTACTACTTCGTTTATCAAAGAAGATTTGAATTCCTTTATCAATTCAATTTCCTGTTCAATCTTTGAAATGGTGGTCTTTATTCTTTCCAAATGCTTTTTTACGAAAGCAACAATTTCTTTTTGTTCTTCCAATGGTGGAACAAATAAATAATAGTTGCCGATTTTTTCCTGTGAAATTGTTGGGATTGTTCCGCCAATTACTGATGTCTTAACCTGTGCTTGAATCAATTCAGATAATAAAACATAAAAGAAAAAAGTCGTGTTGATTTTTATTTGCTTGAACACCAACAACTGCGGATTGATTGTAGCTTTCTCTGGCAGATTCTCAACCAAACTTGTTTTTCCGAAAGTTGAACCTGTCTTTACAAAAAGCAAATCATTATTCTCAATTTGTATTTCAGGCGATTCATCATACTTAGCCCAACTCAAATAACTACATTTAGAAAAATCCATTTCAAACTCTTTCATGTTTGAAGGACTTAATGTAATTGCTCCTTCTCCTGCGTTTACTAAATCACTTGTTTGATAACCCCGAAAACCAATTCTCCCAAAAATTGAAGCGATGTATTTTATTCTTTTCGTTGTCCAACTATTTGGAATTTCATTTATCCAATCAATGCCCGAAGGTTTCATCTCTGATTTTTCTTTCGTTCCTCTTGTTACTGCATGATTGAGTAACTCAAGTCGTTCCTCTCTTAATTTTTCTATAAGTTTTTCTTTCAAAGAAATAATGTTGTCTATCTGTGCTGTTTTTTCTGTTAGATAATTGGCTATTCTTTCTTGTTCTTTTAAGTCGGTAGGAAA
>NZ_JBDSMB010000193.1:0-1750 GCF_039916025.1 Flavobacterium sp.
AGCCCGTAGGGGAATCGAACCCCTCTTACCAGGATGAAAACCTGGCGTCCTAACCGATAGACGAACGGGCCATCTTCCTGAATGCGGATGCAAAAATACAACTATTTTTTATTTTCGCAAGAGTCAGGATATATTTTTTTTCTTTTTTTTTAGTACGCCTTTGCAAACAGCACTCTACCAGCAGATTTGCCTCCGGAAAAAATGCATTTTCCTTCTTCTTCAACTCTATTTAATGGAATACAACGAATGGTTGCCTTGGTTAAATCCTTAATTTTTTCTTCCGTTTCCGGAGTTCCATCCCAATGTGCAGCAACAAATCCTGTTTTATTTTCCAAAACATCTTTGAATTTTTCAAAAGTATTTACTTCTGTAATGTGCGTATTTCTGTATTCCAAAGCGCGATTAAATAAATCAATTTGAATTTGTTCCAATAAATCCGAAATATAAGTTACAATTCCTTCTTTTGGTTTTACTTCTTTAGATAAAGTATCTCTTCGTGCAATTTCGAAAGTTCCGTTTTCTAAATCTTTTGGCCCAACAGCAATTCGCACCGGAACACCTTTCAATTCCCATTCGGCAAATTTAAAACCTGGTTTTTGTGTTGTTCTGTTATCAAACTTAACCGAGATATTTAGTTTTTTAAATTGAGCTGCTAATTCGTTTGCTACTGTTGAAATAGCTTCAAACTCTTCATCTGTTTTGAAAATTGGAACAATTACCACTTGAATTGGAGCTAAATTTGGCGGCAACACCAAACCATTATCATCTGAATGTGTCATGACTAAAGCTCCCATCAAACGGGTAGAAACTCCCCATGATGTTCCCCAAACGTGTTCCTGCTTCCCTTCTGCTGTAGCAAATTTCACATCAAAAGCTTTGGCAAAATTTTGCCCAAGAAAATGTGAAGTTCCTGCTTGCAATGCTTTTCCATCCTGCATCAAAGCTTCAATGCAATACGTTTCTTCAGCACCGGCAAAACGCTCAGTTTCTGTTTTCAGTCCTTTTATTACTGGAATAGCCATGAAATTTTCGGCAAAATCTGCATAGACATGCATCATTTTTTCAGATTCTTCAATGGCTTCTGCCTTAGTGGCATGCGCGGTGTGACCTTCCTGCCACAAAAACTCAGCAGTTCTAAGAAACAATCTTGTTCTCATTTCCCAACGAACTACATTGGCCCATTGATTAATTAACAATGGTAAATCTCTATACGATTGCACCCAGTTTTTATATGTCGACCAAATAATAGCTTCACTAGTTGGGCGAACAATAAGTTCTTCTTCCAATTTTGCATTTGGGTCAACCATTAATTTCCCTGGTTTATCAGGATCATTTTTTAATCTGTAATGAGTAACTATAGCACATTCTTTAGCAAATCCTTCCGCATTCTTTTCTTCAGCTTCAAACATACTTTTGGGCACAAAAAGAGGAAAATAGGCATTGCTATGTCCTGTTTCTTTAAACATTCTGTCCAATTCTGCCTGCATTTTTTCCCAAATAGCATAGCCGTATGGTTTGATAACCATACAACCTCTAACACCCGAATTTTCGGCTAAATCTGCCTTGACAACGAGCTCGTTATACCACTTTGAATAATCTTCTGCTCTTTTTGTTAAATCCTTACTCATATTGAATACTTTGGCATAAAAATTGTTTAACTAATTTTAACTAAATAGTTCGGCAAAACTAACTATTTTTGTATAGTCCAACAATTAAAAATGCTATAGATATGAAAACTTATTCTTATTCA
>NZ_JBDSMB010000194.1:0-8213 GCF_039916025.1 Flavobacterium sp.
TGGAAGAATTAATAAAAGATAAATTTCAATTAACTCAATTCTCGTAATATGTTAGATTGGATAAAACATATCAATAAAGAATATCCTGATTTTTGGAAATCATATTTGGCAAAGTTTGAAACTAAGACCAACAGGTATGTGATTTTGAGTACCGAAACTACTGGTTTAAATCCCAAAAAAGACGTCATATTATCCTTCGGAGCTATTGCTGTGATTGATGATGTTGTACGTATCGGAGATAATTTTGAAGTTGTAATCCTGCAATATAAATACCTTCATGATAATGGTTTGTCAAATGAATTTTTGATTGAAAGCAAAATGTCCAAATTAGCTGAATATCAGGCAATACAAGCATTGGTAGACTATATTGGCAATGCAGTTTTAGTTGGTCACCGTATTCATTTTGACATAGAAATGATTAATGATGTGTTAGAAAAAATGGAATGCGGAAAGTTAAAAAATGAAGCTTTGGATGTCGAAATAATGCATCAGAAATTAATGGACATTACGAACAAATCGTTTTCATTGGAAGATTTAATTAAGCAATACAAACTTCCTCTAAATGAAAGGAATTCAGCTTCAGATGATGCTTATTCTATAGCATTATTGTTTGTGAAATTAAAAGCCAGATTAGGTTTTAAATAAGAAACCCACTCTATCGAATGGGTTTCTTTACTATTAAACTAAAACAAACAATTATTTTTTTATAAACATACTGGTGTAATATTTTTTTCCAGTGGCTTCATCAACGGTAACTGACATACCAATATGTGTAAAATCACCTTCGATGTTGGCTTTGTGAGCAGCGCTGTTTATCCAGGCACTCATAGCACTTTCCGGAGTTTGATAGTTGTAAGCAATATTTTCAGCTACGTTTGTAGCCCCTAATAATTCAATCAGGTTGTTTGCTCTTTGTTGAAAATAATCATGGTTTACCACTTTATTATCAATCATATATATATTGTGCTCTTCTGATTTATAAGAGATGTGATTGATTACTTCAAGCGTATTCAATCCAATACTCGCACGATAATTATTGACAAGTGTAATAAGTTTCAACTCAGTGTCATTGTAATTGTAAGTAGTTACAAGTTTATTGTCAGTTGAAGAACCTTCTGAAGAATCAGAAGAACAAGATACCATTGTGAACACAATTGCTAACGGCAACAATGCTCTAAACATTTTTGCTTTCATAGTAGTAGGTTAAGTTTTTAATAAAGTAGATGTGGGGCAAACACTTTATTACGATTAATTTTGACAGTTTTTAATAAAGTAGATGTGGGGTAAACACTTTATATAATTTATTTTATAAGAACGTATTGTTATTTCGTTAGACAATTCTACATCTTTTATCGGTTAAAGAACAAATAAAATCGATGAAATACACCTTTTATTCATTTATATATAGAATATTCTTATATTTTAACATTGATTTTATCATCTTTGACTTTTCAAAACAAAAGAACTTCTCTATTATCCTTTTAATTATTCAAATATATTTGCTCCAGAAAAATAACTGCATTGACAACAACTATTTCAAATTCAGAACTATCGGCTACAATTAGCAATAAAGGCGCCGAATTGATTTCCTTAAAAAAGATTGATTCAAACAGAGAATACATCTGGGAAGGAAATCCGGCATATTGGGGAAAGCACTCACCTATCCTATTTCCGATTGTTGGTACTTTAAAAAATAATTCATATACCTATAAAAACCGCACATATCAATTATCCCGTCATGGATTTGCCAGAGACATGGATTTTGATCTGATAAGCTATAATGAAACCGAAGTGATTTTTTCCTTGTCATCAAATGAATTTACAAAAGAAAGATTCCCTTTTGAATTTGAATTGCGAATCCTTTATACTTTAAATGGTACTGAATTAGTCATTAGTTATCAGGTTATTAATAAAGGTTCTGATGCAATGCCTTTCTCAATTGGCGGTCATCCTGCCTTTACTTTAAATCAAAAATTTGAAAACTATACTTTGCAATTTGAAACAGATGAGGATTTAACCAGCTATCAACTGGAGAATGATTTGCTTTCAGATAAGACAAAGCAAATTGAATTAGTTAATAATAGCTTGCCACTAACCTATTCACTTTTTGAAAATGATGCCTTGATTTTTAAGCATTTGAAGTCAAAGCAAATTAAAATTCTCGAAACCAATGTTCCAATTTTGAATTTTAAGTTTAACGATTTTCCACATTTTGGGATATGGACAAAAGTCAACGCGCAGTTTATATGTCTAGAACCTTGGATTGGCTATTCCGATGTTTTAAATACTTCCGGAAATATTTTCGAGAAAGAAGCAATTCAGATTCTTGAAAATATTTCATCAAAGGAATTCAATTTTAGCATTCAAATTCTATAATTTTACAAATAAAAAAAATCATGCTTGAAATCAATTTTCACCCTTTTCAAAATATTGAAACCGAACGATTGTTATTGCGACGCATAGATAATAACGATGCTGCTGAAGTTCTGGCACTTCGCGGTAATCCCGAAACAATGAAATATATTCCGCGGCCTTTGACAAAAACGACCGAAGATGCTTTGGGGCATATTGCCATGATTGAAGATAAGATTGTCACTAATACCGGAATTAACTGGGGAATTACCATTAAGGGAAGCCCAAGAATCATTGGGATTATTGGTCATTATAAAATTTCACCCGAAAACCATCGTGCTGAAATTGGTTATATGTCTTTCCCGGAACATAATGGCAAAGGATATATGTCTGAAGCTATAAAAGCAGTTCTGGCTTACGGTTTTGAGCAAATGAATCTGCATTCTATAGAAGCGATTATTGATCCTGATAATATTGCGTCTGAAAGAGTTTTACAAAAAAATGGTTTTGTAAAAGAAGCTCATATTCTGGAAAACGAATTATGGGAAGGAAAGTATTTGGATACCGTTATTTATTCTCTGTTGAGGAGAAACTGGAAAAAATAATCATTTGCTTAGCTTCGGCAAAGTTCTAATATACAGCTCTTCCACTTTTTTTCTGGCCCAATCCGTCTTTCTAAGGAAAGTCAAACTCGATTTAATACTTGGATTATCGCTAAAGCATTTAATCTTTATCAATTCAGCCAAAGTATCAAATCCATAAAACTCAACAAGAATTTCGAGTATTTTCTGAAGCGTGATACCGTGAAGCGGATCTTTTGAATTCATTTTTTCCATAAAGCAAAGTTACAAAACTATTGTGGTTTGATTCATTTGTTATTACATTTGCCATCCAATGTTGAAAACAATAAACATACTTAACAAACGCGCCAAATTTGATTATGAAATAATCGAAACCTATACTGCCGGCATAGTTTTAACCGGAACGGAAATCAAATCGATTCGTTTAGGGAAAGCTAATATTACAGAAGGTTTTTGTGAATTTCACAACGGCGAGTTATTTGCCATCAATACGCAGATTGATGAATACCTTTATGGAAATCAATTCAATCACAAGGCAAAAAGCGAACGCAAACTTTTATTGAATAAAAGAGAATTAAAAAAATTAGAGAGAGCTTTTGATACCAAAGGATTAGCCATTATCCCTTTAAAGCTTTTTACTAATGAAAAAGGGTTAGCGAAATTGGATATCGGACTTTGCCGCGGAAAGAAAACGTATGATAAACGTGAAAGTCTTAAAGAACAAGACACAAAGCGGGATTTGGACCGAATCAAAAAATCATTTTAATAGAAAATCCGCCCTAAAGCGGATTTTCTATTTTATTTATAACCAACTACCTGATCTTCGTTGGCAATGACTTCCTCTACATACTTTTTATAATCACTATATTCTGCAGTTGTAATATTGTCCCATGGCGTTGAAACTATTCTGGAAATCTTTAACGAATTTGGTTTAACCAATTCAAAATTGATAGAATAGCTGTGTTTTTTATAAGTATAAGTTTTGCTTTCTGGTATTTCGGTAAATTTTTTACCTTCAGGGATATTTAATATAATCGTCGAGTTATAACTTGAGTTATTTTCATAATTGATATAGTTAATATCATAATTTCTGATTTCTTTAGTAACTATATCTCGGGTATAAACTTTGTCAATAAAAGGCAGGTCAATTATTTTTAGATTTCCAACATTTTTTATTTTTTCGTTTACCAAAAGCTGCGTCTCAAACTCGATACTGTCATCATAGAGCCCATTCTTAATCAGTTTTACATTCTGAAGTTTGATATTTTTATTAAGCTTTGAATTGTAATCTTCCTCTAATTCTTTCTTTCTGACATCATCTGATGTGGCATTCGAGAATAACTCATTGAAATAGGATTTGTCTGTGCCAATTATTTTTTGTGTATTAATTAACGTCACTTCTTTATCTGTCAGATTTACAATGCTATTTGTGATAATCTCATTTTTTAAGGCATTATCAAACGGAATTTTTATCAGCGATGATTTCTCGTTTTCTGCTTTATCAAATGAAATAATTAAAGCATTTGCATTGTATAATGATTTTGGCAAGGCTTTATAGGGTAAATATTTGTCCGTCAATTCTAAAAAGACATCTTTACCGTCGATGCTTGTTTTTACTATGCAATGATTAAAATCGTTCGCAGGAAGTGGCATATTTTTAAACCCATTATTATTGGTAGAAACTAATACCAAATTGGACTTTAAACCTGCATTTTGAGCCAAAGCAACAAAAAGTGTTGATACATCTTTACAATCACCAAGCTTAGTCATTATGGTTTTTGACGGCTTTTGCGGAACATAACCACTTTGCCTAAAATCAAGTGAACTATAAGTTATATTGTTTTCAATATAAGCATATATTTTCCTTGCGATTTCATCTTGTGAAAGTGAAGTTGCTCCATTTGGAAAAATTTGTTGAAAGGTAGTTTTGGTTATTTTGTCTAATTCTAAATTCTTTTTAACTAAGTCAGAATACCAATTAGAAATATCTTTCCAGGATTTGATGGTTCCTACTTTAATCGTATTGGTCAAATCACTGTAAGGATAAGAGAAACTCTCATTCAACGGAAGTGCAGCAACATTATTTTTCTTCCAAACGGTATAAGTTGTATTTTTTATTTTGTGGGTAACTGCTGGAATTTCTCCATTTTTAAAACTTGTTGCATATTGAACATCTGATGGATTGATCAAGCCAAAAATGGCTTCAACAGCTGGATAATTACTGTTGAAATAGCAACTCAGATTAAAATCTTTATAGAAACGCCCTGTGCCTGAGTTAAAATCTTCATATTCAATATAAATGACATCGCCAATTTTCAAATCAGGAAATACAAGAGTTCCGTCACCTACTTCAGCCGGAGTAATTGAGCCGTCAGCCCGGACTATTTCTGATTTTAAAAGTGTGGTATAATTACTCAGGTCATACTCTTTCATTTGTTCGATTCCGTTATCGCCAGTGATTTCATAAAGAAAAACTACTTTTGATTTCCTTCCGCCTTCAGGCAGAACATTAACAATGTACTCATCTAACAGTACAACTACT
Organism: Flavobacterium sp.; assembly: GCF_039916025.1. Taxonomy (GTDB): domain Bacteria; phylum Bacteroidota; class Bacteroidia; order Flavobacteriales; family Flavobacteriaceae; genus Flavobacterium. The sequence continues at coordinate 5,476 of NZ_JBDSMB010000194.1, forward strand.
CCATAATCACTTTTTAATTTGGAATTCTTTCTTTCCTTAATAACTTTGTAAATATCCTTTACTTCAATTTGCTCAATTTCATCAGGGGTTTTAGTAATGTCATACATTTGCTTTCTCAGCTTTCCGTTTTCAGAGTTATGAAGCAGCGATTGCCTCATGTATTTTTCGGCTTCCTTCAAATTTGATTTGTAATTATAAACCATTCCCTTTTTTTCCATCAAAGAAAAAGAATAAGGAAAAAGCCCAAGGCATTTATCGATTTCAACTAAAGCTTCATCATATTTCTTTTCCTCAATCAAAAAATTAATATAATCTACAGCAATTGATTTAAAATAAGGATAAACTTTGTTTCGGTAGAGGTATAATTTTTTCTCATCTTCTTTTCGGTTTGTACTTCTGTAATAATTAATTAACATAGATATGGCAGTGAAATTGTCACGTTTTTCAACTAGATTTTCCAGAGCCTTAATGGTTTTTTCTTTATCCTTTTCCAACGAATCATATAACGGCGCAAACGTTGTTGTATAGAATTCACTATTGTATGAGGTTCTCAAAATTTCATTAATTCCTTTAATCATTTCTGTGATATTAGAATTCCTTGCATTAATTAGGAAGTCAAATAAATAACCATAAACGGGTGATGGCAATAACTTTGCTTTATCACGTATTTTTTCAAGCTCTACAATGTTAGCAGATTTCATCCAATCTCTATCTTGCGCTTTGGTCAAAATAGTATAATAATAATTAGGATCCTGTACTTCTATATTTTTATTGATTTCATCCACTTTTGCAGATTCGTCCTTCAATGCATAATAGATTGCCAAATGGGTTTTGACGATAGAGCTGTTAGGATATTTTTTATCTAGTTCATCGATGATATCGTAAGCCTGTTCTAATTTTTTGTTGTGAGTATAGGCGTCAAACAAAAGGAATTTGTAAAATTCATTGTTTGGGTTATCCTTGATTTTAGCAATTAGAAAATCTTCGAAATCAATAGAAAGTTCTTCAACTGCCAATGAGCTGAGTGTTGATTTATTGTATTCTTTGAATGTATTGTTATAGACCAAATCACCTATCTTATTATTTTGAGTGTCAGTCAAAGATAAAAAGAAATAGCTGCTAGCATCGGAGACAGAAGATTTTACCAAAATTCTATTTGTTCCTTGCGGTAATTTAAATTTTACCTTAAAAGCATTTAAATCTGAAAACTTATTAATTGTATTGACATAAATCTCTACATCGTTTACAAATATTTTTATAGAAGCACTCATTGCAAAATGCAACACAACATCGCGATTAGCTGGATTATCTACAAATACCTGAGAATACATAATTCCGTTACCATATTCAGACTCGTTTGAAAATGTTTGGTAACCTTCATTTTGAATTACTGTTGGATTGTACCAACCTAATTTTCCGTTACTATTAGCATCAAAAAGCTTGTCGTTTTTAGGATAAGTTTCAGGTTCGTAAGGAATATCAATACCGCTATCATTTAGGTTTTCGAAAACACCGCACAATTGCCAATTCATAATCGAGTTAAGCATTTTTATATGGCTGTCATAACTTTCGTAGTTTTTTCGGTTACGATCTGCAATGGCTTTGTAATAAATAACCATCGGATCGTTTTTAAAAGTTTCTGAAGCAGCCATAGCATCCACTTTAGAATACGTTTGGTCTGTAAAACCCAGAGATTTTATATCGTCTAATATGAATGGCTTTTTAAATAATGAGCACAAATAATATTTGCTGTCTGGAAATTTAGAAAAATCTTCAACAAATGAAGCGTCAAAATAAAGCTTACCGCTTTCCAGTTCAATTATTTTGTCTAGTAAGAAATATTCAACTTTAGTATTGACTTGTGTTTTTAAGCTTTTATCGAATAAATTTCGGGCATCTTCACGTTTATTGGCTAATAATAAATCCCACACTTTTTTTTCAGTTGTCTGAGAAAAGACAATACCTGAAAGCAGTAAAAAGATAATTTGAAGTTTTTTCATTATAATTTTGAGGTAAATTAATTTAATTTTTATTTTCCAATAACGGAACGAATTTAAAATCTCCAAATTCGTGCTTTTCAAATTGAGTTTCGTTTTTACGAATCAACATCGTCATTACCTGGTCTTTTTCACCAACAGGAATAACAAGCTTTCCTCCTATTTTTAGTTGCGCCATCAAAGCTTTCGGAATGATTGGTGCTCCGGCGGTTACAATGATGCTGTCAAAAGGTGCATGATTTGGCAAACCTTTATAACCATCACCAAATGATAAATGCTTTGGACGTATATTTAGTTTTGGCAATAACGCCGAAGTTGTTTTAAATAATTCATTTTGCCTTTCTACCGAATAAACCTTTGCGCCCATAGCTACCAAAACCGCAGTTTGATAACCTGAACCTGTTCCGATTTCAAGGATTTTATGGTCTTTTTTTACTTCCAATAATTGACTTTGAAATGCTACAGTATAAGGTTGCGAAATGGTTTGTCCGGCACCAATAGGAAATGCTTTGTCCTGATAAGCAAAATCTTCAAAACTGGAATTCAAAAATAAATGACGTGGAATTTTTCGAATTGCTTCCAAAACTTTCATGTCAATAATTCCTTTTTCTTCCAGGACTTTGGCTAATTGATTTCGAAGTCCCTGATGTTTGCTTGTATCTTTCAATTGGGGTTGTAATTTATTGCGTAAAAATAGAAAACAAATTATCAATTATCAATTAGCTATTATCAATTAATTTC
>NZ_JBDSMB010000195.1:0-1867 GCF_039916025.1 Flavobacterium sp.
AACTTAATTTCTAATTGCACCATCAAGAAATCAATATTCATTCTTTTTCTAATCATCTTACTTGTAGGTGACCAATATGAACTTTTTGCTCAAACATGCGGTACACGACAATTAGACCCAAGAGTAGCTTCATTTTTAAAGATGATTGGAAATGAAGACTTAACCATTGAACAACTTCGTAAAATACCTATCGAACAAATGAGGTTGGCAGGGCCACCGCCTGTACCTTATCCAAACGAGGATGTGATACGTATGAAAATTACAGCTGACAGCATTCCGGTATTAATTTTTAATCCTTCTCATACACAAAACCTTCCTATTGTAATCAACTATCATGGTGGCGGTTTTATTTTGCCATTATTGAAGGGATTAGAGTATTCACTTTGGCAGCAGGCAAAAACTTATGGGGCGATTGTTTTCGCTGTTGATTACCGGGTTGCTCCCGAAAACAAATTTCCGGCTGCTGTAAATGACAGTTACAATGCCTTTAAATGGATCGCCGAACATGGCAGTGAATTTGGTGGTGATACCAGCCGCATTGCATTACTCGGAAATAGTGCCGGAGCAAACCTGGTGGCAGTAGTAACTCAAAAAGCAAAAAAGGAAGGTATCATTCATAAAATAAAGCTGCAAATAATGAACGGGCTTCCTGTAGATTGCAGCCCTCAAAATATTGAAACATCTGTTTCATACCAGGAAAATGCCAAAGGTTATTGGCAAACAAAGGCAGGTTGCTATTTTGCAATAGAATCATATGCACCCGGTCAATACAAAAACCCAGAAGTATCGCCTATTCTTACTGAAGATTTGAGAGGTTTACCTCCCGCAGTGATTATTAATGCTGAGTTTGACCCCCTGCGGGACGACGGCTTTTTATATGCAGCTAAACTAAGAAGATTTGGAGTAAAGGTTTGGGACAAATGCTTTGCGGGGCAAATTCATCTTCTATTTGGATTGCCTCCAAATGCTGATGAGCTAAAGGAATATGAATCAATTGTTAAGACAGCCATGAAAGAAAGTTTTCATAAATGATAACTTACCCATTCTATTTAAAAAAATGACACCGACTTTTATACTTTATGAGAAATATTATTTTCATCATTCTGTTTTTTCCAGTCTTTAGCTTTGGGCAAGCCGACAGCAAAAAAGACAACAAAATTTCTATTGGAACGATAGACATGATTCATTCTACTCTGTTACATGAGGAAAGAGAAGTTTTAGTTTATGTTCCAAATTCCAGCAACCAAAATGGTAACGACCAAACACGTTATCCGGTTCTCTACCTTTTAGATGGGTATTCTTTTTTTCATTCGTTTACGGGCATGGTAGAATATTTAACTGCCATCGGCAAAATGCCGGAAATGATTGTTGTAGCGGTAGTAAATACTGATCGGGTAAGAGATTTATCGCCAACTCATTCCATTTCATGGTCAGATGGAGAACAGGATTCTGCACATCTGATAACTTCCGGTGGAGGTGAAAAATTCATTTCATTCATTCAAAAAGAGTTGATCCCCTATATTGATTCAAAATATAAGACCCAGCCCTATCGGATGTTTATAGGTCATTCTTTAGGGGGCCTAACCGTACTTAATGCGCTTATCAACCATCCATCATTATTCAATTCGTATGTTGCTATCGACCCGAGTATCTGGTGGGATAACCACTTGGTAATGAAACAGGCTGCAACGCTGTTGAAACAAAATAACTATACAGGGAAGGAACTGTTCTTTGCTTCAGCCAATACTATGAATAAAGGTATGGATACAAGTAACGTAAAAAAAGATACAACAATTGGAAATATTCATGTGAGAGATAATCTTCAATTTCGTGAAATACTAAATAATAATACAAGTAATAACCTGAA
>NZ_JBDSMB010000196.1:0-2253 GCF_039916025.1 Flavobacterium sp.
ATCACAACCGCATATAATGAGTATGCCTTAAAAGGATATGGGCTGAACGTAACGGATTATCTGTTAAAACCGTTTAGTGTAGAACGCTTTATACAGGCAGTTGAAAAAGTATTTTCTCAGTTGTACAAACCAGCGGTGCAGGAAGGGCGTGCATTTTTCTTTGTAAAGTCTGATTACAAAATAGAGAAGATATTTTTTAATGATATTTTTTTTATTGAAGGAATGAGGGATTTTCGCTGCATTCAAATGGCAACAAAGCGACTACTTACCTCTCAGACATTCTCGGATTTAGAATTAGATCTGCCTGAATCAAAATTTTGCAGGGTGCATAAATCGTATATCGTTACTTTAGATAAAATAGAAGTGATTGAGCGTAATCGCATTAAAATAAAGGATACCTACATTCCAATTGGTGAAACCTATAAAGACGATTTTTATACCAGAATTGGATTTGGACCGAATAGGAAATAAACTGCTGTTTCTTTGATATAAAGTCTGGTTGCGCAATATTTTTTCAGATTTTATTTTTTTAATAGGGCGCCACACGATCGGACTTCCCTGGCTTTACCACCGGGTTATACATGTTTTCACCGGGTATGTAAATAAACCCTCAACAATTTGTCACATTTCGGCAATACAATTTGTCTTAATAGCGAATCAATACTAAATTGCATCAGATGGAAACCATAGAATTTTTTCCAACATACAAAAAGTTAGTGTTCTCGGTGGCGTATAATATGACCGGTAGCAAGATTGTAAGTGAAGACATTGTGCAGGATATTACTCTTAAATTTCTAGAAAATCCTATTTCGGAAAGTATTACTGATCCAAGAAATTATATTATTCGCGCGACGGTAAATCATTGTTTAAATGTTTTAAAAAAAGACAGTAGAACGCAATATAAGGGCACATGGCTTCCAGAGCCGTTTATTAACAATGAAGAATCGACATTTTCTAATAAATTTGAAAGAAGGGATTTACTTACATACGAATTGTCTTTTTTAGTAGAACAGCTCACAAGCCAGGAAAGAGCAGTATTTGTTTTAAGGGAAGCTTTTGATTTCGACCATAAAGAAATTGCTGAAGCCATAAATATTTCCGATGCCAACTCTCGTCAGCTATTCAGGCGTGCAAAGGAAAAAGTTCAAAATGCCAAGCATCAGTCTATAACTAATTCACAGTCAATTGAATTGGCAAAGCAATTCGTTAAATTGATGAGTGAAGGTAATTTAGAAGAGCTTATTAAACTATTTAATAAAGATATTTCGATTATTGGTGATGGTGGTGGTAAGGCTCCTGCCATTTCTAAACCAATTTTTGGAAAAGAGAATGTTGCAGACTTCTTTATGAAATTGTTTGGCAATAGTCAACTCGAACCGAGTTTCGAATTCACCGAAATACTTTCACAACCTGCAATCGCTATTTACGTTAATGGCAAATGCTTTGTTGTTCAGGTTCTCTCTATAAAAGAAGGTAAAATTTCTCAAGTATTTGCAGTTTTAAATCCTGATAAGCTAACTCCATTTCAGAAAAATTAAATTTTTGTCACATTTTCAAGTAGTTGTTTGTTTTACATATACAAGCATAAACCAAATAAAATGTTTTAGTATTCTCAAATTATTGAGGATCTAATTAAATCAAAAATTTAAACAAAATGAAAGCAGAAACTTTAGCATCTCCCTTTAAAGGACAAAAAATTGCTTACTGGATTGTAACAGGGTTTATCTCTTTAGTTCTTTTAAATGGTGGAATCCAGGACGCATTTAAACAACCGCCATATATTACCTGGCTAAGAAATATGGGGTATCCTGATTATTTCGCGATTGTTATTGGAGTTTGGAAAGTATTAGGAGTAATCGCATTGTTGATTCCTGGTTTTCTTTTAGTCAAAGAATGGGCTTATGCCGGATTTGTTTTTCTACTTTCAGGCGCCATTATTTCTCATTCAGTTATTAGCGAAATACCCATATTTCAAGGCATCATGTTAATACTTATTGTTCTGTCATGGTACCTGCGTCCTTCATCACGTCGGATTCAATCACCTGGTTCTCAACAGCATTGAAATATTGACTGCTGTTTTAGAAAAGAACTGATCTGCTGCATATTCGCCATTAATTGGCATAATTATCCCAAATTTTATAACGACCCTAATTTTTTTTATGGAACGGTCTTTTTCTTCAATAAAGAAATCGTGCCATGGTGATCGCGCTGAATTTTGCAGTGTTGTTTGCGCATCGTGGAATCATTTTACCG
>NZ_JBDSMB010000197.1:0-5912 GCF_039916025.1 Flavobacterium sp.
CGAGCACTACTTATTTTGAAGGTGGAGTTTATGCCAAAGGTTTAACAATTGAAGGAGTGAATTTATTCCTTGCAGACGTCAACAATAATACAATCCAGCCTTCATCAATTGATGCAAAATCTATCAACAGCATTGTCGAGCAACGAACACGATTAACAGAAGACAACTTAATTTTCGCTACTAGTATTACGCTTTCAAAAACATCTCAAAAAGATTTAGCAGACAACAATTTTTATGCTTTTAAAGGTAAAATAGAATCTGCCGGTAATTTGATTTCCTTGTTAGCCGAAGCGTCAAAACTTACGCAAAATGGTTCACAAACGGCTTTTGGAGTAGAATTTTCGCAATACATCTAAACTGAATTTGAATTTATAAAACACTGGGATTTAACCCGTAAAAAAGTATTGGCGGCCAAAGCATTTGCGGGTTTTGCTATTCCGTATGGCAATTCGAAGAGTATTCCTTTCTCCCGAAGTTATTTTGCCGGTGGAACCAATGATATTCGAGCGTGGCAGTCTTATAATTTGGGTCCCGGAAAAACAGGCTCTGTTCAGGATTTTAACGAGGCGAATATGAAACTATTGTTCAGTACGGAATTTCGTTTTGGTATTTTCCAACAGTTAAATGGTGCTTTTTTTGTGGATGCAGGAAACATTTGGAATGTTAAAGATATTGTCTCCAACCCAGATGCTGTCTTTTCAGGATTAAAATCGTTGGAAAATATCGCTGTTGGTTCAGGATTCGGATTCCGATATGATTTCAACTTCTTTGTTATCCGAATAGACTTAGGCTTTAAAACCTATAATCCGGCAAATCCAGCAAATGAAAAATTGTTGAAAGAAATGCGTTTTGACAAATCTGTTTTAAATATTGGAATTAATTATCCTTTCTAAAATTAGAAATTATTATTTTTGTATCCCGAAGTTTCGGGAATAACTTTAAACAACACAAACAATGGCTCACAATATAAAACCTGGAGTAGCAACGGGAGATGAAGTTCAGGCAATTTTTGCTTACGCGAAAGAAAAAGGATTTGCGCTTCCTGCAGTAAACGTTATTGGTTCAAGTACAATTAACGGTGTTTTGGAAACAGCTGCCAAATTAAAAGCTCCGGTTATTATTCAATTCTCAAATGGTGGAGCCGCTTACAATGCCGGAAAAGGACTTTCAAATGCTGGCGAAAAAGCAGCTATTGCCGGTGGAATTGCAGGAGCAAAACATATTCATGCATTAGCTGAAGCTTATGGCGCAACCGTGATTCTTCATACCGACCATTGTGCTAAAAAATTATTGCCTTGGATTGATGGTTTATTAGATGCTTCTGAAAAGCATTTTGCCGAAACAGGAAAACCATTATACTCTTCACATATGCTTGATTTATCTGAAGAACCGATGCATGAAAACATTGAAATCTGTAAAAAATACCTTGAACGCATGAGCAAAATGGGTATGACTTTGGAAATCGAATTAGGAATTACAGGTGGTGAAGAAGATGGCATTGACAATTCTGGTGTTGATCATTCTGAATTATACTCAACTCCTGAAGATGTTGATTATGCTTACACAGAATTGCTAAAAGTTAGTCCGCGTTTTACTATTGCTGCGGCTTTCGGAAATGTTCATGGTGTTTACAAACCAGGAAACGTAAAACTGACACCCACAATCCTTCGCGATTCTCAGGATTATATTCAGAAAAAACACAATACAGGAAAAAACCCAGTCGATTTTGTATTCCACGGTGGCTCTGGCTCAACGCCGGAAGAAATCAAAGAAGCGATTTCATATGGTGTAATCAAAATGAATATTGATACCGATTTACAGTTTGCCTATACTGAAGGAATCCGTGATTATATGGTGAATAATATTGACTATTTAAAAACACAGATTGGTAATCCAACAGGAGCAGATTCTCCAAACAAAAAATATTACGATCCTAGAAAATGGATACGCGAAGGTGAAATGACTTTCAACAAAAGATTAGAGGAAGCATTTGCTGACCTAAATAATGTGAACACTCTATAAAGACATCACTGCAAACTGATTACTGAACACTGAACACTAAATATATGGCTTGGTTTAAAAGAACAGAAAAAGGTATCACTACCGCAACCGAAGATAAAAAAGACGTACCAAAAGGACTTTGGTATAAATCGCCAACGGGGAAAATTATTGACCAGGACGAATTGGCCAGAAATCTTTGGGTTAGCCCGGAAGATGATTTCCATGTTAGAATTGGCAGTAAGGAATACTTCGAAATCTTATTTGACGACAATCAATTCAAAGAATTGGACGCAAAAATGACTTCAAAAGATCCATTGGGATTTGTGGATACTAAAAAATATTCAGACCGATTGAAAGATGCTATCGACAAAACAGGATTAAAAGATGCTGTTAGAACCGGAGTTGGAAAATCAAAAGGAAATGACTTAGTAGTTTGCTGTATGGATTTTGCCTTTATTGGCGGTTCAATGGGCGCTGTTGTTGGTGAAAAAATTGCCCGTGGAATTGATTATTCTATCAAAAATAAAGTGCCATTTGTGATGATTTCAAAATCGGGTGGTGCGCGTATGATGGAAGCAGCTTATTCGTTGATGCAATTAGCAAAAACTTCTGCAAAATTGGCGCAGTTGGCTGAAGCTAAAATTCCGTATATCTCTTTATGTACTGATCCAACAACTGGTGGAACTACGGCTTCTTATGCGATGCTTGGTGACATAAATATTTCTGAGCCTGGCGCTTTGATTGGTTTTGCCGGTCCAAGAGTTGTTCGTGATACTACAGGAAAAGATTTGCCGGAAGGTTTCCAGTCTGCAGAGTTTGTCTTAGATCATGGTTTCCTTGATTTTATCGTACCAAGAAAAGAATTGAAAGACAAGATTAATTTATATATCGATTTGATTTTGAATCAGAATATTAGATAATTATTCTAAAAAAGTCAATAAATACAAATAGTAAAGTCCATCCCAAAAGATGGACTTTTTTTAGATTTGTTTTGATTATGATTACGGTCACGGATTGGAAATCCGCGCTATCTGATGTTAAAGCTCAGGGTTTTTATTGTTAGTTATTACATACCTGACAGAGCGGATTTGTAATCCGTGCCTTTAAATTCAAAATCAACTCAAAAACTGAAAACTGAAAACTAGAACTACATTCCACTTCTAATCGCTTCCACAGGATCTAATCGCGAAGCAGAAATAGCAGGCAGAATTCCGGAAATTAATCCAATAATGGCGGCCAAACTTGTTCCGAGAATGATGTTGCCCATACCAAGTACAAATTCAAAATCCAAGACTTTGGTCAAAATCATCGCAATAATCCAGACGAGAAGCAATCCGACAATTCCACCAATAACACAAAGTATAATGGCTTCAAAAAGAAACTGGAAAAGGATGAATTTATTTTTGGCGCCCAACGATTTTTGAATTCCAATTAAATTAGTTCTCTCTTTCACGGAAACAAACATAATATTGGCAATTCCAAAACCACCAACCAAAAGTGAAAACCCGGAAATAATCCAGCCTCCCATTTTTAAGCTTGAGATTACACCGTCAATCATATCGGTAAAACCAGATAGCACATTGATAAAGAAATTGTCTATTTCGCCTTGTTTCACACCTCTGTAATTGCGGAGTTTTTGTGAAATTTCTCCTTTTAGTGCGTCAACATCAGCATCTTTTTCAGGTTTTATAACAATTACCGGAAGCACATTTTGATTATTATCTCCATAGAGACTTCGAAGAAAACCAGCTGGGAAAAATGCCGAAGTGTCATCGCCACCGCCAATATCCATTCCGGAGCCTTTCTTTTTGGTAACGCCAATAACGGTGAAACGCTGGCCATACATTCGGACGGTTTTGCCTATCGGGTCAACATTTTCAAAAAGCTGTTCTGCAATATCAAACCCTAAAACCACGACCTGTTTTCCTGCATTTGATTCCAATTCATTAAAAAACCTTCCTTCAGAAAACTCCATCCTTTGGACATCCACAAATTCAAAAGTAACGGCCACAATATTAACATTCGATACCGTTTTTGACTCAAATTTTATGTTCTGACTTCCAGCAAAATATTGAAAACAGGAATTTTCTACATTGTCCAAAGACGATTTCAGGTATTGGTATTCTTCATAATTTACATTTGGAAACTGCTCTCTTTTCCAGCGCGGAATATCGCTTGGCCCAAAAGACTGACTCGTTAAATAAATAGTGTTTTTATCTAATGTGCTTAAGTCTGCTTTGATTTTTCTATCCAAAGAATCAACAGCTGCAAGCACCGCAATGATTGAAAAGATTCCAATAGTCACACCTAAAAGTGAAAGCATTGTTCGCAATTTATTGTTGCGAAGCGCATTCATGGCAAAAGCAAAACTTTCTTTGAGCAGTCTTAAGTAAAGTAACATTTAGGTCGGTTTACGGTGTTGTAAATTTCGATAAAAATAATGAAAATCAACACAATTTTTTAGATTGCTTTATTGGTGTCAAAAAATAAAAAAATGTTACAAAAAAAATGAGAATCTGAATCAAGTTCAGATTGAAAAAAACTACTTTTGTTCGCTTAAACACAACTACACAATGAGTACTACAAAAACAATCCAATCGGCACTGATTTCAGTCTTTTCAAAAGACGGATTAGAACCGATAGTTCGCAAACTACACGAACAAAACGTAACGATTTATTCCACCGGCGGAACGGAAGAATTCATCACTAATCTGGGAATTCCGGTTGTTCCTGTTGAAGAAGTTACCTCGTTTCCTGAAATCCTTGGCGGAAGAGTAAAAACGTTGCACCCGAAAATTTTTGGTGGAATCCTAAACCGTCAGGACAATGAAACCGATGTGGCTCAAATGAAGGATTTTGAAATTCCACAAATTGATTTGGTGATTGTTGATTTATATCCGTTTGAAAAAACAGTTGCTTCGGGCGCAGGCGAAGCTGATATTATAGAGAAAATCGATATTGGTGGCATTTCGTTAATCCGCGCTGCTGCCAAAAATTTTAACGATACTGTTATTGTGGCTTCTGTAAATGAGTATTCGATTTTATTCGATTTGATTTCAACACAAAATGGAGCAACAACTTTGGAACAGAGAAAACTTTTAGCAACAAAAGCATTTCATGTTTCATCACATTATGATACTGCGATTTTTAATTATTTTAATACAGATGACACTTATTTCAAAGCGAGTATTTCGGAAGGTCAGATTTTGAGATATGGTGAAAACCCACATCAGAAAGGATTTTTCTTTGGCGAATTTGAGAAAATGTTCAGCAAATTACACGGAAAAGAATTGTCATATAACAATTTATTAGATGTTGATGCGGCAGTGAATTTGATTTTGGAATTCAAAAACAACGAACCAACATTTGCCATTTTAAAACACAACAACGCCTGCGGAATAGCTACAAGAAGCAACATGAAGGAAGCTTATCTGGCAGCCTTGGCTGGCGATCCTACTTCGGCTTTTGGTGGCGTTTTGATTGCGAACGGAAAAATAGATTCGGCTACAGCCAAAGAAATTAACTCACTTTTCTGTGAAGTTGTTATCGCTCCAATATTTGATGAAGAAGCGGTTGCCATTTTATCTGAAAAGAAAAACAGAATTATTTTGGTTCAGCACGAAGTTGAATTACCAAACAGTCAGGTCAGAACTTGTCTGAATGGTTTATTAGTGCAGGATAGAAACACGATTACCGACTCAAAAGATGGCTTAAAAGTCGTTACGAATACGGCTCCAACCGAGCAGGAAATCGACGATTTATTATTTGCATCAAAAATTTGTAAAAATACTAAATCAAACACGATTGTATTTGCAAAAAACAGTACATTAGTGGCATCAGGAACAGGTCAGACTTCGAGAGTCGATGCGTTGAAACAAGCGATTGAAAAAGCGACAACTTTTGGCTTTGAT
>NZ_JBDSMB010000198.1:0-7775 GCF_039916025.1 Flavobacterium sp.
CGCAACCTGTCCAACCGATTTTCCTAATAATCCTTTACCAATTGGGGAAGTCACAGAAATTTTTCCTGTTTTTAAATCTGCTTCGCTTTCAGCAACCAGTGTATATTTCAACTCCATTCCATTAGCCTGGTTTTTAATTTTTACATTAGATAAAACCAAAACTTTTGAAACATCAAGATGAGTCTCGTCTATCAATCGGGCGTTTGAATGTACTTCTTCCAGCTTGGCAATTCTCATTTCCAGCATTCCTTGTGCTTCTTTTGCTGCGTCATATTCTGCATTTTCAGACAAATCGCCTTTATCTCTTGCTTCTGCAATAGCTTGCGAAGCTTTAGGTCTTTCAATACTTTTTAATTGATCTAATTCTTCTCTCAATTTCTTTAGTCCTTCTGCCGTGTAATATGATACTGTACTCATGATTTCCTTTTTTATATAAATAGAAAAAATCCCATCGCAACGGGATTTCTTTTTGCAAAGATATTATTTTAATTTTATTTCAAAATTGTTGGCGTTTTTTTAACGCTTGTCAAAGTTAATTAAATTAAATTTGTTTCGCTATAGTATTTTAAAAAATTTAATATGAAAAAGATTTATATCGTGTTACTATTTCTGCCATTTCTATTTAGTTGTGATGGAGGAAATATCAATTACAATAATCCAAATCTTCCAAATTACCCGGTTAACTTATCAATAAATATGAGCCTGCCTCAATACAGTAATTTGCAGTTTCCAAGCAACCATATTGTTGATTATACGCAAGGCATAGCCGGTATTGTGGTTTTCAATACAGGCAGTAGTTATCAGGCGTATGATTTAGCTTGCCCTAATCAGCTGTTTGGTAGTGCTTGCTCGTCTGCTATGACAATCAATGGAATAGAGGCAAAATGTAATTGTAATCTTTCTGAAGCCACATATAGTTTGTTTTCAGGACAAAGTCAGGGACAACCGTATCAGATGAAGCCGTATCAAGTACAAATCAGCGGAGGAAATCTCATCATATACAACAATTAAAAAAGTTCTCTCGTTCTATAAACGAGAGAACTTTTGTTTTAGAATTTAAGTGTTGCTCCGGCTAAAAAATTAATTCCTGCCTGCGGATAATATCCGGCACCTTCTACAGTTGTTATAACTCCCGGCGTTGAAAAATCATCATCATAAGTATAGAAGTATCCGTTCGATTCATATTTGTAATCGAATATGTTATTTACCAATCCCGAAAAGAGAATTGATTTTATTCCTTTATTGATATTCCATAAATACGTCACATTCAAATCGTGAACGTTATAGGCTTTTAAAACAGATGTTTCAGAGTCTATATTTCCCATGAATTGTTTCCCGACAAACTTATTCAACAAAGTAATATTCAGGTTCTTTATCGGCGAATAAGTAGTAGAATTTCCAAAAACAATATCCGGTGAAAATGCAATGTTGGTATTCCCTAAATTCTGCAAAATTCCATCACGCTGAAAATAAAAATCGGTATTCTTATTCTGACTCAAAGTGATGTTTGGCCTAAAAGTCAGCTTGTTCATTACTTTGATTACCGATTCTATTTCAAGGCCGTAACGATAGCTATGACCGCTATTCGTGAAAATTGGCGAACCAACATCATTCAACGCTCCTGTCAAAACCAATTGATCTTTGTATTGCATATAAAAAGCATTTGTGTTTACTGTTATGTTTTTAGAATTGTATTTCCAGCCCAATTCATAGTCAAATAAACGTTCGGGTTTGATGTTTCCGTTTTCATAATCATCGCGTCTTGGCTCTTTATTGGCAATTCCCGCATATGCATAAATCGCATTTTTGGCATTCAGCTGATAATTTGCTCCAACTTTTGGGTTGGAAAATCGGAAGGTATCATTCACATCGGCAAAGTCTTCGCTGGTTGCTTTGTAAAAAACCATTCGATACTGTAAATCGGCAAAGAAGTTTATCTTTCCGAATGTCTGCGAAGCTTTTGCATAGAAATTCACATCGTCTTTATTTCCATAATTATCATAATAATGATTTGAAGCCGGAACATAAAACTCTGTCCAAACAACTTCTCCAAAATGCTTTCCTAGATATCTGTTAGCAGCACCACCAAACAAAATATCAGTTTTATTGTTCTTGTAATTCAACGAAAATGTCGTTCCGAAAAAGTCATTATCCAACCATTTTTGTCTGACTAAATCAGCTGTTGGATTTCCTTGAAAATCGGGTAAATTATAATCCGCTAAATCGGCGTCTTCTCTGTATTGCTCATAATATCCTTTTCCTAAAGTATAGTGAAGCGCCACATTGGATGTCCATTTTTCAGACCATTTTTCAGACCAATGCAATTGAAAATGATGTTGCCAATAATTATCGGTTTCATTATCGTAGAATTTTGGATTTCCATTTTCATCAAAATACATTCCGGCCGAATTGAATGTCCTATGATGTTCCAGTAAAAATGGATCTTCAAGTCCGTTCCACGATTGATATGTTTTTTCTGAGCCGCCAAATGCAAGGAATTTTAATGATGTTGATTTTTTTATGTAATTAATATTAAAAAAATAGCCAAACATATTCGTCGAAGCTCTGTCAATATATCCATCGGAAGCAATTTGCGAGATTCTAGCGTTGATTTCAAAATTATCGTGCAAGCCAGTTCCAAAAGCTAAAGTGTGTTTTCGGGTTCCGAAACTTCCACCGGAATTCGAGATTTCTGCATACGCTTTTTCCTGAAATGATTTGGTTTCCATGTTTAAACTTGCGCCAAAAGCTCCGGCGCCATTAGTTGAAGTTCCAACGCCGCGTTGCAACTGAATGCTTTCTAATGAACTTGCAAAATCGGGTAAATCCACAAAATAAGAACCCTGACTTTCGCTGTCATTAAACGGAACTCCGTTCAGCGTTACGTTAATTCTCGAACCATCTGCGCCACGCACACGCATGTAAGTGTAACCAACGCCATTTCCGGCATCAGTTGTTGTAACAACCGAAGGCAAATAGTTTAGTAAAATTGGAATGTCCTGCCCTAAGTTTCTGGGAGCAAGTTCTTCTTTGGTCACATTGGTGAACGTAACCGGATTTTTTTTGCCGGCACGAACTCCGGAAACCAAAACTTCGTCGAGTTGGTTGACTTTGGTTGTGTCTTTGACTTGCTCTTGAGAGAAAGAGAAAATAGAAAATAGAAAATAGAAAATAGAAAACAAGACTGTCTTTGTTCTTTTCTCTTTGTTCTTTGTTCTTAAAAAATTGAATAAAATTTCCATTCGTAAAATATTACGAATAAAAAGAGGTAATTATTCTTTGTTAAAATTAAATGTTTGTTTCCTGTGACAAAGTCAGCGTGCACTCTGTTTTGTCACTTTTCCTTAAACAGCATTACCTGTTCTAAGTTCATTGGGTATAATCTCAGCTCGTTATTTAGAGCACCCCTTTTGAGACGAGGCAAAGATATACAATATCAATGGCAAAATTCAATAATCAAAATATAACATTGTAATTGATTTTTGATATTGATATTTAAAACTCCGGTTTCTTTCTGCTTCCCTTAATTTCCGAAATGTTTCGCTTTTCTTTGATTCGTTTTTCAATAACGGAACGTGGGACTTTGGTAGCCTTTCGTTTTTTGGGAACTACCAAAGCTTTTTGTATCAATTCTAAAAAACGCTTAGTTACGTTTGCTTTGTTTTTAAGCTGGCTTCTATCTTCATCACAGTTTAAAATCAGAAGATTTTCAGAAGTTAATTTGGTTGCCAATTTGGTTGAAATCAATATTTTTTCTTCTTCGTTTAAGGCTTGAGAAGCATTCAAATCAAAAGTCAGCACTACTTTGGAAGAAACTTTGTTTACATTTTGCCCACCAGCACCGGAACTTCTAACGGCTTTAAAATTAAGCTCCGAAATGATTTTTTTAGCTTCCATATTGTGGTTGATGCGCAGGTTTCAGCAAATCGTTTACTGTTTTAACCGGATTGAAAGTAACCAATGGAACTTCAACAAAAACGGTAATCCATTTTGCCATGGCCCCATTCCAAAGTCCCGGCAATTCGTAGCCTTTCAAGTCTTTCCCTTTGTTGTTTTTATGAACAATAAAGCCTGTGCTTGTGTCAATGAAATGTGTTAAATCAAACTTTTCACCACGATAGTTTTTGGTAGCACAAATTAAATCCACCGGATTAAAATGGGTTGCTTTTGCCAAAATTGCTGCCTGCTCTTTATTGTGAATATCAACCTGAGAGCTTTCTACAATTTGCAACGAGACATTGCCTTTATAACTTCTTACCCAAAATGGTCCGCCGCCGGGTTCCCCTTCATTTTTTACCATTCCGCAAACTCGAATCGGGCGGTTTAATTTGTTTTTTATAAACTCTAATTTGTTCTCTAAAGTATATTTATAAAAATCTTCCAAAACATCGATGCTCAGTTTTTGCTCAATGAAATCAATAATTTCAGGTATATGCCTTTCTGCTATTTCATCATTTTCTACAGCCTTCAGGATTTTGAAAATCTGCTGCTGCAAATCGATTAAAACACCTGCCAATCCTTTTTTATACAACGTAATTTGATCGATGTGATTTTGAATTACATTGTCAATATTTTTGATAAAAATCACATCCGCCTCAAGGTTATTCAGATTGTTTATCAATGCGCCATGACCGCCCGGACGAAAAACCAACTGTCCATTTTCATTTCTGAACGGTTGATTATTTGGCATTACCGCAATCGTATCTGTGCTTTTATCCTGATGCGAATAGCTGACATGGAGCGAGGTTTTAGATTTATCTTCAACCTTTTGCTTTACTTTATCAATAATTGTCTGGAATAAATTTTCGTGATGGTCAGAAACCGTAAAATGCAAATGCGAAACTGAATTCGAGCTGGCATAAAAAGCACATTCATTCAAATGTTCTTCCGCCGGACTTGCGATTTCTGTGTCGTATTTGTGGAAATCCAAAACGCCTTTTGGTTTATTGCAAAAATCAAAATGTTCAGGCGACAACATTGCTTTAATGAACCGGTAACTCTTCTCATGGCTTTCCAAGGAATAATAATCCGGGTACAGCTCTTTTAATTTGGTTTTTATCTTTTCATAGAATGGAAACTTCTCGATTCCGGCTAAAAATGTTGGCAGATTTTTGTCTTTCTTTCTGTTGATATAAGCATTAATAGTTTCATTTTCATGGTCGAAATCATTGATAAACTCGTTTAAGAACTTAAACATTCTGCTCGCTGCGCCCGAAGCCGGAACGAATTTTTTGAGTTTTAATTCATTCTTTTTTGAATCAAAAAAATCGGCAGATTTTTGAAAATCTTCATTCGATAATTTTAGGATACCATCATTTATAGTCGCGGGCTTTTCGAGTGCAATCTTTGGTATTCCCAATTGAAACAACAAAAGTTCAGCTTCAATTTTATCCAAAGAAATGCCCAAAGCTTTGATTTGTGCAAAATCTGCTTCAGTAAAATCGTGCTGTTTTATTAAACTGTTTTTTGTTGTAGCGTTTTCTTCCATTCTAAATAAGCCATTATTGCTAAAATTGTGAAGATTATGTATTGTAATGAAAGCATTCCTAAACCTCTGTAAGCAAACAAAGGAACTACGATGCAATCGCCAATAATCCACAAAGTCCAGTTTTCGATTTTCTTCAATGCCATATACCACATTGCCGTGAAAAAAATACCGGATGTAAAAATATCAATATAATTAGGAACTTCAAGGGTGTAATCGAAAAAAACGTAAACAAAATAAGTGATAATCATAGTTAACACAAACAATCCTACACCTATAATTTTTTCACGTTTTGTAGTTCTTGTAATTTCTAAATCGGGTTCGTTTTTACTTTTTGCCCATTTGTACCAACCATAAATGCTCATGACAGAATAATAGAAGTTCATGGTCATGTCGCCATAATATTTTGCCTGATACAATAAATAAACTGTTATCACTGTCGCAATTAATCCAGTTGGATAAACTAAAATATTCTCCTTTTTGGCATAATAAACGCTCGCTATTCCGAATACAAAAGCCAAAAACTCCAAAGTTATTTGGGTTGTTGAGGCATTTTTATATTGGTCAAATAGGAATTGGAACATTTAAATTTGGGATTTGGGATTTGGGATTTGGGATTTGGGATTTGTTTTGAAAAAAATTTATATCATTTTCAAACGCTGTTCCAATAACTACCAAATCGGCTCCAGCAGTGAACGCTTCGTCGATTTGTTTTTTGGAACGAATGCCGCCGCCAACAAACAACGGAACTGAAATTCTATTCGAAACGGTTTTTATGATTTCGGGCGGAACAGCATTTTGTGCGCCGCTTCCCGCCTCGAGATAGATAATTTTGTTGCCGATTAATTCGCCTGCTTTTGCGGTTTGGGCAATATATTCAGCATTATTTTTTGACAACGGTTTGGTTTTACTAACTCTTTCAACAGCCGTTTCGGCGCCACTTTCTATTAAAATGTATCCCGTAGAAATAATCTCAAGATTGGTTTTTTCCAGAATCGGAACGGCGTTGATTTGATGTTCTACCAAATAATCCGGATTTCTTCCTGAAAGCAGCATCAGAAACAAAATTCCGTTCGCTTCTGCTGAAATTTGTGATGGATTTCCCGGGAAAAGCAAGATTGGTAATTTGATTTTTGATTTTAATGTGATAATGATTTCATCCAAATGATTTCCGTTAAACGAACTTCCACCAACAAAAATATGCGTTGCCGGAGATTGATTTATTTTTGATATTAGAGTCTCAATTGAACTTAAATCCAACTTATCTGGGTCAAGAAGAATCGCGAGAAGCTTTTTATTTTGTGTTTTAGAATTAAGTATTTCCTGGTAGATTTCCATTTTTATTTTTTTGCCTCGAATGCACGAATATTTTTTATTTTACCCTTTAAATTTATTCGTGAATTCGTGGCTTTACATATTTATTTTCTTTTCAAACGTACAAACAAAAACATAATTTTCGATAAAATCAAAAAGGATATCGAAGTATTCTATCTTATTATTAAAGCGCAATTCGACAGTGCATTTTTTGTCTTCCAGCATAAAATCATCTTCAAAAATATGATCTTTAAAGCTGATTCCGATTTCATTCTTAATCTTAAAAACAGATTCTTTGATTCCCCAAACCACAGTTGCTTTTATCAGTTCATCTTCCTTGCTCAGATTTTCCAAATGCGAAACATCCATAAATCTTGGAGCCAGTTTTAGTGTTTTGTCTTTTAGGATTTCTAAGTCGGCACCAATGTTTACATCACTCAAAACTATTACCGAAAAATCATTGGAATGAGAGATAGAAATATGCTTTCCGTCATTGAGATGTGGTTTCCCAAACTCATCATAATACAAATCAAAATCGGTATAACCCGCTTCCATCAACAATCTTCTGACACCTAAAAACCCTTTTTGGTGACTTTCAGCTTTCATATTGTCAACTCTTGCCAAAGAAACATCTTTCAACGCAACGCTCTGAAAAAGTTCATCAAAGGTTTCGGTTATTTTCCAAACCAACAACTGAGTGTAATCGTTTAACGTTATGATTTTTAGTAGTGGCATTCAAATTTTAAATTATCTGTTTGTATTTCAGAAAATTAAGTGGCTAAACAAATCATAAAAAAGCAAAAAACACTTTTTTAATTCTTTCTTATTATGTAATTTTGCACCGAAATTAAAAAAACAAATATACATAATAGATGAGTACACAAACATTACCTTATGTAGCTTTTAAAGTGAAAGATATTTCACTTGCAGCTTGGGGAAGAAAAGAAATTGAATTAGCAGAAGCTGAAATGCCAGG
>NZ_JBDSMB010000199.1:0-4340 GCF_039916025.1 Flavobacterium sp.
TTAAATCTCCTTTTTTAGCATTGTTGATGTCAATTTGTTTTCCGGCTTCAGCCATTTCGTATGAAGAACGTGGAAGTGTAATGTCAAACTTTTTAAAAGTAAAATACATTAAACCAGAGCAATCAAAACCTGATGAAGTTGTTCCGCCAGCACGATAAACTGTTCCTAAATTATCTGAAGCTACATTGGTAAGCTGGTCGGCAAGGTAACTATTGGTATCCTCTTCAATAAAAATATCAGTTGCATTTTTATCGTTAAGTGGATATTTATTTTTAGTATCTTTTTTCTTTGGATCGGTATTAGATTCTTTCACCAAATTACTGTAAGAACTAATTTCAGTTAAAATATCATGTCTGATTGTATTGGCGGCAAAGGAACTGCCGCTACATATAATTGAAAAAAGAGCTATTTTAAGTTTGTTTGTCATTTAATAAGTCTGGTTTACAAATATAATCTTTTATGCACTTAAACCAAATTTTTTAACACTTTAACGATTTTTTTAGCTGTTTTTTCACTCGCGCCAATGCCACCAAGCTTAGTTTCAAGCGCATCATATTTTTTTAACAGTGCTTTTCTATGGTTTTCTTCAAATAATTTAGAAAGCTCTTTTTTTAAGTTTTGTGAATTGAATTTATCCTGAATAAGTTCTGTCACAACTTCTTCATCCATAATCAAATTCACTAACGAAATATACTTTAAGGTAATTATCCTTTTGGCAATTTGATAGGACGCCCAACTTCCTTTATAACAAACAACTTCGGGCACTTTGAATAAGGCAGTTTCCAAAGTTGCTGTTCCGGAAGTTACCAATGCTGCTGTTGCAATACTTAATAAGTCATACGTTTTATTCGAAATGAATTTGACGTTTTTGGTTGTCAAAAATTGTTTGTAAAAATGATATTCCTGACTTGGTGCGCCGGCAATTACGAATTGATATTCAGGAAAATCACTCACTATGCTCAACATAACGCTTAGCATTTTCGAAATTTCCTGTTTACGGCTTCCGGGAAGTATTGCAATAATGGGTTTTTCGTCTAGATTATTATCTTTTCTAAAAGTTGCTTCATCTGTTTTTATTCTGTTATGAATTGCATCAATTAAAGGATGACCAACAAAATCAACAGGAAAATGATGCTTGACCTCAAAAAAATCTTTTTCAAAAGGAAGAATGACAAACAGTTTGTCAAAATCTCTTTTTACAGCTTTTATACGGTTTTCTTTCCATGCCCAAATTTGAGGCGCAATATAATAATGAGTTTTGATGCCTTTTAATTTTGCCCATTTGGCAATTCGCATGTTGAAACCCGGATAATCAATAAAAATAATCACATCTGGATTAAATTTTTCAATGTCGGCTTTACAAATTTTGATGTTATTCAGAATAGTTTTTAAGTTCATCGCTACTTCTGCAAAACCCATAAACGCTAATTCACGATAATGTTTTACTAAAGTTCCACCAACATTTTGCATCAAATCGCCACCCCAAAATCTAATATCGGCTGAAGTATCTTCTTTGTAAAGTGCTTTCATCAAATTTGAACCGTGTAAATCTCCCGAAGCTTCGCCAGCTATAATGTAGTATTTCATTTTACGCGTGTTTATTTTTTATTGGTGTAAAATGCAGTCGCTGTTGCTCGTGCCATTATTTATAAATTTATAAATCCCAGGAATTTAATTGTTGAATTGCATGATGCGCCGTCAAATCAAACTGCACCGGAACTATGGAAATATAACCATTAGAAAGTGCCCATTCGTCGGTATCTTCACCTTTATCAAGGTTTACAAATTCACCTGAAAGCCAATAATAATCTTTACCAAAAGGTGTTTTTCGTTTGTCAAATTTCTCCATCCAGATTGCTTTCGCCTGACGGCAAATCTTGATTCCTTTAATTTTTTCAAATTTTAGCTTTGGAAAATTAACATTCAAAACAGTTCCTTCTGATAGTTTTTTTGCTAAAACTTCTAAGGCTATTTTTTTGATATAAGGTTTTATTTGTTCAAAATCGGCGTTCCAGTCATAATCCAATAAAGAAAAACCAATAGCGGGAATTCCTTCAATTCCGGCCTCGACAGCTGCGCTCATTGTGCCGGAATAAATAACATTAATCGAAGAATTTGAACCATGATTGATTCCTGAAACACATAAATCGGGTTTCTTTTTCAGAATTTCATTCACTGCTAATTTTACACAATCTACCGGGGTTCCGGAACAGCTGTATTCTGTTATAGCAGAATTTTCGGCCGAAACTTTGTCCAGATACAAAGTGTTGTTGATTGTAATTGCATGTCCCATAGCGCTCTGCGGACTATCAGGAGCCACAACAATCACATCGCCAATTTCTGCCATAACGGCAATTAGAGCGCGAATTCCCGGAGCATTTATGCCGTCATCATTTGTAATTAAAATGGTAGGTTTGATGGTCATTTTTTGAATTTATGTAACCAGCACAAATTTTGTGCGACTTATGTTAAGGCAAAATTAAACTATTTTTAAGATTTGTATAACAGCATTTTCATAACTTTGAACCTGCATGCGATGTAAATCACTGAGAATAACGATTTTTAACAAAAATTTATCTCGATTAGAAATTCGTGGCATAGTTTTTTGTTTACTTTAGACCAATAATTAATGAATAAAATAATTCAATATATGAAAAGGAACTATAAAATACTTATGATAGTGGGTGCCTTGTCTTTGGCACTTTTGAGTTTTGTACCAATTGAGAAAGCTATTAGAAGTTTTACGCAGGAGAAATCTTCCGACCCTGAGAAAGATAAAATGTTGATAGAATTATTGACTTTTGTTATCGAAAAAGGACATTACAATCCGGCAGCTATAGATGATACCTTTTCAAAAGGTGTCTACAAAGATTATCTGAATGCATTAGATCCTTCTAAACGATTCTTTTTGCAATCCGATATTGATGAATTTGCCAAGTATGAAACTCAAATAGATGACCAAATTAAAAACAAAGATTTGACCTTTTTTGATTTGACATACACCCGATTAATGCAAAGAATGGAAGAAAGTAAAGCTTATTATAAATTGGCTTTAGAAAAACCATTTGATTACAAAAAATTAGAATCTATAAATACAGATTACGAGAAATTGCCATTTTCGAAAAATGTTGAAGAACTAAAAGAAAGATGGCGTCAGCAAGTAAAATTATCTACGTTGTCCTCATTAGTTGAAAAGCAAAAATTAGAAGAAGATTTAGCTAAAGACAAGAACAAAACTTTAGAAGAAAAATTAAAAGACTTTAGAGAAAATCAAGGCGACAAACTTACACCTGAATTAGAAAAGAAATTTATTTCAGATGTGGAGAAAAGAAAAAACCAAGCGCCAAAAACTTATGAGCAATTAGAAAAAGAAACTAGAGAAAGCACATTAAATTCTTTGAATGACAATTTCAATTTCATAAAAGACCTTGATAGAGAAGATTGGTTTTCAATTTATGTGAATGCTATAGCTTCTCGTTTTGACCCGCATACTTCTTATTTCGCGCCAAGCGAAAAAGAAAAATTTGATGTTAGTATGAGCGGGAAATTAGAAGGAATTGGAGCTCGTTTGCAAAAGAAAAATGACTTTACCGAAATTACAGAGTTAATTTCCGGTGGGCCAGCCTGGAGAGGGAAAGAGCTTGAATCGGGAGATATAGTTTTAAAAGTTGCTCAAGCTGATGGAGAACCTGTTGATGTTGTGGGAATGCGTTTAGACGATGTTGTCAAAAAAATAAAGGGACCAAAAGGCACAGAAGTTCGTTTGACCGTTAAGAAAACGGATGGATCAATCAAAGTTATTACCATTATTCGCGACGAAGTAGAAATTGAAGAAACTTATGTAAAATCAAGCGTTGTAGAGAAAGATGGATTTAAATATGGGATAATTTATTTACCAAAATTCTATATTGATTTTGAAGATCAAAACAGTCGTGATGCCGGAAAAGATGTAGCGATAGAAGTAGAGCGATTGAAAAAAGAAGGAGTTCAAGGTATCGTTATGGATGTTAGGGATAATGGAGGAGGTTCTTTAAAAACCGTTGTAGATATTGCCGGATTATTTATTGACCAGGGACCAATTGTTCAGATTAAATCAGCAGCTGGAAAAAAAGAAGTCTTGTATGACAGAGATGCGAAAGTACAATGGGACGGCCCATTAGTGGTTATGATTAATGAATTTTCTGCTTCTGCTTCAGAGATTTTAGCAGCAGCAATTCAGGACTACAAACGTGGTGTAATCATTGGAAGCAAACAGTCTTATGGTAAAGGAACCGTTCAAAATGTAATTGATTTAAATCAATTCGTTCGTGGAAGCACTTATGGAGATTTGGGTGCGTTGA
>NZ_JBDSMB010000200.1:0-14854 GCF_039916025.1 Flavobacterium sp.
TTTCTTCCGAAAAATTGACTGCAAAATTAGGGATTTTTTTCTTAAGAAAATCAACAATATAATTTTTTGTAAATCTTTCACTTTCAAAGTGCCCAATGTCTGCTAAAACAATCTGATTTTCAGCTTCGTAGAAGTTGTGATACTTCAAATCGGCAGTCAAAAAAACATCAGCATTTTCCAGAATCGCGTTCTTTATCGCAAAACTTCCCGAACCGCCAAGCACAGCAACCTTCTGAATAGGTTTTCCACGCAAAGCGCTGTGACGAATTCCGCCGCACTGCATTTTGTCTTTTACGAAGGCTAAAAATTCGGTTTCACTCATTGGTTTTTCGAGTTCACCAATCATTCCCAAACCAATATTCTGATGTTTATTTTGTGTGTCATAAATCTCGTAAGCCACTTCTTCATAAACATGATTGGCAAACAATGCTTTTACCATTTTTGATTGCAGATGTTTTTCAAAAACGACTTCAATTTTAATTTCATCTGTTTGTGTTAGTTCGCCTTTTATTCCAACAGTTGGATTGCTTTCTTCATTGCCCAGATAAGTGCTGAATCCTTCAGAATTAAAACTGCAGTTGTCGTAATTTCCGATGGTTCCTGCGCCTGCAGCGAATAATGCATTACGCAACACATAAGCATTTTTCGGAACGGTATAGGTAACAAGTTTTTGAATGAAGTTTTGTTTTGGAACCAAAATCTTGGTATTTGTCAAACCTAAAGCATTAGAGAAAATTTTGTTTACACCATCTTTGTGATTGTCCAAAGCCGTGTGAACAGCATAAATCGCAATATCGTTTTTGATGGCTTTCAGAACTGCACGTTCCACATAATTCTTACCCGTAATTTTCTTTAATCCCGAAAAGATAATAGGATGGAAGCACACGACCAAATTGCATTTTTTGGCAACAGCTTCGTCGATAACATTTTCTAAAGCATCGTGGCAAACGAGAATTCCTTTCGATTCATTTTCCTGATTTCCTACTAGTAAGCCAACATTGTCAAAGTCTTCGGCATACGCCAAAGGCGCCATTTCTTCTAAGATTGAGAGTATTTCTTTTATTTTCATATTATGCTGAATTTATTTCAGTATCTTTTGTAGCCACGAATGCACGAATGTATTGTTTTAATTTTAAAAACTCCCGATAGCTATCGGGACTGCCAACTATTTAAGTCGCCCATTTGTTTAAATAGTCTTTTATCGTCCAAATGCCGTTTACTTTTTCGAGTAATAAGTAACTGCCACTATTGTGCTCAATGCTTCTGTAGAATGCAACTTTTACTAAAGCATTATTTCCATCTCCAAAATAAATAGGTTTGCTGATAATCATCAAACGCTGGTTGTTTTCGCCATGTTTTGCATAATCTGCCTGAAATTCTTCCAAAGACAAACAGTCGTTAACTTTGCTTTTTAGATACTGATTTTGATTGTCAAACAACATATTATAAGCTGCAGACCAATCTTCATCAACAGTAATATCGATTTGCTTTTTGATTTCGGCTTTATTGTTTTTGAGTAAATCGCTTTTTGAAATTACTTCCAAAACTTCCTCGTTGTTTGGTGCTTTTCTGCAATAAAAACTTAACAATTGCAATCTTCCTTTGGCAATTATTTTTTCGTCTTTATAGTATTTGGAAAAGATTATTTTCAGAATAGCAGCATTGTCTGTTTCCTGAGAAAAAACAGCTGCTGTATTTATAAAAAAAGCAATGATTAAAAGGTATAATGTTTTCATAGTTGTGCCACGAATTCACGAATAATTTAAAATATAAACTTTTCAAAGATAAAATGTTTCACATCAAAATTAAAAACATTCGTGTATTCGTGGCTTATATTTTTATATTTGTTAGATGAATTTGTTGCGAAAATTACTCTTTCCTTTTGCCATATTGTATGGTTTTATCACTTCTTTAAGAAATTATCTTTATGATAAAGGTATTCTGAAATCGTATTCCTTCGATATTCCGGTTATTGCCGTTGGAAATTTGAGTGTTGGCGGCACAGGAAAAACACCACAGATTGAGTATTTAATCCGGCTGCTTTCTCCCAATTATAAAGTAGCGACTTTAAGTCGGGGTTACAAACGAAAATCAGAAGGTTTTGTTTTGGCTGATGCTTCTTCAAATGCTGAAATTCTTGGCGATGAACCTTTTCAGTATTATAAAAAATTCCCAGATATTCAGGTTGCAGTTGATGCCGACAGACGAAACGGAATCGAACAATTATTAAAACAAAAAACAAAACCGGAAATTATTTTATTGGATGATGCTTTTCAGCACCGCAAAGTGAAAGCAGGATTTTATATTCTTTTGACGGCTTATGATGATTTGTTTTGTGATGATTATATATTGCCTACAGGAAACCTTCGCGAAAGCAGCAAAGGAGCAAAACGAGCGAACTTGATTATAGTAACCAAATGTCCGCCAAGCATTACTGGAATCGAACAGGAAAATATCAAAAAGAAACTAGACGTTGACATGCCTATCTTTTTCCACAGTATTGTTTATGATGATAAAGTCTATAACGATTCCGAAAGTTTAACGGTTAGTGATTTAAAATCAAAACAAAAAATAGTACTTGCCGGAATCGCGAAACCAAAACCATTTTTCGAATTTTTACAAGCTGATACTGATGAAATTATGACATTTTCGGATCATCATCATTTTAGCGAAAGCGAAATTTTATTGATAAAAAGCAAAGCAGAAGACAAAATCATCATCACAACTGAAAAAGATTTTGTACGTTTGGATGCTAAAATTTTAAAAGCGCAATTATATTATTTACCAATCAAAAGTAAATTTGTGAGCAATCAGGAGACTTTTGACCAAACAATTTTAAACTATGTGGGAACTTGTACAGGAAACCGTTAATTATATTAAAGAAAAAACCAATTTCACACCAGAGTATGGTGTTATTCTAGGTTCCGGATTAGGAAGTTTTACTGACGATATCAATATCGAATTTACATTGCCTTATAATGAAATTCCGAATTTTCCTGTTTCAACAGTTCAGGGTCACAAAGGCGCTTTGGTTTTTGGAACAATCGGAGATAAAAAAGTTATGGCAATGCAGGGACGCTTTCATTTTTATGAGGGTTATGATATGAAGCAGGTAACGTTTCCTGTTCGTGTGATGAAATATCTCGGTGTAACTAAATTGGTAGTTTCAAATGCTTCAGGTGGCGTAAATTCTGATTATGAAGTAGGTTCAGTCGTGGTTATCAAAGATCATATCAATTTCTTTCCGGAACATCCGTTACATGGAAAAAACGATGAGCGTTTTGGACCAAGATTTTTGAACATGAATGAAGCTTACAATAAAGACATGATCCAAAAAGCAAAAGCAATTGCGGTTGAAAATAACATTACCGTTTTTGATGGCGTTTATCTTGGTTTGCAAGGCCCAACATTTGAAACTTTTGCAGAGTATAAAATGGTAAAAATCCTCGGTGCTGATTGCGTTGGAATGTCAACCGTTCCTGAAGTTATTGTTGCCCGACACATGGGAATCGAATGCTTTGGATTATCTGTAATTACGGATATGGGCGATGTCGAGACTGCAATGGAAGACGTTAGCCACGATGAAGTTCTAAAAGCTGCAGCAAAAGCAGAGCCTCATGTTAGAAAATTAATCAAAGAATTAATTCTTCAGTTCTAACCCAAATTCGCTGCAATAATTTTATAGAAATTTTCAGGTTCAAAAGGTTTGGTGATTACATCAGTCATGCCAAAGGACATCAGTATCTCCCTATTTTCATTTAAGGAAATTGCTGTCAGTGCAATGATTGGTTTCTTGGTGTCATATTCCCGGATTCTCTCTGTGGCAATGGTGCCATTTATGCCTGGCAAATGAACATCCATCAGGACTAAATCGAAATCATTTTCTTTGCTGAGCATTTCAACAGCTTCTTCACCATTGTCAATAATCTGGCATATAATCTGTTTTTTCTCGAGCATTTTTTTGGTTATCATCTGATTGATTTTATTGTCTTCAACAACCAAAATCTTTTTGCCAACAAGTATTTCATCCGAATACAATTTCTCTTTTTCAACTACAATTTCTTTGGTGCCATGCTGTAGATTCAATTCAAAATCAAAAGTAGTTCCAACGCCGACTTCGCTTTTTAAGTTGATTTCTCCGCCTAACAAATCAACTACTTTTTTAACAATCGTCAATCCTAAACCGGTTCCGCCATATTTTCTGTTGATTTCAATAGAACCTTGTGAGAAACTTTCAAAGATGGTTTCCTGTTTGTCTTCTGGAATTCCGATTCCGGTATCGCTAATCGCAAAATTTATCCTGGAATAATCTTCACCGCTTTCCACTACTTTAGCAGTCACTTTGACTTCACCATTTTTAGTGAATTTCAATGCGTTATTAATCAAATTGATAAATATTTGCGACAGCTTAGTTGGATCTCCAAGCAGCATTACGGGAACATCTGGATCTATTTCTAAGGTAAATTTATTGTTATTTTTTGATGCAATTTCCAGCATCGTATTTTGAATGTCCAGCAGCAGTTGTTTGATATCAAAATCGATATATTCAATTTCGATATTGTTCGACTCAATTCGGTTGATTTCCAGAATTTCATTGATGAATGTCAACAGGTAATTCCCCGAAAACTTCAAAGAATTCAAGTAATGCACCTGATTTTGCTTAGGATTATCTTCAATCAATAAATGTGTTATTCCGTTGATAGCATTCAGTGGCGTTCGAAGTTCATGGCTTACGGTTGATAAAAATTCAGCTCTTGCTTTTGACGCTTTTTCAGCATTGTCTTTAGCAATTTGCAGTTCGAAGTTTTTCTCTTTTAATGTATTGTTTGATTGCGTTCTGATGATGTTATTTTTATACAATGACAAACTCAAAAGCGACAGAATCGTAATCAACGCAATTGCCAAAATACTGATAAGCTTAGCGAATTTGTTGGTTTTTTGTTGTGTTTCATTTTCTTTTGTCATTTGATCAATGGCTTTTATTCGCTCACTTTCCTTAAAACTCACATAGTCATTTGCATTTAATTTTTTATTGTACAAATGAGAAAGGCTGTCTTTTAACGCCAAGTGCTCTTTTAGATAATTATAGGATTTTTTTAAGTCAAGCAATTTTTCATAGGATTTACTCAAATCCAATAGAATCTTTACTTTTTGATCCAAATTCTTGTCTCTTATACTCAACAATAATGCTCTGCTCAAATAGTTAACACTTAAATTGTAATGTTCCATGTTTTCTTCTATTGTTCCCAGTTGGTACAAAGCTTCGGCCTTGGTTTTAAAAACATCTCTCGAATCGTCTTTTGAAATTATTTCATTAAACAACTTGGAGGCCAATTCTGTCTTGCCATTGTTTTTGTACAAAATCCCTTTTTGCAGATTCATAAACGGTGAAGCATCAATCTTTAATAAATTATAGATGGATTCAGCTTTATCAAAATTATCCTCTGCTTTGTCAAATTCTTCCAGACTCATATAGCAGAGGCCAATGTTATAGTAACAAAAGGCATAATCTGTTGATGGTATAAGTTGACTGTATAAATCGGCGCTATTTGAAAATGACTCTAAGGCGTCGTTAAATTTTTTTAAATCAAAATAAGTTGTGCCAAGAAAGAATAAAGCGTCTGCTTTTCCTTTTACGTTGTTATGAAGTTTCGCATAATTGTAGGCTCTCTGAGAAAAAACAAGAGCAGATTTGTAGTTGTTTGTTTTTTTATTGAAATTGGCCAACTGAATATAATAGGCAGTGCTGTCAATTTTTTTTATTGACATTTTTTGCCCAAAAAAGGCAATAGGAATAAATATGAAAATCCAAATCCATTTCATTAATGAGGCCAATAAGATTATGATGCTAAAAGTAGGTAAATTATTTTTTCAACAGAAGTATTAAATCAATTATTCGGGAAGAGTAGCCAATTTCGTTGTCATACCAGCCTACAACTTTTACCATTTTGCCAATGACAGAAGTCAGTTGAGCATCAAAAAGACAAGAGTTTCTATTGCCAATAATATCTACAGAAACTATTGGATCTTCGGTATAATCAAGAATTCCTTTGAGTGATGATTGTGATGCTTTTTTGAAAGCTTCATTGATTTCTTCAATAGTAACTTCTTTTTTTACATAACAGGTGATATCAGTCAAAGAACCATCTGGAACAGGAACGCGAATGCCACTTCCGCCAATTTTTCCTTCCATTTCAGGGAAGATTTTAGTCAACGCTTTTGCCGCTCCAGTTGTAGTTGGCACGATTGATTGACTGGCACCACGAGCACGACGCAAATCTTTGTGCGGCTGATCGTGTAAACTTTGGTCGGTTGTGTAAGAATGTACGGTTGTGATATAGGCTTGTTCAATCCCACATAATTCGTCAATGATTTTTATCATTGGTGCGGCATTATTGGTTGTACAACTGGCATTGGAAACTATGTTTTCGCTTCCGTCCAAAATATTTTCGTTTACACCAAGAACTACAGTTTTAATTTCGGGAACTTCAGATGGCGCTGAGAGAATTACTTTTTTGGCGCCAGCCAGAATATGTTTGTTGATGTCTTGAAAAGTGTGGTATTTCCCTGTGCTTTCAACCACAAAATCAATGTCTAATGAATCCCATTTAAGATTTGAAATCTCACTTTCGTGAAAAAACAAATACGGTTTTCCATCTACGATTATTGATTTATCATCAGCGGAAACTTCGAATGGTAAAACGCCATGAATGCTGTCATATTTTATCAAATGCGCCATGGTTTTGTTATCGGCAATATCATTGATGGCAACCACTTCAATCGAAGGATGATTGAGCAGCAATCGGAAAAGATTTCTTCCGATACGTCCAAAACCGTTGATGGCAATTTTTGTCTTTTCCATAAAAAGCTAATTACTAATCACTATTTACTAATTACTTTTTTAAAGAATATGTTTTTCTGCGTGATAAGACGAACGCACTAACGGGCCACTTTCTACATGACGGAATCCCATTTCCTTGCCCAGTTTTTCGTATTTCTCAAATTGCTCAGGCGTAATGAATTCTTTTACAGGCAAATGTTTTTTGCTTGGTTGTAAGTATTGACCAATGGTTACGATATCTACATTTTGGTCACGCAAATCGCGCATGGTTTGAATCACTTCTTCTTCGGTTTCGCCAAGACCAAGCATAATGCCCGATTTGGTTCTGCGAATTCCACTGTCTTTCAGATATTTCAAAACTGCTAAGCTTCTGTCATATTTCGCCTGAATACGAACTTCACGTGTCAAACGTCGAACGGTTTCCACGTTGTGTGATACAACTTCCGGATTGGCTTCTACAATTCTGTCGATGATTCTTTCTACACCTTGAAAGTCCGGAATTAGTGTTTCTAAAGTCGTTTCAGGATTCATTCTGCGAATGGCCTGAACGGTTTCTAACCAAATAATAGAACCCATATCTTTTAAATCGTCACGGTCAACACTGGTAACCACGGCGTGTTTTATTTTCATGATTTTGATTGAACGCGCCACCTTTTCAGGTTCATCCCAATCTACCGTTTCAGGGCGCCCGGTTTTTACACCACAAAAACCACATGAACGCGTACAGATATTCCCCAAAATCATAAAGGTTGCAGTTCCTTCGCCCCAGCATTCGCCCATATTTGGACAACTGCCTGAAGCACAAATAGTGTTGAGTTTGTATTTGTCAACTAAGCCACGAAGTTCAGAATATTTTTGACCGATAGGCAATTTTACTTTTAGCCATTTTGGCTTGCCAACGGGTAAATTGTTATCTATGATTGATTCCATTATCAATTTTTTTTGCGGTACAAAGATAAAGAATGTAGATTGAAGATTGTTGATTTTAGAATTTAGATTTCTTATAGTTTAATAGGTGTAAGAAATTTTAGTTTTAATCAATTTTTGCCAGTGCTTTCAGTCCAATACGTTTGGATACATCCGAAGTGCAGATTAAGTAGTTAAAAGAGTTGTTCCGACAAATTTTATCTACTTTGGTGAATCCGGTAATTTCATTAATGCTGTAAAGTTCATAATCAATATTGGCAATTAGTTTTGTTATGCCATCTGCAATGGTTTCGTTAAGAACCTCAATCAGCAAGGTTGGTTTGAACTTGTTTAAATTTTCCTGAAATCCCTCCAACGCTTCTACTTCAAAAGTTTCCACATCAATTTTTACCAAATCGATTCGGGGAATTGCATTTTGTTTTATGAATGAGTCGAGTGTGGTTAAAACGACCTTTTGAGGAATTGTCTTTGAGTTGTTTTCTCCCGGTAGACTCGTAAGACTAGCAGTTGTAGTATGAGCAGTATCGTGATCGTACAAAATTGATTCTCCATTCTTGTTTGAAACAGCATGGTTACAAGTAAGAATGTCGTATCCGTTTAATTTGATGTTATGATTTAATTTTTTGTAGATTCTGTCAACAGGCTCAAAGGCATAAACTGTTGAAGTTGGATTAATGCATTTTGCCAATAGGGAATAAACTCCTGTGTTGGCGCCAACATCAAAAATATACTCAGATTCTTTGGCTAAAGCAGACCATATTTTTAATGAATTTTTTTCCCATTCGCCATAAAGCCCTTTCCAGAATAGACAGTTTTCAATAAACAAGTATTCGTAATTTTGAATCTTGAAACTCTTTTTGTCATCCACTTTTACTGTAAATACGCCGTCAAAGTTTAGATTTCGGTAGACTTTTTTATTTGGCGAAACTATTTTTATTAAAACGAAACAGAATTCTTTTTTGAATGGCAATAATTTATAGCAATAACTAAGGACTTTTTTCATGGGTTGGTTTAACAAACAGGCGTTAGGCGATTATAAAAATAATGTTAATTATGCTTATTCAGCAAGATATTATTATATTCTTTTAATTTATTCGGAATTCTTTTTTTGGGACATTTAGGTTTATATAACAACTGCAATTCTAATTTTTTGTCGTTAGTCGTTTAATTGTAACCATATAACTTTTTTCGGTTTAAATAGAACAATTCAAACTCATTTAATCTTTAATTTAGTTCCTGTTAAACAACCTCAAATCAAAGATTATGAAAAAGAGAGCCCTTACCCTGTTATTGATATTAGTTTCTATAGTTACATATTCGCAGACTGAACAAACTAAAACTCAAAATCAAATCGGATTAATCACTTTAGAAAAGCTTGTTGATACCATTAAATTGGAAAATGAATCTTTACGCAATGTCAAAGCGGTGAATGTTATGGTTGATGATATGCTGATTGAGAATCTCCAACACTATTTGATTAATCCCATAAACATCGAAGCGCAGGAAGTACTTGTATTAAACATTAATGGAGCAAACAGAGCTTCTATAATAATAAATACCAGAAACAGACAACAAATTACCAAGCTGTAAACATATAAGCTTTTCCAATTTAAATACAACAATCTCATTCTTTAAATCCTTAATTTAGTTTTCTGTTAATCAAAAAATTGAATGCTATGGAAACTAAAATGATATGGGCTAATCTGGCCTCCACTAATCTCGAAAGGATACGTAAATTCTACAACAGTCTTGGATTCAGATCCAATGATAATATGAGTTCATCAGAAATTGCCAGTTTTACTTTTGCCAACAACAACTTTATCATCAATTTCTTTATTCCTTCCAGAGTAAAAGATGATGGTAATGGAGGCATCGGAAATTGGGAAGGCCAAAGTGAAGTTATATTTTCGCTTCAGGCTGACAGCAAGGAAAAGGTAGACGAATGGCGTGAAAAAGTACATTTGGCCGGCGGAAAAATTATATCAGAACCACAACCTTATGAACAAGGTTATACATTTTGTTTTGCAGATCCGGACGGTCATAAATTTAATGTCCTCTATTGGTCTGGCATGTAGAAAAGAATTATTTGGAATTTTCTCTTTTTTGCTGTTCCTCCAGTATTTTGGTTAAAAAGGGCTTAACCTCTTTTTCAATTGTATTTTCAGAGAAGTTTAAAGCTTTTGGTCTATTAACGAGTTTAAGCCAAGGCTTCGGTGCATCAAAATCATAACTTCCAAAAATAATTAACGGAGTTCCTTTTAGTTTAACGGTTTGTTTGTCCTGTAAAATCCATTCATCAGCCCAGTCATAAAGATATTTTGCATCTCTTTCCTGAAGTCGAAGGCAAGAGTGTGAGGCAGGATAACCCGGCAACTCATATTGATGCCAGCCGACACCTAATTTGTTGGCGACATTAAAATTCCATTTTAAATCCCATTCGTCGTTAAAAGTGCTGGTTGTTTTTTCTGCTTTCCAGTTGGTAAAAAATAATCCAGTTGGAGTTTTATCCGCTTTTCGTCCCATGTTTGTTGGGCCGGTTCGAATTAAATAACCATATTCATAAGTGGCGAAAGTTTGTGTTGCATACGAAAAGAGTATGATTTTGCTAACATCATTCAGCGCAGCAACTTCAAAAGGAAATGGAAGGTAGTATGCGATATCTCCGGTCAAATCTTTGGGAACTATGATGGAATCCATTTTGGCAATATTGGCTCTGTCAGTTCTGTTAGCTGCGAGAACTATCAGGATTTTAGAACTGTCATTTGATGCCAACCAACTTTTGGATTTTTCAAAATGATAGCCAAATGATTTAGGTTTTACTCGCGTTGGCGCATCTTTTTTATGCATCACAGGTTTTTCGTGTTTACAAGAAGTCAGAAATATAAAAATGCTGAGGATAAGGATATACTTTTTCATAAAAGCAAAATTCCTTATTTACAGCGCGAAAAGTGTTACATAATTTTGATTAATCGTTATTACTTTTAAAGTTTTTCAAATCTTCTACTTCCGTTTTAAGCCTCTTGTTGATGTCGATTTTTGCTTTACTGAAAATAAAAATTCTAGTTTTATATTCTCTTGCTAATGTGTTTGTAATTGAGTCTGCTAAAATAGAAGTTTCAAAAAACGGACTCGTTTCTTTTAATTCATCTTGACTTCCGTCAAACTCTTTAACTCTTATCAAGTTGTCAATTTTATTTTCAAGCTCGAACCAATTAATATAGTCGGCGTTGAATGAAACGGCTTTAATCTGCTTGTTTTTAGAATAGTAATTTATGGCTCCGGCTTGACCGTAATTATCCGTTATAATAATTGTTTGTTCTTTGTTTGGAAGCTTACTATAAATTTTATCAATCTTTTCAGCTAACTCTTTCCAACCAAGCATATCAGCAAAGTCCTGTGGCAGTTCATGGTCTTTTCCATCTTCCCAATGAAGCAGTCCAAATTTTTTATAAGGTTCAGAATGTTCCACAGTGTATTGCGGACTGTTATTTGGAAACACAATTTTGTAAATAGGTATAAAGAGCAAAAGAGGTATGGCAATTGCAATTGGCTGTAAATATTTCTTCCAGCCAGATTCTAAAAGATACCCCAGATAAACAGAACCGAAAGCAATATAAATAGGATAGATTCCAATTGCGTAGTAATCTTTTGCTTTTAAGTAAGCAAAAACAGCCAGCGTGAATATTATTGCCCAAAAGAAAAATCTATATTTTTTGAATGGAGAATAAGACAACAATGCAAAAAGTCCAAAAACGATAACGAATAATGAGCCAATATAGAAGAGTAATTGTCCCTTGAAAAAATCGAATCTATTTACATTGACTAACTGCGTGTCGGCTAATTCCTTGAGATGATGAAAGACGGGAAAGGAGTTGTTGTATTGCCATAAAAGATTTGGCAACACCAGTAAAAATCCCAAAACGCCAGCTAGATATAATTCTTTCCTGGTGTAAATTTTGCGTTGTTCTGTTAGCAAAATTGCCGGAAAAACACCAATCAACAAAAAGACAAAATTGTACTTATTCAGAGACGCCAGAGCAAATACGATTGCACCAATGAAAAACCATTTTTTATTTTCTGAAGAAAAATATTTGATAAGGATAAAATAAAAGGTTGTCCAGCATAAAACATCAAATGAATTCGGCTGAAAAAGCATATTCAATCTCAATAGCGCTGAAAATAAAATGCAGATTGAACCTAAGATTAAAGCAAATAAATTTCCTTTTAGGGTTTCTATTGCTTTCCAAACTACCAGAATTGTCAATGCGCCAAACAAAGCCGGGAAAAATCTAACCCAGAAGACAGAATTCCCAAGGAGTTTTATCATATAAGAAATCCAGGAAGTAAAAGGCGGGAGCGATTGAAAGCCCCAAGCCAAATGACTAGCTTGGTCGAGATGCAAGTATTCGTCTCGCTGCAGGTCGTATTCAGGGCTGACTAAATTGTATTGAATCAGGAATTTTAATAAGATGAAGCCAATTAAAATGAATGTTTTTTTATTCCACATAATCCAAATCTTTATGATGCGTTTCGCTAATGGTAAGTATGGCATAAAAAGCTAAACCAAAAGCAATCAGGCCTATAAAAGCAGCAGAATATATTACGCTGTTAGTGTGTTTTAAGTAATCAAAACCAATAAGCATAATTGGAACTGAACCCCGAACCATATTGGGAACACTCGTAGTAGCCGTGCTTCGTAAGTTGGTGCCAAATTGTTCCGCTGCAACAGTAACAAACAGTGCCCAGAAACCAGAACCAAATCCAATCCAGGCACAATAGAAATAATACATGTTTTCGGTTTTATTGCCGCTAAAAAGAAGCAGTAAAACTCCGACCAACGTAAACAGTAACATATACAAGATTGCTTTCTTTCTTGATTTTAAAACATGCGAAAACCATCCGCTGGAAAAATCACTTATTGAAGTTGCGGTATATGTCCATAGGATTGCCTTTCCTGGATTGATAGAAGCGATGCCCATTTCGGGAGCAAATTGGTTGGCCATAAAAACTAAAATTCCGATGCCATACCAAATCGGAATTCCGATAAAAACACAACGCATGTATTTTAGGAAAAGCGTTTTATTGGTAAAAAACGAAAAGAAATCACCACGTTTTATAGCAGTATTTTCCTTTATGGTTTTATACATGCCGCTTTCGGCAACGCTAACCCGTAATACCAATAATGCTAAACCAAGTAACCCGCCAATGATGTATGCTGTTGTCCAGCTTCCGGCTAATTCAACTGTAAATTGTGCAACGACAGCACCAAGTACGCCAAAACCAGCAACGATTGAAGTTCCGATAGCGCGCAATTCTTTGGGCAAGGTTTCGGAAACTAATGTTATTCCGGCACCTAATTCTCCGGCTAGACCAATTCCGGCAATGAAGCGCAATACAGCATAAATAGTTCCTTTATCTGCAAAATTCATTTGAGGTAAAAATCCGCAGGCAATATTGGCCAATGAATAGACTATGATAGAACCAAATAAAACGGAAAGTCGCCCTTTTTTATCTCCAAAAACACCCCAAATAATTCCACCAAGTACTAATCCAATCATCTGGTAATTGATAATCATCGTCCCGACTTTATCAGCATCCAATCCCATGCTTTTCAAACTTGGAATTCGGACAATGCCAAAAAGCAATAAGTCATAAATATCAACAAAGTAGCCAAGTGCAGCAATGATTACAGGGAAACTTAAAAGAATTCGAAATTTTTCTTTGGTGGTAAATTGTTTCATTTCTAAGGATTTGATTTGTTAAATATAGAAATAAAAATAAAAAACCTGCAAGAATTTGATTCCTGCAGGTTTTTTGTCTAGATGAACTTTAATTAAACTCCGATAGCTATTTTGGTTTTTTTGGTCAAACCTTCTTTATTCAGCAGCACTGAAATAGCTTTTAGGCGAATATAAGGAACGCTCATATAGAAGAAGCCTTCTTTTCCGGCTTTTGTGCCCCAGGAGTTTTTGACCTTGTAATATTGATTTCCTTTTTGATCAGCAACTTTTCCAACGATGTGCATTAAATGGTCATCCTGTGTGTCATAGTTTTCAAACTCAGACTGACGATATTCCTGAGTAACATTTTTTTCAGGTTTGATTTCTTTTAAAATAGCTTTAGTGTCATTTACATTTTCAGGAACAACTGCAACTCCGCTTTCTCTTCCAAAAGTTACTTCACTGTTATCGGTGTCTAACGCCAATGTATATCCTTTATCCAAGGCATTGTCAATATTTTGTATAAATTCATCTAAAGGCATGTTGTACATGCTTCCATTAGCAAAATTATCAGGAATATTTAAAATCAATTTCGAATAAAATGGCTCGTTTGTGAAAGAAGTTATAGTAACATAATCATCCAGATTTAACTTTGTCGATGCCAAAAATTGCTTTGGTGTAAGCGACTTTCCTTCATTCGCTGTTTTGCCGTCGATAGAGATGTTTGGGGAAATTATTTTATTGTCGTCGTATTTTCCGAGGTATGTATCTAAAACTGAAGCATAATCTGCTTTCCAGTTAGGATATTTTTTTGGCGTTTGAGCAACTGCTTTTTTTACAATTGCTTCTAATTCTGCAACCATTTTTTCGTGATTGTAAACCAAATCAGCATCAGTTTTTCCGATAAAATTGTTTTCAGGCACGACACCATATTTTCTGGCACTATTAATAACATCATGAGCTAATCCGCCTTCGCCAAACTGTGTTTTTCCTTGTCTGGACACATAATTTTCGGCTTTGTCAAGATAGGTATTGCGGACATTATACATTTCAGAAAGATCAACTTTCTTTCCGGTTATGCGGATAATTTCAGATTCCAGAAAAGACGTAGTAGCAAAACTCCAGCATGTTCCTGTTTGATCTTGTGAAATAACAGGCGTTGTTTCAATATCTTTAACCGTATGGAATTCATAAGTTTGTGAAAACCCTACATAGCTGAATAATAAAAAAGCTATGTAAAATATCGATTTATTCATATGGATTTACTTTTGTTTTTGTAGTTAAGAGTAAAAAATGCTTTATTTTTACGGTAAAAATAGAGCAATTTATTTTTTCTAACTTTTATTTTAACAAATTTTAGCATTTA
>NZ_JBDSMB010000201.1:0-2427 GCF_039916025.1 Flavobacterium sp.
GATTGATTTTAAAGAACGACCAAGATACAATTCATTGAACGCCATCGTTGCCACTTCCACTCTGGAAATGGGTATTGACATTGGCACTTTGAATACGGCCATAAACAATTCTGTACCTCCATTAACATCAAATTTTTTACAAAGAGTTGGTCGTGCTGGCCGTTCATCGGGCTCAGCTCTTATTACGAATTTTGCACAAAGCAAAGCACATGATTTGTTTTACTATGGTGAACCAAAAGATATGATGGAAGGTGAGATAGCTACACCAGGTTGCTATTTAGAGGCGAAAGATATTTTGTATCGCCACTTTCTTGCCTATTGTTTGGATAACTGGTCTTCGGCAGATCCAAAGAAAAACAGTATTCCAGGCCTATTGATTTCGCTTCAATTGTCAAGGGCTGATTTATCAGCACCGGCCTTTTTTGCCAATAGAATTATTTCTTTTATCAAATCAAAGGAAAAGCATCTTCTTACTGAATTTACCGAATTTTACAAGCCTGATTTAGAAGATTCCAAAGCACTGGATAACCTCAAGTCATTTCTTCTTGAAGAAGGATTTTATCTTAGATTGAGAGCAGTATTTACAAAGCTGAAAGACGAGTACCGATACATTACTCAAACCATAAAAGAAATAGATGCCGCAATTAAATTGCTTCCTAATGATGAGGAACGAAAAGGATTAGAATTTGAGAAAAAAGCTTTATGGGGCTTGAGAAGATTGTTAGATAAACGGTCTATTCTTGAGCACTTAACCAATGTAGGCCTCTTGCCAAATTATGCATTTCCTGAAACAGGCGTTACCCTAAATGCTTCAGTATTGGCCACCAAAGCCAAAGCCAGCGATAACATTCCAACAAACAAACAGTTTGAAATAGTGAGGTCCTCCAAATCTGCGATACGGGAGTTTGCGCCTGATAATTATTTCTATTCACAGGGTTTCAAATTTGCCATCTCAGGCTTAAATACCTACGACTGGAAAGATGTTGGAACCTTGCTTGTAAAAAGGTTTTGTTCTAACTGCGACCATATTGCAGATAAAGTATCATCAACAGAGGCTCATTGTCCTAAATGTGGTGATGCATCCTGGGCGTCTGATAAAAACCAACATGTTTTTGTAAAACTAAGTGGTGTCAAGTCTGTCAACTTTCGTGATAAATCAACGTTGGATGATAGTTCAGACGACAGAGATGCTAATATATACAGAATTTCAAGGCATCTTAAATTCGATAGCAAATCGTTTCAGGGTGCTTGGGGTATGAAAGAAATTCCCTTTGGAATTGAGTATGTAAAAAATGTTGACATTTTAGAGTTAAACCTTGGTCTCTCATCAGCTGTTAATGCTAATAAGATTATCATTAATCAGCATGAGGATGTTCCATATCATGGGTTTGTTACCTGTAAACAATGTGGTAAAAGCTCTTCGAAATTAAATCAACGAGAGTATAAATTTCATTATGGCTATTGCAAGCACAAAGAGCGTGAATACACTGGCATTAAAGACGATGTATTTGAAGAAGTTTATCTATTTAGAGAAATCAAAACGGAGGCTTTAAAGGTATTGTTACCAGTGCAGGAGTTTGAAAGCGATGCTACAGTTAATATGTTCAAAGCCGGTTTAGAGTTAGGATTAAAGAAATATTACAAAGGGAACCCACAACATCTAAGCATTATTAATTACTCGGAATACAATGCAAAGAACAGTCGTTTCGATAAGTACCTGGTTTTATACGACAATATTCCTGGTGGTACCGGCTACTTAGAAAAACTGTTTACTCCTGCTGACTTTACGACAGTTATCTCAAAAGCTTACGAAGCAATACGAGATTGTAGCTGTAAAGCAAAGGGAAAAGATGGTTGCTATCGTTGCATTTTCACCTACTCCAATCAGTTTACGCAGGATGAATTAAGCAGGGCTAAAGCCGAACTTTTATTTAAGAAGATAGTTGACAAGTCGGATGCCTGGGAAACATACACAACAGGGTTAGGAGCATTAACTAGCAATGGACAAATCGAAGAAAGCGAATTGGAAGACCGGTTCATTAGAAGTTTAAGGAATTACATACACAGTCAAAATCAACAGGATTTTAAATTTGAAGACTTTGTCGAAAACGGTATTGTTAACTATAAGTTTAAGATTACTTCAGGAGATTATGCCTTCTATTATGTTATAAGACCTCAATATGAATTAGGACCAACCCATGGAGTTAAATATAATACACGATCCGATTTCTATATTTCATTAAGTAGTATTGAAAAAGATGGACAGGCAATTGAAGATGATGATATTTTATCGTCAGTAAAAGGAATTGCAATCTATTTAGACGGTTATACATTCCATGCAACAGAAGAAAATTTCAGATTTTTTGATGACCTTAAAAAGCGAGTAGCAATTGCAGAATCAAATTCAATCATTAGTTGGTCATTAAC
>NZ_JBDSMB010000202.1:0-10093 GCF_039916025.1 Flavobacterium sp.
GGTTAACCCAAAAACAAATTGATAAGTTATACAACAAGTTATGAATTTACTTTCCGTTTTTTATCCGTTGCAGAACAGATCATAAAGGTTTAAATAAAAAAGCACTCAAATTTGAGTGCTTTTTTAATACCTGACAGCCGCTGGCTGTCCTCCTTTTAATTTCAAATGTGACCCCGGCAGGGTTCGAACCTGCAACCATCAGAGCCGAAATCTGATATTCTATCCAGTTGAACTACGGAGCCATTTAGATTGTTAGACATTTTAGATTATTAGATAGTTAGATGAAAAATCTAAGAAGTCTAAAGATCTAAGCCGTCTAAGATATCTAGACTAAAAGTTTCTTAACGATTGTCGAAATAGTTTTACCTTCTGCTGCTCCGCCTATTTTGGCTGAGGCTAATCCCATAACTTTACCCATAGAAGCGATTCCTGATGCGCCAGTCTCTGCAATTATTTTAGCAATGATTGCTTCTACTTCTGCTTCTGTAAGCTGTGCGGGAAGGAATTTTTCGATTATAGCAATCTGTGCCAATTCTGGTTCTGCTAAATCGGGACGGTTTTGAGTAGTGAAAATAGTTGCGCTGTCTTTTCGCATTTTTACCAGTTTCTGTAATATCTTGATTTCGTCGTCTTCAGTGATTTCTTCTTTGGCTCCAGAAGATGTTTGCGCTAATAATATTTCTGATTTGATGGCTCTCAATGCTTCTAAAGCAATGGTGTCTTTGGCACGCATTGCATTTTTCATTTCGTCCATTATTTGGGTTGATAAACTCATATTTTAGATTTGTTAGAATATTAGACTTCTTAGATTTTTTAGCTAAATGATTTCCAAATTAGCCCCGATTGCAGTGGCTACCAAGTAGCACGGAAAGCGGGAATATGGAAGGCAAAAAATGCCCGAACCTTTCGCTCTAAAAAAAGCACTGCGAAGTTAAAAAAAATAACCCGAAAATCTCAATGAAATTTTCGGGTCAACAATTTTGGGGGTTATCTGTAGACTAGTCTACATTATCGTGCAAGAATGAGTTGTTGGAACGCAACTGTGTATCATCGTTGCTATCAGTTCCTATTGACATTCTTGAGTTTGTATCAGCTTGAGCATTATTTGACAGATCTACTCCATTACGTTTGTAAGCCGGTTCCTTTTCCATTTCTTCAATTTTTGAAGGATTGTTGTGGAATTTATAATTGAACTCTTTCAATTTTTTTCTTCTATCGTCAGCTCTGTGTTTCAAAGTTTCTTCGATAGTCATTTCAACTGGTGAAATGTCTTCAAAATGGCTTACAATTCCACTTGGCTTTTGAGTAGTTTCAGTTTTCATTGTAATGTTCAGCTCTTCTGCAATTGGCTCTTCAATGATAGCAACAGCCGCTGGTTTAGAATTCAACAAGTCGTTTTCTAACTCCATATATTCTTCCAAAGAATATTTGATGATTCCTTCTTCGTTAAGTTCCGTCATCGGCACAAATTGTACTGGCTCATTAACTACGATTTCATTAACAGCTGATTCAGACAAATCGAAAACGATTCTGCTTTCTTCAACGGCTTCAACTGGCTTTACTTCTTCTACTCTTTCGAATGTTGGCATTGCCGGCATATCAAAAGTAAAGGTGATTTGCTCTTCTTCAACCACAGCTTCTGGCTCAATAACTTTCATTTCCTTAACTTCCGGAGTAGTTACCTTGTAGTCAATATCATTTATTGGCGAAACGATTTCAAATGTTACATCCAGGTTTCTGATGAAATGATTCATAGCAATCAATTCATTTTCGTCGATAACAGCCGCAACAACTGCAGGAGT
The DNA here is from genome assembly GCF_039916025.1 of Flavobacterium sp. Classification (GTDB taxonomy): domain Bacteria; phylum Bacteroidota; class Bacteroidia; order Flavobacteriales; family Flavobacteriaceae; genus Flavobacterium. The sequence continues at coordinate 1,803 of NZ_JBDSMB010000202.1, forward strand.
TTCAATAACTTCCAAAACTTCTATAGCTTGTGGAACTTCAACCTCCAATTCATCCTCGATTAATTCGAAAACTATTTTTTCTTCTTTTGCATCTGTTATCGGAGTATCAATCGCCTGAAAAACTTCAACTGGTTTTTGCGTTAAATCGCGAACCAATTTCTGGTCATCTTCCAAAGCGTGAACTATTTTCTTAACTTCTGTATTTACAATTCCATTTTGTTGTTCAACATTAAAACCTGTAGCAATAATAGTAACTGCAATAGCTTCACCTAAAGTTTCATCTTCACCAACACCCATGATAATATTCGCACCGTGTCCGGCTTCTGACTGAATATGATCATTGATTTCTCCAATCTCGTCAATAGTAATTTCGCTTGAACCCGAAACGATAAGCAACAATACGTTTTTGGCACCCGAAATTTTATTATCATTCAATAATGGAGAATCTAAAGCAGTGATGATAGCTTCTTTTGCACGGTTTTCACCAGTAGCAGTAGAAGAACCCATAATGGCTGTTCCGCTATTTGACAAAACCGTTTTGGCGTCTTTTAAGTCAATGTTTTGAGTATAGTGGTGCGTAATAACTTCTGCAATACCGCGTGAAGCTGTAGCTAACACTTCATCAGCTTTAGAGAATCCGGCTTTGAAACCAAGATTTCCATAAACTTCTCTCAATTTATTGTTATTGATAACAATAAGTGAATCGACTTGTTTTCTTAATTTTTCAACACCCAATAAAGCTTGCTCCTGACGAACTTTACCTTCAAACTGGAAAGGAATAGTTACGATTCCAACAGTAAGAATATCTCTTTCTTTAGCCAATTGAGCGATTACAGGTGCCGCACCTGTTCCGGTTCCGCCACCCATTCCAGCAGTGATGAATACCATTTTGGTATTGGTATCCAACATTTTTTCAATGTCGCCAATACTTTCAATGGCAGACTGTTGTCCAACATCAGGATTTGCTCCGGCTCCAAGTCCTTCAGTCAGGTTTACACCCAATTGAATTTTGTTAGGAACTGCACTGTTTTGAAGCGCTTGTGAGTCTGTGTTACAAACGATAAAATCAACGCCTTTGATTCCCTGCTTGAACATGTGATTGATAGCGTTGCTTCCGCCGCCACCAACTCCGATTACTTTAATCACATTTGATTGATTTTTTGGTAAATCAAATGAGATGTTTCCAAATTCTGAGTTGCTTATCATACTATTTTGGTATTAGGTATTATGTATTCTGTTTTGTCTTGTTTGTCTTTTTTGATTCTGTTTCCAAACTGCCTTCTGAACACTGAAAACTGAATACTTTCTTACTCTGCGTTATCTAAAAAGTCCTTAATCTTTTCAACATAACGGTCAAAAAATGATCTTTTTATTTTGTTTTCTGTTGTTTCCGTTTCAAGATTGATTTCTTCTTCAATTGCATCAGAAACTTCAACTCTTTCCTCAACTATTGGAGCTGCCACGGCTTGAAAAGCTACTTGTCTTGGAACTGCTTCAACTTCTTTTAATTCAATTCTGTATGCACTGTTCGAATTGTTTTCAATGCTGTTCATTACCAATCCAACTGCTGTTGCAAATAATGGGCTTGAAATTTCTTCGCTTGAATTGCCTGCCAAATGTTCGTTTGGATACCCAATTCTTGTGTCCATTCCAGTAATATATTCTACCAATTGCTTTATGTGCTTCAATTGTGAACCACCACCAGTCAATACAATTCCGGCAATTAGTTTCTTGCGTGGATCTTCGTGTCCGTAAGCTTTGATTTCGGTGAAAACCTGCTCAACAATTTCTACTACACGAGCATGGATTATTTTCGATAAGTTTTTCAAAGAAATTTCTTTTGGATCTCTTCCTCTTAATCCGGGAATTGAAACAATTTCGTTGTCTTTATTTTCACCTGGCCACGCTGAACCAAATTTTGTTTTTAATAATTCGGCCTGCTTCTCAATGATTGAGCAACCTTCTTTAATGTCATCTGTAATCACATTTCCGCCAAAAGGAACTACAGCTGTGTGACGAATGATTCCATCTTTGAAAATGGCTAAATCTGTTGTTCCACCACCTATGTCAATCAAAGCTACACCTGCTTCTTTTTCTTCCTGACTCAAAACCGCATCTGCTGAAGCCAATGGTTCTAATGTCAATCCCGACAATTCAATGCCTGAACTTTGAATACATCTTCCAACGTTTCTGATAGAAGACGCTTGTCCAACAACAACATGGAAACTAGCTTCCAGTCTTCCACCATACATTCCGATTGGTTCTTTGATTTCAGATTGTCCATCGATTTTAAATTCCTGTGGCAACACGTGGATAATTTCTTCTCCCGGAAGCATCGCCAGTTTATTTACCTGGTCAATCAAAAGCTGAATATCTCTTCCGCTGATTACTTCTTCCGGATTGTTTCTAATCACATAATCCGTATGCTGGATGCTACGAATGTGCTGTCCGGCAATCCCAACAACAACATCGTTAATTTTATATCCTGAATTATTTTCTGCTTCAAGTACTGCCTGTTGAATCGATTGGATGGTTTGTGTGATATTGTTAACAACTCCCCGAGCCACACCTAGACTTTTGGATTTACCAACGCCCAAAATCTCTAACTTCCCATACTCATTTTTCTTGCCAATCATGGCAACAATCTTGGTTGTTCCAATGTCTAATCCTACTGCAATATTCTCTTTTTCCATAATCTTCTATTTAATGCACACTACTTGCTTAGTAAACTTCAGGTTAATCCTTTTGTATTTTGTCAAAGTGCTGTCTGAAACTGCCTTCTGAAAAAATGCTTTATAATTTTTAAATTTCTTTTCAATGTTGATAGTCTGGCCAAAATCAATTTGAAAATCATAATTTCTATTCGCCATAACCAAGTTGCCATTGGGCAAAACCTGCACACCAATGATGTTTTTCTTCAAAAACTCATCTTCATTAATCATCCTTAAAACTTCAGATAATTTTTCTTTTTTTACTACTATAATTTCCCCCGATAGTAGTGGAACTCTGGCTGTATAATTATCTGATAACGGCATTCTATTTCCCTCATAATCAATATAAAAAGAACCCGTTTCATCAAACACTCTTCCAACAGGTGTTTTTTGTTTCACCACCGCTTTTAAAACACCATCAACACTGACAAAAACATCCACTTTTTGGATCATTTGCTGTTTGCTGATAGAAGCTTCCAATTTCTTCAAATCTAAATCATCTTTATTGATTGTTTTTAGGTCTTGATTTTTTTCTATTAACAATTTATTAACCATTTCAGGTTTCAAAAAAAGTGTGTTTTCACCCACAAAAACAACCTCTGTTTTCTTGATTTTTCGATGCTCATTTCTATACGAAGTGAATGAAAACAGGAAGATTACAACCATAATCATCAACACTAATCTGATATTTGTCCAAGTGAAAATTTTCATGTTTTTATTTTTATTATCCACACGCTAAAGCATGTGGCAAATCAATTTTTTGAATTCTGTTTTTTATTGATTGGCTAAAGCCAATTCACTCTTAATTTTTGGAACTAATTCACCAATATCTCCAGCGCCAATTGTCACAATTATTTTAGCGTCACTTTCTAAAATTGACGAAATTAAATCGGTTTTTGAAACTAATTTTTTATTGCTGTTTTCGATTTTTGAAAGCAGCCAGGCTGACGTAATTCCTTCCATCGGTAATTCGCGTGCCGGATAAATATCTAACAACAAAATTTCATCAAATTGCGATAAGCTTTTGGCAAAATCATCTGCAAAATCTTTGGTTCTGCTAAATAAATGCGGCTGAAAAATTGCCAGCACTTTTTGATTCGGATACAATTCGCAAACCGCCTGATGCACCGCATTGATTTCTGTTGGATGATGTGCATAATCATCGATATAAACGAGATTCTCATTCTTGATTTGATACGAAAATCGGCGTTGGATTCCTTTAAATGAAGCCATAGCCTTAGCAATGGTTTTGGTTGGGGAACCAAAAGTTTTAGCCATCGCTAAAGCCATCATGGCATTCATTAAATTGTGTCTTCCTGGCAAACCAAATTGTATATTTTCAATTGTTTCAGATGGCGTTTGCACATCAAAAACATAATAGCCATTTTCAATTCTGACATTAAACGCTTTGAAAGTCGCTTCTTCATTGATTCCAACGGTTAATCCTTCTAACGGTAAACCTTTCGGAACAAATAGTTTATTCTTGTCTTCTACTTTATCGGCAAATTCCCTAAAAGAATCTTCAATTGCGTTTTTATCACCATAAATATCCAAATGGTCTGCATCCATTGACGTGACACAAGCTATATTTGGATGCAGATGCAAAAACGAACGATCGAATTCATCGGCTTCAACTACGGTTATTGTTTTTCCGTTTCCAATTAAATTGGAATGATAATTCTCTACAATGCCACCAATAAATGCTGTAACATCGGCACCACATTCGTATAAAATATGCCCAAGAATACTTGATGTCGTTGTTTTTCCATGCGTTCCGGCAACGGCGAAACAAAAGGTGTCTTTGGTAATGATTCCCAAAACTTCGGCACGTTTTTTTACCTGATATTGTCTTTCGATAAAATAGTTCCATTCTGAATGTGTGATTGGAACAGCCGGCGTGATGATAACCAACGTGTTTTCGATATAATATTCCTTTGGAATCAGGTTAATGTTGTCTTCAAAATGAATTGACATTCCGCCTGCAATCAATTCATCGGTAAGCATAGTTGGCGTTTTGTCGTAACCCGAAACATTCTTGCCAATGTTTTGGAAATAACGAGCCAAAGCACTCATTCCGATGCCACCAATTCCGATGAAATAGACGTTATGTATTTGGTTTAGATTCATTTTTCAATGTCAATGTCAATGTCAAAATTCAATCTCAATCTCAAAATTCAATGTCAATTTTACTTTTATTGAACATTGTTATTGCCATTGTAATTGTTATTGCTTTGTTATTTAATTAATTTTACTATTTGTTCTACTATATCTTTTGTCGCATTTGGTCTTGCCAATTTTTTTATGTTTTCGCTTAATTCATTTTGCAAATTCTGATTCGAAATTAAATTCGAAAAAACAGATTCGAAGGTGGCATCCAATTCACTTTCCTTAATCAGTATTGCTCCGTCTTTTTCAACAATTGCTTTGGCATTTTTGGTTTGATGATCTTCAGCTACATTTGGCGACGGAATAAAAATTACCGGTTTCCCGACCAAACACAACTCCGAAACTGATGAAGCTCCGGCACGGGAAATCACAAAATCTGCAGCGGCATAAACTAAATCCATTCTGTCAATAAACGACACTACCTGCACAAGCTGACCATCAGAAAAATGATTGTAATCGTGATAATATAATTTGCCGCATTGCCATATAATCTGAATATCTTTTGCAACAAGATTGTAGATTTCTTTTTCAATTAATTGATTTACTCTTCTGGCTCCAAGGCTTCCGCCAAGAACTAAAAGTGTCTTTTTATTTGGATCTAAATTGAAATACCCAATTGCTTCTTTTCGTTTAGAATCAATTTCTAATAAATCCTGACGAACCGGATTTCCTGTGAAAACAATTTTGTCTTTTGGAAAAAATCTTTCTAGGTTTTCGTAGGCCACACAAATCGCATTGGCTTTTTTGCTTAATAATTTATTCGTAATTCCAGGATAGGAATTCTGCTCCTGAATTACCGTTGGGATTTTCAACATATTTGCCATTTGCAATAATGGCCCGCTGGCAAAACCACCCGTTCCAATTACAGCATTTGGCTTGAATTGCTTAATTATTCTTCTTGATTCAAACAAACTGCTTGTGACTTTAAGCGGAAACATCAAATTTTGCAATGTCAATTTTCGTTGCAAACCGGAAATCCAAAGCCCTTTAATTTCATAACCTGCTTGTGGCACTTTTTGCATTTCCATTTTGTCTTTGGCGCCAACAAAAAGAAATTCAGCATCGGGAAAGCGCATTTTTAATTCATTGGCAATAGCAATGGCCGGGTAGATATGTCCACCGGTTCCGCCACCACTTAATATGAATTTTAAATTTCCCATTCTTATTTTTTTCCTCGCTCTGAAGGACGATGCAATTCATTATTTTTTATTTAAAACAACAGCGATCGGGTTTGCCTTGTCCACAATTGAAAAATCTTCTAGTTCTGCTGCTTCGTCTTCCTGTAATTGTTTGTCAATTAGCTTTTGTAAAGCGTCTTCGCGTTTTTGTTTTTCGGCTTGTTCTTCTGCAATTTCTTCTTCTTTTTTGGTCACACTTAAAATAATTCCAAGTGCTATACACGTCATCCAAATTGAACTTCCTCCACTACTTATCAACGGCAATGTTTGTCCGGTTACCGGTAGCAATTCAACTGCAACCGCCATATTGGTTAACGCCTGAAAAATTATGGGAAACCCTAATCCGACGACGACAAGTTTTCCAAAAAGCGAATTGGCTTTGTGTGCTGCTACTACAAATCGGAATAGCAATAAAAGATATAATCCCAAAACACATAATCCTCCTACCATTCCGTATTCTTCAACAATAATGGCATAGATAAAATCTGAAGAAGATTGTGGCAAAAAGTTTTTCTGCACACTTTTCCCAGGGCCAAGTCCGTATATTCCTCCTGAGGCAATGGCAATTTTTGCCTTTTCGATTTGGTAATCATCTTCATCGGGTTTATCGCTTGTAAAATTGTCAATACGGGCAATCCAGGTGTCTACACGATTTGGGAAAGCATCCGGAAAAGCTTTGGCGACCAATATGAAAAATGTCAATCCGATAAGTCCGGCACCAAGTATGATTCCGATATATTTTAGTGGATAGTTTCCAATAAAAACCAACATAATTACCATTGAAAATATCAGGGCAGCTGTCGAAAAGTTAGCCGGAAGAATAAAAATCAATGTCACAAAAACGGGCGTCCACAATTCCCAAAGTGAGTTTTGGAACGTAATCGGAGTTTCTCTTTTTTTGGATAAATAGCGTGCTACAAAAACATACAACACGATTGAAGCCAATGTTGATGTTTGGAATGTGATTCCAATAAACGGAATCTGGATCCATCGACTGGCGTTGGCACCATCAATGATGGTTCCTTTCAGCAAAGTGTAAATCAACAAAATCCAAACAACCGGCAATAAAATTTTAGATATCGTTTTGAAATAATGATATGGAACTTTATGAACTTTGTATAGAATAAAAAATCCCACCAATACTTGCGCTGCGTGTTTCAGTAAATAGGTAAATGCATTTCCGGAACCATGACGCATATAGGCCAAATTGCTACTCGCACTAAAAACAGGCATAAACGAAAACAGCGCCAACAAGGCAACGAATGCCCAGATGACTTTATCTCCTTTTAAACTGTTTACTAGTTCTTTCATTTTTTTTAGCTGTTAGCTATCAGCCTTTAGCTGTTAGCTTTTTAATTTATTTTTTGCTAATAGCTAACTGCTAAAAGCTAATGGCTTTTTACAAATTCTTTACTGCTGCTTTAAACTGATTTCCTCTGTCTTCGTAGTTTTGGAATAAATCAAAACTTGCACAAGCCGGTGATAATAAAACAGCATCGCCTTTTTCTGCGATATGTTTTGCCGTTATTACTGCGTCACGCATATTATCAACTTCGACCATCATATCAACAACATTTCCAAAAGCATCGATTATCTTTTTGTTATCGACACCCAAACAAATAATCGCTTTTACTTTTTCTCTCACCAAAGACATTAATTCGCTGTAATCATTTCCTTTGTCGACACCACCGACAATCCAAACTGTTGGAACAGTCATACTGTCTAAAGCAAAGAAAGTAGCGTTCACATTTGTCGCTTTGCTATCGTTGACATATTGTACATTTTGAATTTTGAGTACTTTTTCCAAACGATGCTCCACGCCCTGAAAATTGGACAAGCTTTCACGAATAGTTTCCTTTCTGATTTTCATCAGTTGTGCTACAGACGTTGCCGCCATCGCATTTTTCATATTGTGCTTTCCTTCCAGAGAAACCTCTCCGGTTTTCATTTCAAATTCTTCGTTGTTGATGATGATGTCCATAGTGTCGTTTTTTATAAATGCTCCGTTTTCAAATGTTTTTGTTAATGAAAATGGAATTAATTGGGCCTTTGTTTTGTTTGTTTTGAACCATTCTGAAATTGCTTCGTCATCTGCGTCATAAATGAGATAATCATTCTCGGTTTGGTTCATTGTTACTCTAAATTTTGATGCGATATAGTTTTCATATTTATATTCGTATCTGTCCAAATGATCCGGACTGATGTTTGTTATTATGGCTATGTCCGGTCTGTAGGT
>NZ_JBDSMB010000203.1:0-1768 GCF_039916025.1 Flavobacterium sp.
TAAAGGATAAGGATAAGCCAGGTAAGTTTTTTACACATGTTCACATTCTGGCTCACGGAGGCAAGATAGACCAAGAATTTTCCGATTTTGAATTTGGAATTATTTTTGGCAAGGCAGGGGCAATTCCAACACCGACCGAATCAATAAAAAAATTGTGGGACAACATTAACAACAAGCCTTTCCTGGTGAATTATATGATTTGCGATGGTGCTAATTTTTCAAACCCCATGACTTCTGATAAGAATCCAGTTCAGGTAACACACAGGGCGGGTGTACCAATTGTTTTGGGCTCTCAATTCCCTCTTTCAATGCTTGGCTCTGTGTTAATCACAAAAAAACTTTATTCGGCTTTATTTAGAGGGATTGATATCAGGGAAATTTTGTACGATATAAGAATAGCTTTATTTGATCTCGGGCCAAGTATGCATGATTGGATAAGTCTTGTTTCTTACATAAGACTACCGGAAGGTTATAATGATTATTTATTTACAGCTTCCTTGCGCCTATTATCTGCTGAACTGAAATATATAAGACTTCAAACAGAACAGTATCTGAACAACAATCGTAGAAATGACGACGCGTTTTTAACAAACCGGCATCTTCTACTTGATTGCATAACCCTACTTGAACATAAAATGAAACAAATAAGCGGAAATAAAAAATATGAACAAGAAGAGTTGGAGAACCTTGGACTTTTGGGAAGTGCTTACAAACGGATGGCTGAGCTTTTTTTTATAAAAATGAAAACCAATGGCCAAAAAAAGTCAGAAGAAATCACTGAACAGAAATCATTTTTAAAAAAGGCTCTAGGATATTATAAGCAAGCTTGTGACAAGAATTTATCGCATCACTGGTCAATTGTCCAATATCTTTCATTAGATATTGTTTTAAACGGAAAAGTAACCTCGCCAGAATATTTGTACGTAGCAAAAAAATCAATTGATATTGCTATAGAAAATAAGCCTGATAGTTGGTGTTATGGATCCTTACTTGAATTATATCTTCTTCAACAAAATTCAGGTAGCGAAATGCGAAACAATGCATTAAATATTGTTACTGAATTAATCAAAAAAGCCTCGCAAGAAAAAGATTCTTATCCTATTGAATCAGCTTTTAATCAAATAAATCGATATCAAACCTGGTGGACACCTGATTTCGACTTTCCAATACTGAAAGATGTACTAATGGCTGATTCCAGCCTAATTTGTGAAATCCTCGAAAATTTAAGTGTAGGTAAGAAGGATATAGATACAGCAATTACAATAGATGCTGGTGTATAAATATCATTGATCAATTACATTAGTGGGTTAACAATTAACAAAAACCGGATGTAGTCGGTAAATGTTATGCAAGCTTAATTGCCAAGTATTGGAATGAGCGGAGCTTCTTCTTATACTTTTGTTTTGGCCATTTTATAGCGGCTTTCGTGTACAGGTCTCTTCCCAATTAACCCACTTCAATAATCGCTGATTTAATTGATACAAAACCCTGTACATATGTGCTGACCAAAAATTGCAATAATATTTTAACACGTATTGTATTAAGGTGTTAGTTTTTGTACTACAACATCCGTAAATACCCGAGTTGGCGGCGGATTGCTTTTGAAAAACAGCTTACCTACATTTGGTTTCGAATTAACAAAAATCACTTATAACATGAAGTATCCCTCAAAGCCCATCCGCCAGTCTGAAAAAGAAATCCGGACATTGTTAAGCATCCAGGAAAAAAGTGACCTCCCTGTCATTGCGTTTTGCAAAGCTCATAAAAT
>NZ_JBDSMB010000204.1:0-1979 GCF_039916025.1 Flavobacterium sp.
TGTCAAAAAAGAAGCTCCAAAAGAAACAACCAAACTTTCCTATGAAGATCAAAAGAAAAGCAAATCACTGCAAAACCGCTTGAGCAAAGTAGAAAGCCAAATCAAACACTTGGAAATCGATATTCAGCATGACGATAAAGCCTTGGCTTCAAACTATGACAAACATAGCGAGGATGCTAATTTTTTTATGGCATACAATAAAAAGAAAAAAGAATTGGATCAACTTCTGGAAGATTGGGAAACTGTTCAAGGCGAAATTGATTTGTTGTAGAGTTTTCAGTCTCAGTCTCAGTTTTCAGTAATCATATAATCCAGTTTCAATTTTTTTTTTGGAATTTGGAATTTCAAATATTGGAATTTTACTTAAACGGATGTCGTTGTTGCCAGGCTAAGTTTGGCTCAAGTCTCGGAAATATTTTGTCAAAATATTTATCAATCAATTTGTTGTTGTGATAAATAAATCCAGACATCACAACGGGTTCAGCGCCAATGGAGCTTTTAATTTCTAAAGCGGTTCTTCCAAATATTATTTCTTTGAATTGATTCTCAATGCCATATTTTGTCATGTTGTAAAGCATGTTCAGATAGAGCATTTTTTCCTTTTGCACCTGTTCATCATAACCCAAAAAGTAAGTTTCTAAAGTTATTCCGTTGAGCAATAACGTGTGGAAACCAATCAATTCTTTATTCAAAAAATAACCAACCAGAATAAATCCATTTCCACATTGTTTTTTAAAGGATGAGAAATGATTTTTGGCCAAAAAGAAAGTGTTGAAAGGCGCATTCTTAGCTACATGATGATACAATTCATAAATTCTGCTCTCTTGTGAAATGATATCATCCAAAGATAATTCGCGGGTTTCTATACCTTCAAATTTTTTATGTGCGCGTTTGTATTGGTCACGGTATTTTTTAGAAAATGAAGCGACATAATCTTCATTTGTTTTCCATTGTGGCAGCAGTTTAAAAATCATATTCGGCTGCGTATTGAACTCATACATTTTAGAAAAAGCGGATTTCTTGAGTTCAGCAGAGCAATCCTGATAGAAATCTTTGAAAGAAACGATGTGAATTTTTATATTTTGTTTTTTGAAGTAAAGCGTAATCTCATTAGCACATTCGTTCAGTAATTCACCAACGCTTTTTATATCAATTTTTTTATTGAAAACATAACCATTTTGTCCCGTTATCATATTGTTGCCTAGAAATAAAGCGTGTGAGCCAAAATTTCTGAAGACAAAATTCCGGATATAAGTTTTAAAACATTTATCTCTTTCGCCAAACGATTCCAGTTTATTCAAATTAAGATATTGCGCCAACGCGACTCCAATAAGTTCCGATTCTTTAAAAATACCAATGTAAAAACACTGCATGTTTGTTGGTGCCGATTCTTCTAAAACTTTTAAATAGTGTGTTTGCAGAAAAGCATTTTCATAGGCAACTTCGTCCCAGGTACTGGGAAGTTGAGCAATTGAGGAATATATTTTATAAGTAGTTGTTTTCAATAAGCTAAAAAAAATCGCCCTACAAATGTAGAGCGATTAGTTTAATAAATTATGTTAAATTACTGCATCATACAGATTATTCCTCCCATAATCATGAAGCAAACAATCCAGAAACCACCTGTTATCATTACATATTTGAAACTTCTTTTTTCATATAAAGCAGTAGTACCTATTGTTGGAAGAATCATAAATAATCCTGTCATAAAACCATGTAAAGCACCATGTTTGAATGTTCTGAATGCAGTTCCGTAATCTGCCATAAATGCATTATAAGATGGCAAAGCTTTGGCTGGATCACCTCCCACCATTCCTAATGCGCCAAATTGATGGATGCACAGCATCTGTAAAATAAATGCAATAAAAAATGCGTAGATAATCGACATTCCCATTACAAGTGCCATGTTAGGTGATGATTCTTCGTCAGGTGTTATTCCGGTTTCCCGCATCCAGATTCCACCAAAAACTTTCGGATTA
>NZ_JBDSMB010000205.1:0-10218 GCF_039916025.1 Flavobacterium sp.
CCACGGTATAATTTGTATTCAAAATACAAGCCAACTTCATGAATTACTGATTTTCCTTTTTGTTGCAGCGATGCTATTTGGATAGCTGTTATCAGGTTTTCTTTGGCGTCTGTTCTTAAATCTCCAATTGGTAATTGTGAGCCTGTAAACACTACAGGTTTATTCAGATTTTCAAGCATAAAACTTAATGCCGATGCAGAATACGACATCGTATCCGAACCATGAAGCACTACAAATCCATCAAAGCTGGCGTAATTGCTTTCAATCATTTCTGCAATTTCAATCCATTTATCCGGATTTATATTCGAAGAATCTATAGGTTTTTTAAAGGAAATTGTTTCAATATTACAATCCAGATGTTTGAGTTCCGGAATTTTTTGCAATAGCTTTTTGAAGTTGAATGCTTTTAAAACACCCGTTTCAAAATCTTTAATCATACCAATGGTGCCGCCGGTATAAATTAAAAGTATGTTGGGTTTAGTTTGCATCCAAATATTTTGATTTATTCACCACTGGATTGGCATACATCGCTAAAAAGCTTTCAACCATTAAAGGATGATCTTCGTCTATTTTCATTTCCAGTCTTCTTTCAAACAAAGACTTTTCGTTTTCGGTGTAGAAATTACTATAGGTATTGGAATTGTTCAATAAATCGTAAGCAATATAGTTAGTCGGCCACAATTTATAACTCTGCAAAATTGAATCATCAATTGTTTGCGCCAAAGCCTGAACCTGCTTATTTGTATTGTCAAATTCCTGAGCTATATCATCTAATTCTGTGTCTAAAATATCGCCAACATGAATATGGATGTGTTTCTTTTGACCAATGATTCCGCTTAATAGCGTAATGAAATCTTCATTTTTTTCTTTGATGTAAATTTCATCATTGGCTTCGGCAATTAATTGCGGCATTTTCAAAGCATCGGTTGGATCATATTCATACGAAATTGAAACCGGGACTATTTTTATTTTCTTAAAATAATCCATCAGATTAGCTTCATCTGAACCCATTGCTAACATTTTTAAAACACCGGAATGTGTAGCATCGTTTCCGTCTTTTGTTCTTCCTTCACGTTGTGCAATCCAAACGGAACGGTTTTCACGAAGCAATAATTGTCCGATATATTCCGACATCAATTTTGAGCTTACCAGTAATTCTCTTGGCGACAAACCACGTTGCACCAAAAAATTTCTGTTAAGTTTTGAAAGCGTTTTTAAAAATGATTTTTTAACCAGATTGTCACCAATTGCAGATGCTGTCATAACCAAACCATGGTCAAAAAGTGCTACATTCAATAATGAAGTATCCAAAATGATATCCCTATGATTAGAAATAAAAAGATAAGATGTGTTTTTGTCTAATTTCTCAAAGCCTGAAGTTGTAAATCCTTCTGAACTTTTTTCCAGGACTTTTTGAACAGCCTGATAAATAAAATTACACTGAAAGTCGCGAATTGAATGCGTTTTTTTGAGCTGATTTTTCCAAACTTCTTCTTCCACATCAGGAAAAGTAAAGTTCATCAAAGCCTTCATCATCGGGTGATTTACAGCCGACTGAATGGCTTCATTCACTTCGGTATCATAAAACGGTCGAATAGGATCAAATCTTTGCATCTTGGCTTACAATTTAGCAGTGACAAATGAACAAAAAAAAAGTCAATTTTTTATGAAATCTTGACTTAAATCCCAAAAATGTCTTTAGAATTTTCGGTCGTAATCTGTGCGATTTCTTCAATCGGCAATTGATATATGGAAGCTAATTTTTCGGCAACCAATTTGGTATAACTGCTTTCGTTTCGTTTGCCGCGAAATGGAACCGGCGCTAAATAAGGCGAATCGGTTTCGAGAACAATGTGTTTCAAATTGATTTCATTTAAAAACTGGTCAATCTTTCCGTTTTTGAAAGTGGCAACGCCTCCAATTCCGAGTTTCATATTCAAATCGATTGCTCTTTTGGCTTGGACTAAATCGCCTGCAAAACAATGAAAAATTCCAAATAAATCGGTTGCTTTTTCGCTGTCTAAAACTTCGAAAACTTCATCAAAGGCTTCACGACAATGAATGTTTATGGCCAATTTATATTTTTTGGCTAATTGAATCTGACGTTTAAAAGCTTCCTGCTGAATCTTCAAAGTCGTTTTGTCCCAATGCATATCGACACCAATTTCACCGATTGCATAAAACTTTCTTTTTGCCAGTTCGGTTTCTACATGCGCTAATTCCTGCTCATACGTTTCGGGTTTCACATAACACGGATGCAAGCCCATCATAAGATGGATATTTTCAGGAAACTGAGTTTCCAAATCATACATTTTTTGGGTATAACCCGAATCAATCGACGGAACAAAAAAACGTGAAACTCCGGCATCAATTGCGCGTTGAATCATTTCGGTCCTGTCGTTTGCAAATTCTTCGGAATAAAGATGCGTGTGTGTATCGGTTAAAATCATTTTAAAAAGCGACTGAGTTTACAGGTTGCTAAGTTACTAAGAATATAATTTTTTGAATTACATTTGACATCATTTTGCATTTATGAAAGAGCTTCAGGAAATTCTAAAAAAAGAAAAATACAAGAAAATAAATTTCAAGGTTTCAAAAACCCAGCATTTGTTGGTTAAAGCTACTATTAACGGAATTTCCGGGAATTTTATTTTAGATACCGGTGCTTCTAATAGTTGTGTTGGTTTTGAAAGTGTTGACCATTTTAATCTGAAAGCCGGAAAATCAAAGACCAAAGCTTCAGGCGCCGGAGCAACAGGAATGTTTACGCAATTGGCCAAAAACAATTCGCTACGGATTGGCCGTTGGAAAACAGACGATTTCCATTTAGTTATTTTTGATTTATCGCATGTTAATGAGGCATTGCAACAATACAAAACCAAACCGGTTCATGGAATTATCGGTGCTGATATTTTACTCGAAGGCAAAGCGATTATCGATTATTATAATCATTGCTTGTATTTGAAAACATCTTAAATTTTTACCAAAAAATAGTGTCTTTTTTATGAAGTATCACTATGTTAATTCAAACTTAAAAAGGTGTTAAAGTCTTTATTCTAAATCATTTAATTAATATATTTGATATATCAATTAAATTCAATGATTATGAAAGCAAAAAAATCAACTTTCTGTTTTGCATTGTTAGTGGTCTTTTTACTGTTAGGATGCAATAGTGATGATGCGTATTCCGATACGAATTCGGCATCTTTGGCTCCCGGACCTCCCGTAGGTGAAAAAAATCAGTTTTTCCCTGTAGGTTCTACTGTTAGCGACATCGTAGTTAACGGAACTGGTATACGCTGGTATACTTTATCAAAATCAGATCTTCTTTATCTTGGAGATGATACTCATGAAGTAAATTATGGCAGCCCGCTTTTTGGCAGGGTTTTATTATCTCCTGATACCTCTTTACGTAACCGAAGCGTTTATTATGCGACACAAACTGTCAATAATAGAGAAAGTAAAAAGTATCTCAAGGTAATAGTAGAACTTTGGCAGTTTCACGATTGAGTTCAAATCCCAAATACTTATCAGAGTGTTTGGGATTTTTTCTTAAATGAAAAGTAAGCGATAAAAGCGCTAATCATCATCAATGTTCCGCCAACAATAAATGGCATTCCGGGAAATTGAAATGGCGCATCTTTATGAGTGAAGAAATAGAAAATAGTTGACATCATTGGTGGACCAATAATCATGGAGCCGCTCATCAAACTGGATAATGTTCCCTGAATTTCTCCTTGTTCGTTTGGTGGCACTTTACTCGAAATTACAGCCTGCATCGCTGGTCCGGCAATTCCGCCTAGGCAATACGGAATTAAAAAGACAAACATCATCCAGCTTTTTGTGGCAAAAGCGAACATAAACATACCCAAACAGTACAAAACCATCCCAACATAAATGCTTTTTTCATTTCCTAGTTTCGGATTGATCCATCGGATTAAACCACCTTGAACAAGGCCGACTAAAAGCCCAATAACTCCTAATGAGATTCCGACCATTTTTTCATCCCAACTAAATTTATACATCGTATAATAACTCCAATTCCCCTGAATGGCATGGGATGCAACATAGACTAAGAAAAGTGCCAATAGCAATCCGTAAAGCGATGGATGCTTTTTCAAATTCCTGAAAGCTCCAATTGGATTCGCCCGTTTTATATCAAAGTCTCTTCGGTTCTTTTTAGACAACGATTCAGGCAAAATGAAATAGCCATAAAGGAAATTCAACATACACAAAACAGCAGCCGCATAAAATGGAACCCTGGAACCATATTGACCTAACAATCCTCCAATTACCGGTCCGATGATAAATCCTAATCCAAAAGCAGCGCCAATCATTCCGAAGTTTTTAGCTCTGTTTTCAGGTGTACTAATATCAGCTATATAAGCGGAAGCCGTAGTAATACTGGCTCCGGAAAGTCCAGCTATAATTCTTCCAACAAAAAGCCAGATAATCGTAGGTGAAAACGCCAGCAGTATATAATCTAATGAAAAGGTAAAAAGTGATATCAAAAGTATCGGGCGTCTTCCATATTTATCACTCAAATTTCCAATTAACGGTGCGCAGATAAACTGTGTAATCGCATAAGCAAAAGTCAGCCAACCTCCATACTTTGCTGCTTCGCTGATATCACCATGAATGAGTTCTTCGATTAATTTTGGAATGACCGGAATGATGATTCCCCAGCCTGTGATATCGATGAGCATTGTGATAAAAATAAATCCTATCGCTGCTTCTTTTTGATTTTTCTTCATTTATGCTGAATTTATTTCAGTATCACTTTATTTTTTTGGGCGTGTCCCTTCGGGCCGTGCTTTCCGCAGTACACGGTACTTGCTCCAATCACTCACGCAGTATGCAAATAAACGAAAAACTATTTTCTTCTTGTGAAGAATATAATATTATATCAAAAAAACCGTTTAGATAGTATAAGACTTTTATGTCAGTTATTTTTTATTAAAAATTTATTTAACGCAACCTTTTCAGTAATTTTTAGTCTGTCTAAAAACAAAACATATGAAAAACCAAACCAACCAATTCCGTTTCAGAAAAATTTTCTACGCTATGTTTCCAATTTTAGCTTTAGTACTTCTATTATATAGTTGTTCAGCAGAAAATACCGGAACATCATCTGCTAATGATTTTAAGGCTCTAAAACAAGATGCTTTGAATTCTGTTACAGAGAACTTCCATTTTGATGTAGCTGCAGGAGTTGTCAGTTTCACTACTACTAAAGGAGTTTCCATATCTTTTAACGCCAGCAATTTAACCTTAAATGAAAATTCGGTTACCGGAACAATAGATTTAAAAGTTATTGAGATATTTGACGGCGCGACTATGTTAGCAACTGGTATGCATACAATGGGATTGATGCCAGATGGTAAACATGCTGTAATGAATTCCGGCGGTGAAATTTATATCAATGCTACCAAAAATGGTCACCAACTTGAAATAAACAGTGTTATTGAGTTAACAATTCCAACTCATTTAACTGACGATGTTGGTGGAAATCCAGACATGACTTTATGGAATTTTGTTGAAGAAGATACTACATGGGTGCCAAAAGTAGAAGAAATTGCATCAGGCGCAGGTGTTTTCTTAAATAATCCGGCTGGTATTCCCGGAGAAGCAAATACGTACTATGCATATATTAATCATTTTGGTTGGACGAATGTAGATTGTTTTTTTGAAGACCCAAGACCAAGAACAACTATTTTAGCTTCGGTTCCTAGTGGGTATACTAATCAAAATTCCGCTATTTATTTACATTATGACGGACAAGGAAATGCTTTAGCTCTTTTGGATACATATGATCCTTCTACAAAATTATTTAGTGAACACTATGGTCAAATTCCTATTGGATTAGTCTGTCACGTAATATTTGTTACCGAAGACAATGGACGATGGCGATATGCTATAAAAGCAACCACAATAGCTGAAGGTGATATCTATAATTTCACATTTGATGAAACTACGGTTGGAACCGAAGCACAATTAATTGCAGCCATAGATGCTCTGCCTTAAAAAACAAAAAATCCCGCTTCCAAAAAAGAAGCGGAATTTACATATATAGGCGCCTCTTCCGAGGCGGAAAAAACGTTACAGCTCTAAAGCTTTCTTAACGTTGTTATCCATCAATAATTCTTCTGGTTTTTCCAATGCTTCTTTAACAGCAACTAAGAATCCAACCGATTCACGGCCATCGATAATTCTGTGATCATAAGATAATGCTACAAACATTACTGGTGCGATTACAATTTGACCGTTTTTCACAATTGCTCTTTCAACCACATTGTGCATTCCAAGAATTCCTGATTGTGGTGGATTGATGATTGGCGTACTCAACATACTTCCAAAAACACCACCATTTGAAATGGTAAATGTTCCTCCTGTCATTTCATCAACGGTAATTTGTCCGTCACGGGCACGAATTGCCAAACGTTTGATTTCGGCTTCTACTCCACGGAAAGACAACGTTTCTGCGCTTCTCATTACCGGAACCATTAATCCTTTTGGTCCTGAAACTGCAACAGAAATATCACAGAAATTGTATGAGATTTTTTCCTGACCATCAATCATTGAGTTAACATCAGGATATAATTGCAATGCACGAGTAACTGCTTTGGTAAAGAATGACATAAAGCCTAATCCTAATCCGTGTTTGGTTTTGAATTCTTCTTTGTATTGCTCACGCAAAGCATAAATTGCTGTCATGTCAACTTCGTTGAACGTAGTCAGCATTGCTGTTTCATTTTTAGCAGAAACTAATCTTTCAGCCACTTTACGACGCAACATAGAAAGTTTTGTTCTTTCCGAACCACGGTTTCCACCTGTTGGAGTTCCCATTGAAGGCACAGCATTTACAGCGTCATCTTTGGTAATTCTTCCGTCTCTTCCTGTTCCAACAACATCAGTTGGTTGGATGATTTTCTCGTCTAATATTTTCTTAGCTGCTGGCGATGGAGCCTGAGCTGCGTATGTTTTAGTTGCAACTGGAGCTGGAGCAGCTTTTGGTGTTTCAACTTTTTTCTCTTCAACTTTTGGCGTTTCAGCTTTAGCTTCTTCTTTTGCCGGTGCACTTCCACTTGGTTTTGCTCCGTCTGTGTCGATTAAACAAACAACTGCGCCAACAGCAACTGCGTCACCTTCTTCTGCTTTAAGTGTGATAATTCCACTTGCTTCTGCTGGTAATTCCAAAGTAGCTTTATCAGAATCAACCTCAGCAATGGCTTGGTCTTTTTCTACATAATCGCCATCTTTTACTAACCAAGTTGCAATTTCAACTTCTTTAATCGATTCTCCCGGTGAAGGGACTTTCATTTCTAAAATCATCTTTAATATTATTTTAAATTATGAATTTTAAATTTTAAATTATTCGTGTTGTTTATTCTATGTTCTAGCCCTGATTGCAGTGGCATCCTTTTTCTTTTTTCTTTAAAAAGAAAAAGATAGAACGGAAAGCGGGATTAGCTTCAAATTATCTAAATAAATCTTTATCAAATACCATTCTGATGGCATCGGCGTGACGTCTTCTGTCGCGAGTGTGACTTCCTGCTGCCGGAGCTGCGTAAGCTTTTAATGAAGCCAATCTCCATTTTACTAAATCGAAATTCATTAACATATAGCTGTAAGCACCCATATTCTTTGGCTCTTCCTGTGCCCAAACAAAATCGTCGGCATTTGGATAACTTTTGATTATCGCTTTCAATTCGGCAACCGGTAACGGAAATAATTGCTCGATACGTACCAAAGCTACATCATTTCTGCCTAAATTTTCTCTTTCGGCAAGAATATCATAATAGAATTTTCCAGTTACAAAAACTACGGTTTTTACTTTTTTCTTGTCAACCGATTTGTCATCGATGGTTTCCTGAAAACTGCCTTTATACAAATCCTCTTGAGTGGAAACACACAACGGATGACGCAACAGACTTTTTGGTGTAAACACAACTAGCGGTTTGCGGTATTTTGTTTTCATTTGGCGACGCAACAAGTGGAAGAAATTCGCAGGCGTTGTACAATCGGCGACAAACATATTGTGACGTGCACAAAGTTGTAAATAACGTTCCATTCGGGCAGAAGAGTGTTCTGCACCCTGGCCTTCATAACCATGAGGCAGTAAAAGAACAATCCCGTTTTGGTTGTTCCATTTGTCTTCACCACAAGAAATATATTGGTCAATCATAATCTGGCAGCCATTAGAAAAATCTCCAAATTGCGCTTCCCAAATAGTCAATGCGTTTGGATTGGCTAAAGCATAACCATAATCAAATCCTAAAACGCCATATTCTGAAAGCAACGAATTGAAAATATTAAATTTCCCTTTTTTGCCTTTTACCGAATCTAATAAAACAACTTCTTCTTCGCTGTCTTCCACTTTTACTACGGCATGACGGTGTGAAAATGTTCCTCTTTCGACATCTTGTCCCGATACACGAACATCGTAACCTTCAGTCAATAATGAACCGTAAGCTAATGTTTCGGCTGTTCCCCAATCGATGACGTTATTGTCATACATCGTTTTTCTATCGGTAACAATTTTCGAAATTTTGCTGATGAATTTTTTATCCGATGGTAATGTAGAAACTGAAACGATGATTTCATCTAATTTCTTTTTGTCGAAAGTAGTATCGACTTTTTTTAACATTTCATCATCCGAAACCTGAACATAACCTTTCCATTCGTCTTGTAAAAATGGCTTGATAATCGTCAAATCCTTTTTACGTGATTCCTGCAGATTTACATCTAATTTTTCTTTGTAATCATTTTCAATTTTGGTCAGATAAGCAGCGTCTACAATTCCGGCTGAAATTAATTTCTCTGCATAAATCTCTCTTGGATTTTGATGCTTTGCTATCAATTTGTATAAAACCGGTTGTGTGAAACGAGGCTCATCACCTTCATTGTGACCATACTTTCTATAGCCCAACAAATCGATAAACACATCGCGGCCAAACTGCATTCTGAAATCTAACGCAAAAAGCATTGCGTGAACAACTGCTTCCGCATCATCCGCATTTACGTGAAGTACTGGTGACAAAGTAACTTTGGCAACATCAGTGCAATAAGTAGACGAACGCGCATCCTGATAATTCGTTGTAAATCCAACTTGGTTATTGATCACGATATGGATTGTTCCACCTGTTTTATAACCGTCTAGCTGTGCCATTTGCACAATTTCGTATACAATTCCCTGTCCGGCAACTGCGGCATCACCGTGAACGGCGATTGGCAATACTTTTGAGAAATCGTCCGGAAAATATTTATCCTGTTTGGCACGTGTGATTCCTTCAATAACGGCTCCTACTGTTTCCAGGTGAGAAGGGTTTGGCGCTAAGTTCAGGTTGATTTTTTTGCCTGTTTGTGTTTTTCTTTCAGCCGTTAAACCCAAATGGTATTTAACATCGCCGTCGAAATATTCTTTGTCGTAATCTTTCCCGTCAAATTCGGAGAAGATGTCTTGAGTTGCTTTGCCAAAAATATTAGCCAGGATATTCAATCTTCCTCTGTGTGCCATTCCCATTACGAATTGCTCTACGCCTTTTTCGGCAGCAGCTTCAATAAGTGCATCTAATGCCGGAATGATACTTTCGCCACCTTCGAGTGAGAAACGTTTCTGTCCAACATATTTGGTATGCAAAAAGTTCTCAAAAGAAACTGCTTCGTTCAATTTTCCCAAGATATGTTTCTTTTGGTCGTTGTCGAAATTCGGCAGATTGTCATTGATATTTATTTTGTCCTGAATCCATTGAATTACTTCCGGATTTCTCATGTACATGTATTCGATACCAATATGCTGGCAATACACATTTTTCAAATGATTCAGGATTTCCTGAAGCGTTGATGGTTTGTGCCCTAAAATTTTGGCAGCTTCAAAAACAGTATCCAAATCGGCTGTAGAAAGTCCGAAATTTTCAAGTTCTAAATCGGGCGTGTAAATTCTTCTGTCACGAACCGGATTGGTTTCTGTAAACAAGTGGCCACGGGTTCTGTATCCGTCAATCAATTTCAGAACATTAAATTCTTTTTGAAGTTTGTCTGAAACCTGCCCGTTTTGAGGAACATTGGCGGCATAATTGGCCAATTCAGCTACTGCATTTTCTTCATTAAAAGTCGTCATTCCAAAGTCGAAACCTTGAAAAAAGGCTCTCCAACTTGGCTCTACGCTATCTGGGTTTTGAAGGTATTGTTCGTATAAATCGGCGAAAAATTCGGTAT
>NZ_JBDSMB010000206.1:0-20877 GCF_039916025.1 Flavobacterium sp.
GACAATACAAACGTTTTACGAAAACGATTTCGCTCTTTTTTATAAAACAAAAAAACCAGTTCAAAATGAAACTGGTTTTAATGATGATTAACCTCTTAACCTTATAAAATTATCTGAACTATTTGGCCTATTCCGTTTATCATTTGAATGTTAACGCTTTGATTTTCGTCTTTTTTATTCAAAAATTTAGAAATAGTCTCAACATCTGTCGCTTTTACATTATCAACCGAAAGAATAATATTTCCTTTCAATTGATCTTCGTATGGTTTTAGCGTCTCGCTATTGATGCCCTTAATGCGGACACCATAACCAATTCTGAATTTCTTTTTATCAGCAGCTTCAATATCTTCTAATTCCAAACCTTTAAATTCAGTTGTTACAAGGTTATATTTAATCAAAATAACTGACGTTGTTTTTGTTTCTCCATCACGTAGGAAGGTTACCTGAACTTTATCATTTGGGCGTTTCGTATTAATATATCCCGAAAGCTCAGAATAGGTGTTGATATTTTGAGTGTCTAGTTTTTTAATGATATCACCTTTTCGCAAGCCCGCTTTTTCAGCACCTGAATTTTTTGTTATCTTGTTGATGTAAAAACCTTCGGTGTCATTAATTCCTAATTCTTTAGAAGCTTTACTGTTTAATTCGCCACCTTCAACACCAAGAATTCCACGTTGAACATTACCAAATTCCATAATGTCTTCAATGATTTTTCGTGTGAGATTTGACGGGATTGCAAATGAATAACCGGCGTAACTTCCTGTTGGAGATGAAATCATAGTATTAATTCCAATCAATTCTCCGCGAGTATTAACCAATGCACCACCTGAATTTCCTGGATTTACAGCCGCATCTGTTTGAATAAAAGACTGAAGACCGTCATTTGCTAAGTTCCTGGCTTTCGCCGAAACAATTCCGGCAGTAACTGTTGATGTCAGATTATATGGATTTCCAACTGCCAAAACCCATTCGCCAACTTTTACCTGGTCAGAATCGGCAAAAGTTGAATATGGTAACTTTTCGTCCGCATCAATTTTTAATAAAGCGATATCCATTTTTGAATCTGTTCCAATAAGTTTCGCCGTGTATGATTTATTGTTATTCAAAGTTACTTCTAGTTGAGAAGCGCCTTGTACAACGTGATTGTTGGTAACGATATAGCCATCCTGTGAAATAATAACTCCCGAACCTGTTCCTACTTGTTCTTGTTGCTGACCGCCTCGTTGACCGTAGAAGTATTCCATAATAGGATCAGAAACCGTTCTGACTGAAACATTCTTTACGTGGACAACTGTGTGAACTGTGTTTTCTGCAGCCGTAGTAAAATCTACACCTTCGTTAGTAAAACCAACGTTCCTGCCAAAATTATTTGACGCTGTAGATACAATCGAATCACGACTGTCTTTTTTTTCAATAAATAATTTGTAAGCACCAAGAGTAGTTGCGCCACTCACCAAAGAAATCAAAAATAAGCTTGATAATCGTTTCATAGTCATTAACATTTTTAAATTATTTGAAAGTAAAATTATAATTTTATTTTTTTCAAAAAATCAGTTTAACGCTCGTTTAACAATTTTTAAGTTAATCTTAATATTTGCTATATTTGTGGGAGTAAATCACGTTATGAAATTCACATTTTACAAATATGAAGGAACAGGAAATGACTTTATCTTTATTGATAATAGAGAAAACGACTTCCCAAAAACTGATGTCAAACGCATCGAAAAACTTTGTGACCGACGCTTCGGTATTGGCGCTGACGGATTAATACTGTTAGAGAATGATACGGAAACAGATTTCAGAATGGTTTATTACAATTCTGATGGCAATCAAAGTTCGATGTGTGGGAATGGTGGTCGTTGTATTGTGGCTTTCGCCAAAAGCCTGAACCTTATTTCAAATGAAACGACTTTCAAAGCAACCGACGGTTTGCATGATGCAACCATTTTTGAGAACGGAATCGTTTCGTTGCAAATGAAAAATGTAGATGAAGTAAAAATTGAAAAAGAGTATGTTTTCCTAAATACAGGTTCACCGCATCATGTGATGATGGTGGATGATTTGAAGCATTATGATGTTAAAGGCAATGGTGCCAAAATCCGCTATTCTGATTTGTATGGAAAGGCGGGAAGCAACGTGAATTTTGTAAAGCAAATTTCAGATGATCATTTTCGTTTACGCACTTATGAGCGCGGTGTTGAAGACGAAACTTTTTCATGCGGAACTGGTGCAACAGCGGCAGCGATTGCGATGAATGCTATTGGTAAAACAAATTCACATCAAATAAAATTAGATGTTGAAGGTGGAAAACTAGAAGTTTCTTTTGATAAAGTAAATGATGCTTATATCAATGTTTTCCTAACTGGGCCGGCAACTTTTGTTTTTGAAGGAGAAATAGAATGGTAACACTGCAAGGACAAAACATCCATTTACGTGCACTCGAACCCGAAGATTTAGAGTTTGTTTATGCTATTGAAAACGATGAAAACATTTGGGAAGTCAGTAATACCATAACGCCTTACAGCAAATTCCTAATTCGGCAATATCTCGAAAATGCGCATCAGGATATTTATGAAGCCAAGCAATTACGTTTGGTTGTTTGCAAAAAGGGAAATTCAGATGCTGTTGGTTTAATTGATTTATTCGATTTTGATGCTAAAAACAAACGTGCAGGAATTGGAATTATCATTCAAAATGAAGTCGATAGAAATAATGGTTTTGGAAAAGAAGCGTTGGGTTTGGTTATTACTTATGCTTTTGAACAATTGCAGTTGCACCAATTATTTGCAAATATCGGAACAGAAAATAAAACAAGTGAATCGCTTTTTACTAAATTTGGATTTGAAAAAATAGGCGTCAAAAAAGACTGGAATTTCACCAATAATGGGTTTCATGATGAAGCTGTTTTTCAATTAATTAAAAAATAAATTGTTTTGAATAGAAATAAAATTATCAAGGTTTTAGGAATTATTTTCCTTGTTTTTGTTGCAGTTATATTTATCAAATTTTTTACATCGGACACAAAATTTGAAAAAGATGAAATATATGTTGAAGTTCCAACAGGATCAACTTATCAGGATGTTGAAAGAATCCTTTCGCCTTTAGTGAAAAATATGAACGATTTTGAGTTTATCGCCAAACGTCGTTCTTATCCCGAAAATGTAAAAGCCGGACGATTTTTGCTAAAGAAAGGAATGAGTGCATTTCAATTGGTTGCTTCAATGCGAAGAAATGTTCCGGTGAAATTGGCTTTTAACAATCAGGAACGATTGCAAAATCTTTGCGAACGCTTGAGCTCTCAAATAGAACCTGATACTACAAAACTTCTGGCAACTTTTCTTGATAAAGAATTCCTGAAGAAAAATGGTTTTACCAAAGACAATGTTTTTGCTATGTTTTTGCCAAACACCTATGAAGTCTATTGGAATATTTCTGCAGAAAAATTCAGAGGAAGAATGCTCGATGAATACAATCGCTTTTGGACAAAGGAACGCATTGCAAAAGCTGCGGCTTTGAATTTAACGCCAGTCCAAGTAATCACCGTCGCATCGATTGTGCACAAAGAATCAGTTAAGAAAAGCGAGCGTCCAACAATTGCAGGTGTTTATCTCAACAGATTAAATCAGGGAATGGCTTTGCAGGCTGATCCAACGGTAATTTATGCTCTGAAGTTGCGGGATAATGATTTCGACCAAGTCATCAAACGCGTTTTATACAACGATTTGTTTATCAGTTCTCCATACAATACTTATCAAAATATAGGTTTGCCTCCCGGGCCAATCGCTATGCCTGATGTTGATGCGATTGATGCGGTTTTAAATCCGGACAAACACGACTATCTTTATTTCTGCGCAAGCGTTGAAAAATTCGGCTATCATGTTTTTGCTTCTACTTATGAGCAACATCAGGTGAATGCTAAGAAATATGCCGATTGGTTGAACAAACAAGGAACAAACAGATAATTTTGAAAGCATCCAAGAGCATAGTTTTATTGTTGCTATTTGGGTGTTGCCAAATTTCTTTTGCTCAAAATTCCATTGAAAATTTTCTAAAACCTTCGGATACTTTAAATAAAAATCATCTCAAAACACTTGTTATTTCTGAAGCTGCTATTGGCACGGCAACATTGATTGGTTTGAATCAAGTCTGGTATGCCGATTATCCTCGTTCTAATTTTCATTTTATTAATGACAATGCTGAATGGCTTCAAATGGATAAAGCCGGGCATGTTTTTTCATCGTATCATTTGGGAAGTTTTGGCGCTAATGCTTTGAAATGGTCAGGTGCCAATCGGAAAAGCCAACTAATTTATGGCTCGACTTTAGGTTTGGCTTTTATGACAACGGTTGAGGTTTTTGACGGATATTCGGCAAATTGGGGAGCTTCCTGGGGCGATATAGCAGCTAATATTTCAGGAACGGCTTTGTATGTTTCTCAGGAATTACTTTGGAAAGAACAACGAATTGTTCCTAAATTTTCTTTTCACACAACTTCATACGCTTCTGCGAGACCAAATGTTTTAGGAAGTTCTCTTCCCGAACAAATTCTGAAAGATTATAACGGTCAGACTTATTGGCTTTCGGCCAATGTATATTCGTTTGTAAAATCTTCTGAAATACCAAAATGGCTGAATGTTGCAATTGGTTATGGAGCAGAAGGAATGGTTACCGGAAATGATGAGTTTATTAATGCTATTTTTCTTCCGGAAAGTAAAAGATACCGACAATTTTACCTCAGTCTTGACGTTGATTTGACAAAAATCGAAACTAAATCACATTTAGTTAAGACAATTTTAACAATTTTCAATACCCTCAAGATTCCGGCTCCAACGATTGAAATCAAGGGCTCAGGAGGAACTAAAATGCACTTTATCTACTTTTAATGTAGTTCAACTACTTGATATTCAATTTTATAAAATAAGTTGTATATTTGCGCTCGGAAATATCAATGTCGGTGACAGCGCTTGAGAAATAACATTTAATGATAAAAAAAGGAATTTTTTACACAACAATCCTACTAACTGTAGCTTTCATAAGCTCAGGTTTTAAACCTTACAATTCCCAAATCAGCACCTTCTTATTTGCTGATGAAAATGAAGGACAATCTTATGTTTTTCCTTCTCTAAACAGCATCGATTACTTTAAACTTAAAATCCCATTTACAGGGAGATATTTTATTGGATTTAAAGAAGCAGTGGCTCATAAAGAGTCACAAGGGAAATATGGCAAAATAAATTCGTTAGGTTATATGGGAAAATACCAATTTGGAAAGGAAACTTTAAAATCTATTGGTATCAATGACAGCGTTCGTTTTATGAATAATCCAAGACTTCAGGAAAAAGCTTTCGTAGCATTACTTTCTAAAAACAAATATGAGTTGAAAGAGTATATCAATAATTATGAAGGTAAAATTGTAGATGGTATTAAAATTACCGAATCAGGGATTTTAGCCGCAGCACATTTAGGAGGTTCAGGATCGGTGAAACGATTTTTGAATTCGAATGGCGAGAAAAAATGCAAGGATGACTACGGAACTTCAGTTAAAACGTATATGAAAGATTTTGGTGGATTTGAAACTACCGGAATTAAAGCTATCAAAAACGCTAAAGTAAAATAAATTACATCTTGTGAATAATAAATATGGTTGGTCTGTTATGCAGGTCGACCTTTATTTTTTTCCAGTCTGCCACACGGAACGTTTTGATAAATTCTGTTGGTAGTGTAATATCGGTTGCAATGCAAAGATGTGTGTTGGGCTGAAGTATCTGCAATAAATCTTCTAATAATTTATTATTTCTATACGGTGTTTCAATAAAAATCTGCGATTGATTTTTTGTACCTGATAAGTTTTCAAAACTTTTCAAAGCTGATTTTTTATCATCTTTATCAATCGGAAGATAACCATTGAAAGCAAAACTCTGACCATTCATTCCAGAACCCATCATGGCTAATAGGATAGAAGAAGGACCGACTAACGGCACAACCTGTATTCCGTTTTCATGAGCAATTTTCACAATTACGGCTCCGGGATCAGCAACTCCTGGACAACCGGCTTCGCTCATTAAACCAACGTTTAAACCGTTCATACACGGGGCAATCATGGCATTGTATTCTGAAACTTCAGTTCGCTTATTGAGAGAAAAAATTCTTAAACTGTTTTGAACTTTTTCAGGATGTATAGATTTGATAAACTTTCTGGCCGTTTTTTCATTTTCAACAATATAATCGTCAATAAAATCTATAGCTCTTTTTACGGTTTGAGGTAAAACATCGTGCGGATTCATTTCTCCCAAAGTAGTTGGGATTAAATAAAGCTTGCCTTTTAAAGTTACAGGTTTCATCTGCGTTTTTTATTGTTTTTTATCTGTCAGATGTAATGCTAAAGCATTTCATGGATGTTTCTCGATTAACTTTTTAGCCAAAATATCGCAGGTTTCATCAAGCATTTCATATACCATATCAAAACCATTTTGCAGTCCGTAATACGGATCGGGAACATCTACATTGTCGCCTGGAAACAAATCATTCAGGATGAGTTGTACTTTCTGCTTATGTTCTTCTTTTTTAGCCAATTCAATTACATCATCATAGTTGGTATTGTCCATTACAAAGATATAATCGAACTCTTCAAAATCTCTTGGTGTAAATTGTCTTGCTTTTTGAGAAGTAATATCAAGTCCGTTTTTTTGTGCAGTCATCACAGAACGTTGGTCGGGTTGTTTCCCAATATGATAGCTTCCAGTTCCGGCTGAGTCTACAAAAAATTTATCTTTCGGAAGTTTGGCCGCTAAAAGCCCTTCTGCCAAAGGTGATCGGCAAATATTTCCAAGACAAACCATTAAAATTTTAACGGGCATAGTGTGTTTATTTCTAAACCGCAAACTTACTCAAAAAGGAATTATAGTGATAATTTTTTATGAATATCTTCTACAAATTTTTTGAATTGTTTATCAGTTGAGACTAAGTTGTCAACTGTTTTGCAAGCATGTAAAACGGTAGCGTGATCTCTGTCTCCAATTTGAGAACCAATGTTTGCCAAAGAAGACTTCGTAAATTTCTTAGCAAAAAACATGGCTAATTGTCGAGCCTGAACAACATGACGTTTTCTGGTTTTAGATTGTAAGGTGTCAAGATCCAATTGGAAATAATCAGAAACAACTTTTTGAATATATTCAATAGAGATTTCGCGTTTTACGTTTTTGACAAATTTCTCAACTACATTTTTAGCCAAATCTAAAGTCACTTCTTTTTTATTGAAAGAAGACTGAGCAATCAACGAAATAATGGCACCTTCTAATTCTCTCACATTTGACTTGATGTTTCGAGCCACATATTCTATAATTTCATCGGGCATTTCAACGCCATCACGATATAAAATATTTTTTAAGATAGAAATTCTGGTTTCATAATCCGGTTGGTGCAATTCAGCAGATAAACCCCATTTGAAACGAGACAACAAACGTTGTTCGATGTCCTGCATGTCAACAGGTGCTTTGTCTGAAGTAAGAATTACTTGCTTGCCATTTTGGTGTAAGTAATTGAAAATATGGAAGAATACATCCTGTGTTCCTGTTTTTCCTGAAAGGAATTGAACATCGTCAATAATCAACACATCAATCAATTGATAGAAATGAATAAAATCGTTTCTGTTATTTTTCTTAACCGAGTCAATATATTGTTGGGTGAAAACTTCAGCCGAAATATATAGAACAGTTTTTTCCGGGTATTTGTCTTTGATTTCAACACCAATAGCATGTGCTAAATGTGTTTTTCCTAATCCAACACCGCCAAAAATCAATAGTGGATTGAATGACGTTCCACCAGGTTTATTGGCAACAGCCATACCAGCTGAACGTGCTAATCTGTTAGAATCACCTTCAAGGAAATTATCAAAACTATAATTTGGATTTAGTTGTGACTCAATTTTTAAGTTTCTAATTCCCGGAATCACAAAAGGATTTTTTAATTCTGGATTTAGATTTTTAAACGGAGCGTCAACATCCTGAGATTTAATTGGACTGCGGTGAGCACTTGGCAATTGTTCTGTAAATGGCTGTTTATTTCCATAAGTGTTCTCCATTTTAATTTTATAGAGTAACTTTGCGTTTTTTCCAAGTTCTTTAGTTAGTGCGACTTTTAATAATTTTACATAGTGTTCTTCAAGCCATTCGTAAAAGAATTTGCTGGGAACCTGAATGTACAAAGCGTTATCAGTTAGTTCCACTGACTTAATCGGTTCAAACCAAGTTTTAAAAGCTTGCTCTTGAATATTGTCTTTTATAAATAGTAGACAGTTTTCCCACACCGATTGCGCAGTTTTGCTCATATTTAGTTGAAATTAATGTATTTAGTTATTTAGTTTTTGACATAAAAAAACGATGAATTTTTTCATGCTTTTCGGGGTAACAAATATGTGAATAAAATTTGTTAAAAAAAATTAAAATGGCATTGATTTTTTAAAAATATTGTCGTACAGAAAAAATCACTTTTAGATTAAAGGTAAAAAAATCAGATGAAAGAACATCAAATTCAAGTTAGAGTGCGTTACTCGGAAACAGACCAAATGAGTGTCGTTTATCACGGCAATTATGTTCCTTATTTTGAGATGGGACGCGTTGAATGGCTTAGAAACAAAGGGATTTCTTATAAAGCATTGGAAGAGAGCGGAATTGCACTTCCTATAGTATCCATGACTATAAAATACAAAAAACCAGCACGTTATGACGACTTACTTACAGTTATAACAAAGTTCAAAGGACATTCTTCAGTAAAGGTCGAATTTGATTGTGAAATTCGCAACGAAAATAATGAGTTGTTAACAACTGCACATTTTTTGTTGGTTTTTGTGGACATAAATTTGGGAAAAGCTATTCAGCCACCACAATATATTTTGGATATTATGAACAGTTAGATTTTTTTAATCTCAACCTCAAATAAATTAGTAAAAATGTCGAAAATCATCTCGGTATTTTTTTTTCGGGTAGCTATTTCAATTTGACAGCTTTCTTCCATTTGTTGTGAAATGATTTCTAAGTTTTTCTCTTTAATTATTCGCATTACTTTATTCATGTTTTTATAATCAAAAAGAACCTGGAAATGAATATCTATTGTTTTTTCAATGATTACAGCTTCTTCCAAAGCCATTTGCGCTGCAGTTTTATAAGCCGAAATCAATCCGCCAACACCCAATTTCACGCCACCAAAGTAACGAATCACAACCACAAAAATATTGGTTAAACCAAAAGACTGAATCTGACCATAAATTGGCATTCCCGCAGAATTACTTGGCTCGCCATCATCATTAGCACGAAAATAAACAGTATCCGTTCCGAATTGGAATGCATAACAAAAGTGACCGGCACCAGAATGCTGTTTGCGTAATTTTTCTAAATATAATTTGATTTCATCTTCCGTAGTAACCGGAAAAGCATAACCAAAAAACTTGCTATTTTTTTCTTTAAAAAGAATTTCTGACGATGGAGAAGCAATGGTTTTAAAAGTGTCTGTCATTTTAAATCTCAATACATAAATCCCAAATTCCAATTGAAAAAACGATTTGATTCATTTCCAAAATTAGTTGTTGGTATTTGGAATTTCATTTTTGGAATTTTATAGCGGTAAGTGCTTTTGATCAAACAAATCGACAACATCTTCTTCGCCGACTTTTAAATTCCAAACATGCAATCCCAATGATTCAGCGGCATCGGTATTGTCTTTTTTATCATCAATAAACAAAGTTCTTTTTGGTGATAAATCATGTTTTCGCAGTATCGCGTTGAAAATTTCAGCATCAGGTTTTCGCATTCCCATTTCATAAGAATAATATACTTTTTCAAAGCAGCGATAAAAATCGGTGTAAAATGACATCCCAACTTTATGCTCAAAACGATTGATGTGAATGGAATCGGTATTGGTTAACAGGAATAAACGATATCTGCTGGAAAGCATCTGTAAAAACTCTAATCTTTCCAAAGGAAAATCACCGATTATGGAGTTCCAGGCTTTGGTGATTTCTTCGAGACTTGCATTTGGAATGTACTTTAAAAAGCAGTTAATAAATTTCAGCTCGTCTATTTTCCCTTTTTCGAATAAGTCATTGTGTTCCAATAAGTCTTCATTTGGGCCATCCAATCCTAATTTTTTAAACTCTTCAATGGAATGTTCTTTTTTAAGATTAATAAAAACATCTCCGAAATCGAAAATTATAGCGTTAATCATGGTTGAAAAAAAGTTTAAGTTGGTCGTCTTTTATGCTTTTTAATTGAAATTCTCCATTCAAAACAGGTGCTTTTATACCGATTTTTAAATGAATGTTTCCAATAAAAACTCTGGCTTCATCCCAAAGATTATCATCTATAAAACTTTGAAGCGTTTGTTTTCCGCCTTCAATTATTATAGATTGAATGCCATATTTATATGAAATATCGGCAATAGTTTGGGTTAGGTCGATATCAAAGATAGCATTTTCATAAATACAATTTTCACTAAATGTTAAATTTTCTTGTTCGGTTATAATAATGGTTTTTGTTTTCCCGTTTTTGACAAAAAAGTCATTCGATATTTTCCCGGTTTTGTCTAAAACAATTCGTATCGGATTTTCACCTTTCCAATCGCGAACATCCAATTTTGGATTATCATCTAAAACGGTATTTGTCCCTACCAAAATAGCCTGTTCTTCGCTTCGCCATTTGTGAACCAATTGCCTTGAAAATTCATTTGAAATCCAAACAGGTTCTTTTTTGTCTTTGGTCAATGGTGCAATAAATCTGTCCTGGCTTTCTGCCCATTTCAGTATAATGTATGGACGTTTTTTTTGATGAAAAGTAAAGAAACGTTTGTTCAACTCGTTGCATTCTTTTTTTAAAACACCAACAGTAACATTTGCGCCACTTTCGATTAATCGTTGAATTCCGGTTCCCGAAACTTTACTGTTTGGGTCAATGGTTCCAACCACAACATTTGGAATTTTATGCTTGATAATCAAATCACAACACGGTGGTGTTTTTCCAAAATGGCTGCACGGTTCAAGCGAAACATAGAGGGTCGCTTTTGATAATAATGATTTGTCATTAACCGAATTTATGGCATTGACTTCGGCATGTGACTCACCCGATTTTCGGTGCCAGCCTTCGCCAATGATTTCATTATTGTAAACAATTACACTTCCAACCATCGGATTTGGATAGGTTGTTCCGAAGCCATTTTTGGCCAATTCTATGCAGCGTTTTATATAATTTTCGTGTATCTTCACATCACAAAAATAGACATTACTTTTAGAATGAATGGTATCGTAATAAGAGAAATCAAAAAGGAAGATAACCCACAAATTGCAGCGGTTATCCGGGAAGTTTTTATTGCAGATAATTTTCCGAAAACAGGAACTGCTTTTGCGGACACGCAATTGGATTTTATGTTTGAAGCGTATGATAAACCAAGAGCAACTTATTTTGTAGTTGTTGATACTGAAATAAATTCAGCATTAAAAGGCAAAATCATTGGTGGTGCAGGCGTTTCTCAATTGGAAAGTTCTACTGAAAATATCTGTGAATTGCAAAAAATGTATTTTCTACAGGAAGCCAGAGGCAAAGGAATCGGGTTTCAAATGATACAAAAATGTTTGCAGGAAGCCACCGAATTAGGTTATGAAAACTGTTATCTCGAAACTTTACCAGAGATGCTAACGGCTCAACATTTATACAAAAAAGCAGGTTTTGAATATCTTTGTGCACCAATGGGAAATACAGGCCATACTACTTGTCCGGTTTGGATGATAAAAGATTTAAATTCCAGTTATTAAATTCCAAATTCCAATGTTTCTTAAAGAATTCAAAGACATTTTCAAAAAAGAATTGCTTTCGTTGTATGACGAACAGGAAATCGATAGTTTTTTCTATATCATATTGGAGAAACTGCATGGTTTGAAGCGAATTGATTTGGCGCTAAATCCTGAAACGGTGATGGATGGCATTCATTTAAAACAATGGAAAGGCATCATTTCTGATTTAAAAATTCAAAAACCTATTCAGTACATTTTAGGAGAAACCGAGTTTTATGGTTTACCGTTTTTGGTTAATGAAAACACTTTGATTCCAAGACCGGAAACAGAAGAATTAGTAGATTTGATTTTATCAAATAACCAAATAACCAAATCCACAAATCCACTCAAAATATTAGACATTGGAACAGGTAGCGGCTGCATCGCAATTTCGTTGGCTGCTAATATTTCAAATGCTGAAGTTTCTGCAATTGATGTTTCGGAGAAAGCTCTGGCTACAGCCAAAAAAAATGCAGAAATCAATAAAGTAAAAGTCGATTTTCTTTTAAAAAATATTTTAGAAACGGAAGATTTAGAGCTGCAATTTGACATTATCGTTTCTAATCCGCCGTATGTTAGGAATTTAGAAAAAGCAGAAATCAAACCTAATGTTTTAGAGTATGAGCCACATTTGGCTTTGTTTGTTGAAGATACTGATGCGTTGCTTTTTTATAGAAAGATTGCTCGGTTAGCAATCAAAAATTTAGCTCCAAACGGGAAGTTGTATTTTGAAATCAATCAGTATTTAGGAAAGGAAACGGTTCAATTG
Source organism: Flavobacterium sp. (assembly GCF_039916025.1). Classification (GTDB taxonomy): domain Bacteria; phylum Bacteroidota; class Bacteroidia; order Flavobacteriales; family Flavobacteriaceae; genus Flavobacterium. Next base: position 12,584 of record NZ_JBDSMB010000206.1, read on the forward strand.
CTTAAAGATTTAGGGTTTCAGAATGTTCAGTTAAGCAAAGACATTTATGGAAACGATAGAATGATTTGTGCTTTGAAGAGCGAATGAAATTTGTTTCACAGAGCTGCAAGAAGAAAATTGGAGATTCACAGAGGTTTCTGAACACTGCCAACTGAATACTGAACACTAATTTTTACTCATAGCGCAATGCCTCGATTGGATCAAGTTGGGAAGCTTTTATCGCAGGATACAATCCGGAAACCAAACCAACAATAAAACTGGTTACAAACGCAGCAATAATTGCCTGCCACGGAGTCACAAATGTTAGTTCGAGCAGAGAAGAAATTAAATACCCAATCAGAATTCCTAAGATTATACCAATAACACCTCCAATTTGTCCAACGGTTATTGTTTCAATAAAAAACTGCATTGCGATAGCATTTTTCTTAGCACCAAGCGCTTTTCGGACACCAATTTCCCTAGTACGTTCGGTTACAGAAACAATCATGATATTCATCAATGCAATCGAAGAACCAAGGATTGTAATAATTCCAATTATCCAGGCTGAAGCTCCTAAAACATCAGTAATTCCGGCAATCTTGTTCAGCAAATCATCGCTACGGGAAATCCCGAAATTATCTTCTTCAACAGGATTCAGTTTTCTGATTTTACGCATCGTTAGTATCGCGTTGTCAATAGCGGCATTTAATAGTTCCGCTTTCTGAATCATGATACTTAACGAATAGTTGATATTAGGCTGAGAAAATAACGAACGCGCTACCTGAATCGGAATCATAACACGCAAATCCTTTCTGTTGCCAAAAGTGGAACCTTTTTCTTTTAATACACCAATAACTTTAAACTTAGCACCGCGGATTGATAATGTCTTGCCAATCGGATTGACATCTTTAAGCAATCCTTTTGTAACGAAATCGGAGCCGACAATACACGAATAGACATTGTTTGAAATGTCAAAAGTGTTGAAATTCCGGCCTTGGGTAACTTCCAAACCTGAGTTTGTTAAATAATATTCATCGATACCAAGAACGGTGATTTCAGGATCGGTTTTTTGATTTTCAAATTTCACTTCAGCTGCACCGGTTGCTGTAAAAGATAGCGAAGTCTGCGCCATTGGATAGCTGTATTTTTCCTTAAAAGCCTTAGCTTCAGGGTAAGAAATAATAGGATTTATTTTTTCAACTTCATTGCCTCCTTCTTCATGTAAGTTGTTTGCATATTGGTTAATGTTGAAGGTATTGGAACCCATTGAGGCAAAAGTGGAAGTTAGATTGTATTCAAAAGCCGATACCACAGTTAAAACCGCAACCAAAGCCATAATCCCTATAGCAATAATTACAACAGTCAAAATGGTACGAAGCAATTGCGTTCTGATTGAACCTAACGCAATTTTTAAATTTTCTCTAAACAGTCCTATTCCAAGCATATCGCAAATTTGACACTAAAATACAGTTTTTGTTACAAGAACATTTACATTAAGACATAAAATATTGATATTTGCAAAGTCAATTACGAATTATCAATTACGAATTACGTTTTTAAACATAATTCTTCCAGATTCGTAATTTGTAATTCCAAATTCATAAATATTTAAAATGGCATCAAAACCAAGCATTCCTAAAGGCACACGAGATTTTTCACCGGCAGAGGTTTCTAAGCGTAACTATATTATTTCGATAATGAGAAATCATTTTGAGAAGTTCGGTTACCAGCCAATTGAAACACCTTCGTTTGAAAACTCGGATACGCTGATGGGAAAATATGGCGAAGAAGGCGACCGTTTGATTTTTAAGATATTGAATTCGGGAGATTATTTGGATAAAGTTCCAACAGAACAACTCCAATCTATTAACTATAAACAACTAACGGGTAAAATCTCCGAAAAAGCCTTACGCTATGACTTGACTGTGCCGTTTGCGCGTTATGTTGTGCAGCACCAAAGCGAGATTGAGTTTCCGTTTAAGCGTTATCAGATTCAGCCTGTTTGGCGCGCTGACAGACCACAGAAAGGAAGATTCAGAGAGTTTTATCAGTGTGATGCCGATGTTGTTGGTTCCAAATCATTGTGGCAGGAAGTAGAGTTGGTTCAATTGTACGATTCGGTTTTTGCATCGCTTGGTTTGAATGGCGTTTCCATCAAAATCAACAACAGAAAAATATTATCCGGAATTGCTGAAGTAATCGGCGCTTCGGATAAATTAATTGACTTTACAGTAGCTTTAGACAAGCTCGACAAAATAGGCGAGGATGGCGTTAAAAAGGAAATGCTGGAAAAAGGTATTTCGAAAGTGGCTTTGGAAAAAGTGCAACCGTTGTTTAATTTCACCGGAACTATTCAGCAGAAATTAGAAAAACTGACACAATTACTTTCATCTTCTGAAGAAGGCAAAAAAGGAATTGAAGAATTGCGTTTTATTTGTGACAATGTTTCTAAATTAGGTTTGCAAAAAGCGATTTTAGATTTGGATGTGACTTTGGCCCGTGGATTAAATTATTATACGGGAGCAATATTTGAAGTTACGGCTCCAAAAGAAGTTGATATGGGTTCTATCGGTGGCGGCGGACGTTATGATGATTTGACCGGAATTTTTGGCTTGAAAGATATGAGTGGTGTTGGAATTTCATTTGGTTTGGATAGAATTTATTTGGTTCTTGAAGAATTAGATTTATTTCCGGAAACAGTTACGACTGCTACGAAAGTGATGTTTCTGAATTTTGGCGAAAGCCAGACATTTGAAGCGATGAAAGCCATTACGGAACTTCGCAATCAAAACATCAAATCCGAAATGTATCCTGATGCAGCTAAGATTGACAAACAATTTAAACATGCTGAGCGTAGAGGTATTCCGTTTGTAGTAAAAGAAATTGATGGTTCAAACTTCACTTTAAAAGATATTCAAACAGGAGAACAACTTCAGTTGAACCTCGAAAACCTTATCAAAAAACTTTCCTGATATTCTATTTCTGAATTGACATAAGTATAAAAAAATTCCCCGCCGAAGCAGGGATTTTTTTCTTGTAGAAGCAAATTAGTGTCAAATAAAACGCAGAACAAGGTATTATTTTATAATTATTTTTTTAGTTATATCACCATTATCAGTAATTACTTTTACGATATAAGTTCCAGCGCTTAAATCAGCTATGCGTAATTGGATATCAGCCTGATTTTGGTTATAAATCTTCCAAACAGTTACTTGCTGTCCTAATAAATTGTATAATGAAACTGATTTCACATTTACATCCTGTAACTCGTTTTTGATGTTTATCGTGTTGTTAGCTTGTGAATGTATTACGCTAATTTCATTGCTAACTTTAGTGTTACCACCTGTAGCACCAGCATCAGTAAATGTTAATGAGAATCTTGAATCATAAGTTCCGGCAGGCAATTCAATTTGGAAGTTTTGATCTTTGATGCTGTGGTAGATTGAAGTCACATTGTCATAGATGTATATTTCCTGAGAACTATCAAAATTTTCCTTTTCATCAACTACAAATTTAACAACACCGGCTACTGAATTTTTAACTCCTAACGGATAGATGTTGTCTACGTTAAAGTAACCATCGCCATTAATGTTCAGTTTATTAGTTCCATTGATAAAGTACATATCATTAGTCAGCGTTTCAATGCTCAATGCGTCGTATCCATTGTCATATCCGGCTGTCGCTTGTTCATTCATAAAGCCTAATAATATTTGTCTGTGATAATTTTGGGTTGAATTGAATCCAAGTTTTAATTTCATATATTGTTGTTCAACAAAACCATCGTGTTGGTTATTAAATTCAGGATTAGTAATAGTAACTGGACCATTATATTGCTTAAACATAGTGTATGAAGTTGCATCGTTTTCTTTAACAAATAGCCTTTGACCATTGTTGAAAGTAATTGTTCCACCAGTAGCCGAACCAGTCACAAAGAAACCTTGTCCAACAGGGATAAATCTTTTTGGAGTTTTGCTACTTGATCCCAATCCGCTTACACCAGCTGGTGCAACAGGAGCAGTTCCACCTGTTTTAGTATAGGTTGCATAACCACCTTGATACTCTGAAGTCGCATGACTAGAGTTTGTGCTATAATGTTCCCAGATTAATAATGTTCCAAGTATGCTTGATGCATTGTCATCAATAAACTGATTCGCATCAATGGCAGAAGCATATGGATTACCACATAGATTTAGATTACCAGCTCCAACCGTTGAAGTGATGGTTCCGTTATTTGGTTTACCAACAAATACATAGTTTTGGTCTAATGTAGCTGAACCACAACCTTTCAAAGTATAACCTTGTCCAGGTAATAATGTCCCATATGGTCCTGCAGCTGCCCAGTTAGCATATGCATTAGTTGAGTTTTGGAATTTGAATATCCAATAGCTGCTCAACGTGATAGGCGATGTTGGTGAACCGTTAATACTAGATGTCCATTGTAAATTTTGTGGGTTGTTGGCATTCGTTCCGTCTTTCATAACTCCATTTACAGTATATCCGTGATTAATAGTTGTATTATTAATTGAACTCACAGGAGAAGACCAGTAGTTATAGTTATATTTTATAGCCTGACCTTGTTGATCTCTTTCTAAAGAACCTGAACTCGTTACGTCTAAATCTGAATTCGTTGTTTGAACCAATTGCGATTTTCCAACTAAATCCATTTTACCATCTATTTTTAAATAGTGTGATACTTCGATTTTTGTATCGTTTGTTGCGCTTAAAGTATTGGCAGTAACAAATAGTCCAAGTACCGTTTTGTTTCCTGTAGAACCTACATTATTACCAGTTTTAACGATGTTCCAGTCGATAGAAGTAGTACCGTCAACAATTGAAATACTGTTTGCTAATTGTTGGATTGTTCCGTTAGACCAAGTACTTGTACTAGACCATGCACCATCAGTAGAACTTATATATGGCTGAGGCGATGATTGTACAGTTATAGTAGTTTTATTTGGTAAAAATACATTTCCTCTATTGCTGTTTTGAGAATCATCATTGATGTGTGTTCCAATGAAAGAGTTCATTGAATAATAAGCCTGAAGATTACTCCAGTTTAAAGTACTGATATCATTTTTAGTTATCGTAGTTGGTAGAATAACACCTTTTGTACCTGTACCGTTTTGAAGAATTTCCTGGTTCATTACAAATTTCAACTCCGTTAGCGTTATAGCTTTATCCCATAATCTAAACTCATCAATATCTCCTTTAAAGAAATTACGGGTATCTGATTTTGATCTGTATTCAGCACCAATTGAGAAAGTATTTGTACTTGAAACCGGAGCTGCAGAAACAACAGATGAATCTAATACACCATCAATATATAGTTTGATTGCACCACCTGAGTAAATAACGGCAATATTATGCCATTCTGAACTTGGTAGAGTAGTTGCTGAAGTCAAAGTTGTACCGCCAGCCCAAGTAACAACAACTTTGTTGCTTGTAGATACATATACTCTAAAGCCAGTTGTACCGTTATATTTTGATACAATTGTTCTGTCATTTGCCAAAGTGTTTGCACCCGTTGGTCTAACCCATGTCATCATTGAAAAAGTACTGTTCAGGTTGTTAGCATTACTAACTTTCATAGTATCATCAGTTCCGTCAAAAGTTGCGTGTCTTGAATAAACGCTTTCATGCGCTACTCCAAATGTGAAGAATTTTGTTCCGTCAAAGTCATAATCGGTTTCCTGATTAGTACCATTCGTTGTTAAGAATACTGTTTCTACAGCAGTTGTAAAAGTTGCATCTGAAGCAATAACCATTACATAAGCATCGTTTCCTGATAAAGCTGGTAAGCTAGCAAAAGCTGATGTTGGGATAGCGACTTTAGCCGTAGCTACATCACCACCATTTTCAACAATTTTCCATTTTTTGTTTGGAAGATCCGTTAATGTTGTAACACTTGAAGTACCACCAAAAGTTAAAGTTAAATCAGTACCAGAATCGTTCATGTTTCCACCATTATCACCCCAAACTAAATATTTTTTATCAACATCAAATGCATTTGTATTTGCAGTGTTCGTAGTGCTGATTGTTCCTAATCCAATAGTTAAATTAGAATTAGCATTAACACTTTTAGATTGTTTTTGATTTAGTTTTTCAATATCATCTCTACCAATTCCGGCAATATCATAGTTATAGCCACTATTAGCTGAGGCATCCCAAATGATAGTTCCATCAGAAGCAAGATAGTTTTGAGAAGTACCGTTTACTCCTAAAGTTATTCCGTATTTAACTCCTAAATAACTTTCAATTTTGGTTCTTTCGGTAGCGTCATTTTTTCTAGAGCTATACGTAATAACTTCAGCAACTCTTCCGTCTAAACTTCCGTCATAAGCTTCACTTCTTCCAATCCAATATTGGCTATCGTAGATATTTCTGTGTTTAGAGATATTTACTTCACTAGTAGCGATATTATTTGCGTTGTAGTATAATTGCATTCCAGTGTTTCCTGAATTGTTTCTCACGTTTATAATTCCAGGTCTATTGTATGATGAAGTTGTACTAACTTCTGCTGTTCCGTAAGATGTAGTTGTACCTGAAGTATAAGACAGCACTTCATTAGTAAATCGGGTATCAACATTACCATAAGTAATACCAGTTTTAACACTTTGAGCACAAGGAGAGCTTTTTCCGGCAAGTACATCCATACTGTTTAAAGCTGAAGTTACAGTAACATCAGGAATAACAACTACAAAAGTATCTTCTGAATAATAACCATTTGTTCCTTTTAAATATTGTCTTGTGCTACTCAAATCTGTATAAACCTGAGAAGGAGTATTATAAGGATTAGTAAAATCTACTACAGCGTTAAAGTTGATATTATACGTTGCATTATTGCGATATACCGGAGCTCCTACTGCTGCAGGTTTAATTGCATTCGCACCTCTTGCTTGTGTGTACCAGGTTGATACCGGAGTATTATCTGCCACTGTTGTAGTTCCGTTTAATAAATCAGAACGCAACCATAATTGTAAATTTGATGTTACTCCTCCAGGAGCATTTGTTATCGATGAAAGCAAGGCGTTTACAGGCCATTTAATTACTACTTTCCCATTGGCGCCAAAACCACCAGCACCTTGATTTACACCATTATTTCCATTTCTACGGCCACCACCGCCACCACCACCTGGGGCTATTCCTGGATTTCCGTCACCATTTTGAGAAGTATATCCATTTCCACCATTTCCACCACTACAAGTTGCAATGGCTCCTAAATTTATTGTTGCGTCAACACCCATATTTTCACCAGCTTCTGCGCCAGCACCACCACCACCACCATAAGAACCGGTAACACCGTTTGCGCCAGTTCCACCTCTTGATATAAGATCTCCAATACAACTTGCAGCACTACCACCAGCTCCACCAGTAACGGCGTTGTCAAGTGCTGTTGTACCACCTTTTGCAAGGAAAGTCGTGTTGTTGATAAACCAAGAGTCGCCACCGTCAATTGAAGTTGTAGCTCCTAATCCAACATTTACTGTATAAGTTGTTCCAGGAACAACAGCAACAGATTTTGAAGAAAAAGCGCCACCGCCACCGCCACCGCCAACTTTACCTACATTCAATCCATCACCACCTTTTCCGCCACCGCCCCAACCTTCAACAGTTACCTGGTAAACACCAGCAGGAACAGTAAAAGTACCTGACGAAGTAAATGTTTGTGAAGTGATTGCCAAAACTTTTGTAGAAATTGATGTTGTACAAGGAGAAGTTCCTGTAGCCGTTAAGGTTAAAGTAATACCTCCCTGAATCAAACTAGTCGTAATGTCACCCGCACTAGGAGTGTAGGTACATGTTGTTAAAGAAGTTGGGTTTGCAAAAGTACCAGTTCCACTTGATGTCCAAACAATAGAAGTATAGTTTGAAGCACTTGAGTTAGCAGTAATATTTACGGTACCACAAGTAGAACAAGTAGCTATATCTGAACCTGCATCCACTAATGGAGCAGCAGTAAATGTTAAGGTTTTATTTGAAGTTACAGTTGGACAACTTGTATTTGAAGCTGTAAGAGATATGATTACACTTCCGGCTGTTGTATCAGCAATGCTAGGAGTATAGATACATGTTGTTAATGAGTTTGGATTGGTAAAAGTACCAGTTCCACTCGATGTCCAAGTTACAAGAGTTTGATTAGTTGCACTAGAACCAGTTGTAACAGTAATGACTGTATTAGAAGAACATTCAGTAAATGCTGGTCCTGCAACTGCAGTCATGATTTTACTTATGTCTATAATTTTAGTATCAGTAACGGAAGCACAACCTGCATTTCCATTAACAGTTAGAGTCAATGTTGCGGTTCCGGCTGTTAT
>NZ_JBDSMB010000207.1:0-14343 GCF_039916025.1 Flavobacterium sp.
GCTCAATTGGAAGGAAGTAAAGAATTTGCCAAAGAATTCCTGGTTAAGCATAACATACCAACAGCAGCTTATGATAGTTTTACAAAGGAAACTGTTGAAAAAGGATGTGATTTTCTAGAAACATTACAACCTCCATATGTTTTAAAAGCCGATGGATTAGCTGCAGGAAAAGGCGTTCTAATTCTTAATGATTTAGAAGAAGCAAAATCAGAATTGCGAAATATGTTGATTCATGCTAAATTTGGAAACGCCAGTGCCAAAGTAGTTATCGAAGAGTTTCTAGACGGAATTGAATTGAGCTGTTTTGTATTGACAGATGGGAAGAATTATAAAGTTCTGCCAACAGCCAAAGACTATAAACGAATTGGAGAAGGAGACACAGGTTTGAACACGGGTGGCATGGGAGCAGTTTCCCCGGTTCCATTTGCGGATGCTGTTTTACTTGAAAAAATAGAAACCCGAATTGTAAAACCAACGGTTGAAGGTTTGCAAAATGACGGAATTGAATATAAAGGATTCGTTTTTATTGGATTAATTATCGTCAAAGGTGAACCTATAGTTATTGAATACAATGTAAGAATGGGCGATCCCGAAACAGAAGTCGTAATTCCGAGAATTAAGTCTGATTTAGTGGAATTATTCCAAGCTGTAGCTAATGGGAAATTAGACAAAGTTTCGTTAGAAATTGATGAAAGAAGTGCCACAACAGTAATGATGGTTTCAGGTGGTTATCCTGCAGATTACGAAAAAGGAAAAGAAATTTTTGGCTTAGAGAAAGTTGAAGGCTCTCTTGTTTTCCATGCAGGAACAAAGTTAGATAATGGAAAAGTTGTTTCTAATGGCGGAAGAGTTTTGGCAATCACTTCTTTTGGCAATGATTTCCAGGAAGCCATAAAAAAATCTTACCAAAATATAGACAAGCTCGATTTTGATAAGATGTATTTTAGAAAAGATATTGGCCAAGATTTATAAAACTCCTAATAATTCCCCTTTGGGGTTAGGGGCTTTACTTTAAGAAAGAATGAGCCGTTGTATCTTGGTATTCTTCATTGTTAGCACGGTGAATTGTTAATTGTTTACACCAGTAAACAATGTAATAGCCACAGACAATGATCATCACCCAGCTAACAATATTGGCAAGCCACCAGCTGCTTAGCTCCAAAGAGCGTAAAAAATCAAATGGCAGGAATAAAAAATCTACAAATAAAGATTGAATACCTTCAAAAAATGCTCTCATTTTATAAAATGTTATATTTACAGCACAAATGTATAAAATATCCTTATGATAACAAGCGTTTTTAAAAAATCTACTATAGTAAATTATTCTTTGATTGGAGTTTCACTGTTGGTTTTCTTTTTTTTATACTTATCCAATCATCTGGAAGTAATGAATTCTAAAAATGGTGTTTTAAAAGCAACGACTTTGATTACCTTATTTATTAGCTCATTTTTTTTGATAAATTTTATTGTAAAAAAGAACGGATTGACTAAAAATTCAAGTTATACTGTTTTCTTTTTTTTATTATTCATTGTTCTTTTTCAATCAGTCTTTAGTGACTTAAGTTTATTGTTTTCCAATTTCTTTCTGCTGTTGGCAATTAGGAGATTAATATCGCTTCAAACCCTGAAAGCTCCTAAAGAGAAAATATTTGATGCGTCGGTATGGATTTTTATTGCTTCACTTTTCCATTTTTGGTGTATTCTTTTTGTGCTATTGGTGTATATTTCTATAATATTTCATGCCTCACGGGATTTTAGAAATTGGTTACTGCCATTTGTAGCCTTTTTTGCGACAGTTGTGGTTTTTCTTTTCGCAGCACTGTTTTTTGACAAATCCTGGATTGATCATATTTTGAATCAGACAAATATGAATTTCGAACTCAATTATTTTACAAATAATTATCAAAATATTGCACTGTCCTCTTATGTTGTAATCGCCCTGTATTTTGTTGTGTCGATGATGCTTTCATTGACAAACAGGCCAATTATTTTACAGGCATCTTACAAGAAAATGGTATTTGCTTTTTTGATTGGGGTAGTTGTTTTTTTGATTTCTCCGGAGAAAAACAACAACATGTTGATTTTTACATTTATGCCATTGTCGGTAATGTGTACTAATAATATTGAATATTCACAAAACAAAATGTATCAGGAAATTGTTTTGGCGTTACTATTAACAGGAAGTTTATTTATCTTTTTTGCGCAGCTATAATTTACTTCCATAAGCCAAATCGCCAGCATCACCAAGACCGGGAACTATGTAGTTTTTCTCATTAAGTCTTTCATCAATCGCGGCAATCCAAAGATGGCAGCTATCAGGAAGATTTTGTTTGAGATATTCAATACCTTCCGGTGCCGCAATTACAACAGCAATATGTATTTCTTTTGGTTTTTGTTCCAGATGCAGTTTTTGTAAAACCGCCACCATCGATTGTCCCGTGGCAAGCATCGGATCAATCATAATCAGGTTCTTATTTTCAAAAGAAGGTGCCGCCTGATATTCTACTAAAATGTCAAACTTATCATCATTGTCATAGTGATGACGATACGCTGAAACAAAGCCATTTTCGGCATTGTCAAAAACATTCATAAACCCCATATGCAAAGCCAAACCAGCGCGAAGAATAGAACATAAAACCACATGGTCCGCAATAGTTGTAGTATGTTTTATGCCCAGCGGCGTCTGAACATCAATAGCTTTATATTCTAACGTTTTACTCAATTCATACGCCATAATTTCACCAATTCTCTCGATGTTTTTTCGAAAACGCATGCTGTCTTTTTGAATGTTAACGTCACGAATTTGTGCCAAAAAATGATTAAGGATGCTGTTGTTTTCCGAAATATTGTGAAGATGCATGAATGTGAGAATTTGGATGTTTAGGTAAAAGTATAAAAAACTATCTTTGCACCCGAGACCTTTTGGTCGAATTGTATAAAATAAAATTAAAATTATGTTTTCAAAATTTGCCTATTCTATATTTGAACAAAGTATTAAGGATTATCATGTTCATGACAACGTAGACCAACCGGTTAAAAATCCGTATCCAAAAGAGAAGATTGAACATTTACTGTATTTCAAAAACTGGATTGACACCGTTCAGTGGCATTTTGAAGATATTATCCGTGATCCAAATATTGACCCTGTTGCAGCTTTGGTTTTGAAAAGAAGAATCGATGCGTCAAATCAGGAACGTACCGATATGGTAGAATATATTGACAGCTATTTTCTTCAGAAATATGCTTTTGTTGTTGTAAAATCTTCTGCAAAAATAAACTCTGAAAGCCCAGCCTGGACGATTGACAGATTATCAATTTTAGCATTAAAAATTTATCACATGACCGAAGAAGCTAATCGTACTGAAGCTTCACAGGAACACAGAGATAAATGCCAGGCAAAATTAAACGTGTTGCTAGAGCAAAGAACCGATTTGTCAACAGCGATTGATGACTTAATCACAGATATTGAAAACGGTGACAAATTCATGAAAGTGTACAAACAAATGAAGATGTACAACGACGACGATTTGAACCCTGTTTTGTACCAAAACAAAAAATAAAACGGCAGACTTTTGTCAAACCCAATCCAACATATTGCTGTCATCCGAATGTCTGCCATGGGCGATGTTGCGATGACAGTTCCTGTTATTAGAGCTTTTGTTGCCCAAAATCCTAATGTAAAAATCACGGTTGTTTCGCGACCATTTTTCAAGCCTTTTTTTGACGGAATTCCGAATGTTGATTTCTTTGCTGTTGATGTCAAAGGAAGGCACAAAGGTTTTCCTGGATTATTGAAATTATATTCCGATTTAAAAGAATTGAATATTGACGCCGTTGCCGATTTACACAATGTTTTACGTTCGCAGGTTATCAGAACTTTATTCGCTTTAAGCGGAAAAAAAATGGCGTTTACAGATAAAGGAAGAGTAGAGAAAAGCGCATTAACCTGTGCCGAAAATAAGATATTCAAGCCAATAAAATCAATGGTCGAAAGACATGTTGATACATTTAAAAAGTTGGGTTTCAGTGTTGATTTATCAAATCCGAAGTTTCCTCAGAAAGCTATTTTGTCTGCAGAAATTTTAAAAATCACTGAAGAAAAAGCAAATCAAAAATGGATTGGAATTGCGCCATTTGCACAATACGATAGTAAAGTGTATCCTCATGATTTGATGCAGAAAGTTATTGATAATTTGGCTTCAAAAAGCAATAATAAAATCTTCCTTTTTGGCGGCGGAAACAAGGAAATTGAAATCCTGAATTCGTTTGCCAACGGAAAAGAAAACGTGATAAACGTTGCAGGAAAACTTAAACTGCAACAAGAATTAGACTTGATTTCCAATCTTGATGTTATGCTTTCTATGGATTCCGGAAATGCTCATATAGCAGCCATGCTGGGAATAAAAGTAATCACACTTTGGGGCGCAACGCATCCTTTTGCCGGCTTTGCACCATTCAACCAACCGCTGAAAAACTGCTTGGTTTCTGATAGAGAAAAGTATCCGAAACTTCCAACATCCGTTTATGGCAACAAAAAAGTGGAAGGTTATCAGGATGCGATGCGAACGATTTCGGTTGAAGAAGTTGTAGAGAAACTGTAATAATTCAATTTAAAATTACAATAATGACAAATCAACTCAAAGACGTAATTAAAAAAGTATACACTGCCTTCAACGAGAGAAATATTGATAAGGCATTATCAACCATGCAAAAAGACGTGCAGTGGTCAAAAGCTTGGGAAGGCGGATACATAAGTGGACACAATGAAATTAAGCTATATTGGACAAGGCAATGGACTGAAATTAATCCACATGTTGATCCAGTCGGTTTCAATGAAAGAGAAAATGGAAGTCTAGAAGTTAAGGTTCACCAAAACGTAAAGGACTTACAAGGTAATCTAATATTTGACGGATTAGTAAAACATATTTACACGTTTCAGGAAGGACTAATAAAAACAATGGACATTGAACTAGTTGAGAGTGCTTAATAGTTTACAAAAATCTTAGCGATTTAATATCGGAATATATTCCGTCCACGGCCCAACTTCGTTTTTATATTGCTTTGCCATAACCCGTGCAATTTGCGCAATATGTCCCAAATCATGAGCAACCCAGGTAGCGAGTAAATTTTCTAATGTAATTTCTCCAAAAGCAGGGTGAATTCCGGTTTGCTGTAAATCGTCTGGAGTAATTTGTCTTGATTGTAATGCAATCAGATTCTTAGTTCTCAATTCCTGAAACTCATTCAACAAGTCCGAAATAGTTTTTCCTTTGCTTTCCTCAAATTGTGCAAAACGGTCAAAAAGAGCAAAATTTTTATCTGCTTCATTGGAAAGGATAATTTCTGTGCGGACAATCCAGTCTGTTTTTTCTCCCTGAATTAAATGACCAATCACATCATACGGACTCCAGGTTTCTTCACCTTCATTATTCTGAATCCATTCATTGCTCAAGCCGCTCAAAAGTGTGGTTAAAACCTGAGGTGTTCTTTCAAGAATTTCGATTGATTTTGAGAGATTAAATTCCATACTCTAAATATTAAACATCATCATAATCCACATAAATCTCCGGAGAAGTCGGATGTGCCTGGCAAGTTAGAATTAATCCTTCGGCAATTTCGCCATCTGTTAAAATAGAATTCTTCGCCATTTCGGCAGTTCCATTTGTAATTCGCGCCAAGCAGGAACTACAAATTCCACCCTGACAGGAATATGGCGCATCGATGCCTTGCTTCAAAGCTGCTTCGAGAACCGTTTGCTTTTGCGACATTTCAAAAGTGACTTCTTCGTCATCAACCATTACAGTTATTTTTGTATGGCCAGTATGAGATACTGCAGCTGCGTTTTCGGAAGTAGTAGTAGAGAATAACTCGAACTTTATGTTTTTCTCAGGAACGTTGTGCTCCTTTAAAATATCTGAAACCAAATTAATCATTGCTTCCGGACCACATAAATAGAATTTATCAAATTCTTTTTCTTTGTGTTTGTTATTCAAAACAAAATTCACAATTGCCTTATCGATGCGGCCAAAATGCTCATTTTCTGCACGCGCCTGACTAAAAACATAATGCACAAAAAAGCGCCCAACATATTTCAATTGCAATTCGTGTAATTCGTTGTGAAAAATGGTTTCGTCCGGAGTTTTGTTTCCATAAACCAAAACAAAAGTGCTTTTTGGCTCGCTTTCTAAAACCGATTTTAGAATTGACATAACTGGAGTAATTCCGCTACCGGCAACAAAAGCTGCATAGTTTTTAAGATTTGAAAAAGAGGGTTCAAAAGTAAATTTACCTTCTGGTTGACCAACTTCAAGTATGTCACCAACCTTTAAATTGTCATTCGCAAATTTTGAAAAATGACCTTCTTTAACTGATTTTATGGCAATGCGTAATTCGTCACTATTAGGCGAAGAACAAACAGAATACGCACGACGGATTTCCTGTCCGTCTAAAGTTAATTTAAGGTTTACGTATTGGCCGGCGGTAAATTGATAAGCAGATTTTAGTTCGGCGGGGATATTAAAAGCAACAGAAATGGCGTTGGCAGTTTCGTGCTTTACTTCTTTGATCTGTAATTTATAAAATGAAGACATGAAAAATAATTTTTGCAAAGGTAAGAAATAGCAATGATTTGAAAAGTAAAGAAACTTTGAAAGTGTGTAACAATTGTTTAAATTTCGGAACTAATTGCAAAACCAAACTTCAAATTATGTTTAAACACTTCATTAAACTTGAATGGAAAGCTTTTTTTCGTTCGGCTTCTTTTACTGCCAATTTGGCGATAAAAATAGTAATGGGTTTTATGGCCATTTATTTTATGACCATTTTTATTGGCGCAGGAATTCTTATCTTCAAGATATTAAAAGAGGAACTGCATTTAGAACCGTTGATAACAATAAACAAATACCTGATTTATTATTTGGTTTTTGATTTGGTCATTCGGTATTTTTTTCAAAAAATGCCTGTCACCAACATTAAACCGCTGTTGAATTTACCAATAACAAGAAGTGTAATTGTTCATTTCTCATTAGGGAAAACAGTTATTTCGTTTTTCAACATTCTTCACGCTTTTTTCTTTATTCCGTTTACGCTTGTTTTATTGTCTCATGGCTACGGTTTTCATGCTATTTTGTGGAGTTTAGGAGTAATGGCATTGATTTATACTAATAATTTCATCAATGTTTTGATCAATAATAAAGACATTGTTTTCTACCCTTTGTTGGCTATTGTAGTGAGTTTGGGATTGGCCCAATATTACCATGTTTTTGATATCACAAGTTATACACAGCCTTTTTTGCAGGGAATGTACAAAACTGAATACCTATTTTTAATTCCTATACTTTTAGTAGCAGTCACTTATTATTTCTCGTTTGATTACTTCAAAAAGAACCTGAATCTCGATACTGGTTTGGCCAAAAAAAGCGACGAAGCCAAAACCGAGAATTTTACCTGGCTGAACCAATTTGGAACTCTTGGAACATTCCTTAAAAACGATATCAAATTATTAAAGAGGAACAAGCGTTCACGAACGACGGTAATTATGAGTTTCCTGTTTATTTTTTATGGATTGCTTTTTTATTCTGGTGCTATTGAAGTATATGAAGGTCCAATGTGGCAGGTCTTTGCCGGAATCTTTGTTACGGGCGGATTTATGTTCACATTTGGGCAATTCATTCCAAGTTGGGACAGCTCGTATTATCAACTGATGATGAGCCAGAACATTCAATACCGCGATTACATCAGTTCAAAATGGTGGCTGATGGTTATTGGGACTGTAATTGCCACGATAATTGCTTCTTTTTATTGGGTATTTTTTGGATGGCAGATTTATATATTAATTGTGGTTGGAGCCATTTATAATATTGGTGTCAATTCGCATTTGGTAATGCTTGGCGGCGCTTTTGTAAAAACTCCAATTGATTTAACGATGGCTAAAAAAGCGTTTGGTGATAAACAGGCTTTTAACTTCAAAACGGTGATTATGCTGATACCAAAACTATTGGTGCCTATGCTTTTATATTCACTTGGATATTATCTTTTTTCTGCAAATATTGGCTATCTCTTTGTTGCCTTAGCGGGAATTTTGGGATTCGCTTTTAGGAATATGGTTTTTGCTAAAATTGAAAAGATTTATAAAAGCGAAAAATACGAAACCATTGCTGCTTACAAACAAAAAAATTAAAATTCAGAGTTTTGATTAAACCTATAAACTCATAAACCTCATAAACTTTCAAAATGATAAAAGTAAATAATTTAACGAAAAGATACAATCTGGAAAAAACGGTTTTAAACATTGTAAACCTAGACATACCAAAAGGTCAGAGCTTTGGCTTGGTTGGGAATAATGGTGCTGGAAAAACCACTTTTTTTAGTCTGTTACTTGATTTAATTCAACCAAGTTCAGGGCATATCACCAACAACACTATTCAGGTTGATAAAAGTGAAGCCTGGAAACCTTTCACTTCAGCTTTTTTAGATGAAAGCTTTTTAATTGGGTATTTAACAGCTGAAGAATATTTCTATTTTATTGGAGATTTACGCGGACAAAATAAAGCAGATGTTGATGCTTTGCTTAAAAAACACGAAGAGTTTTTCAATGGAGAAATCCTCAACAGCAAAAAATATTTAAGAGATTTATCTAAAGGAAATATGAAAAAAGTAGGTATCATCGCCACTTTAATCGGAAGACCGGAAGTTGTCGTTTTAGATGAACCGTTTGCAAACCTTGATCCGACTACGGTAAACAGGCTGAAAATCATCATTAAAGAATTAGCCGAAGATCCTAATATTACAGTTTTGGTTTCTTCACACGATTTGGTTCATACCGTTGAGGTTTGCAACAGAATTGTAGCGCTGCATTTGGGCGAAGTTGTAAAAGACATTCAAACATCGCCGGAAACCTTAAAAGAATTAGAAGCGTTTTTTGCAGTTTAAGAAACTCCTTTTTATAAAATAGCGGTCTGGTTTTATCAATAATGGTAAAAACTTACCGCTTATTTTTTTGCTATATCAAAAAGAAACGTATTTTTACCAGTTAGTTATACTATTTATGACTTTTTTACGTTATAACATTAAACGTTTTGCTTTGAAAACCAATACAATTAAATATTTCATCTTATCGGGATTATTGATTTTTTTAATCGCCTGTTCTACCAAGAAAAACACATGGCTTTCCAGAAATTCACATGCGCTTAGCACGAAAGATAACATTTTATACAATGGTGGAATTGCTTTGGATAAAGGCGTTGAAGAAGTAAAACTTCAAAATAAAGATAACTTTTGGGAGATTCTTCCGGTTGAAAGAATGCAGGTAACGGAAGACAATCTTGCTCCCGGCAATACTAAGAATGCCAATTTTGAAAAAGCAGAAACCAAAGCCACTAAAGCGATTCAGAAGCACTCGATGAACATTAATGGTTCAGAGAAAAACCCACAAATGGACGAAGCCTACATGATGCTTGGACAAGCAAGATATTATGATCAGCGATTTGTACCTGCCTTAGATGCTTTCAACTATGTATTGAACAAATCACCCAATAGTGATAAAATATACGAAGTAAAAATCTGGAGAGAAAAAACCAATATGCGTCTGGATAACGATGCTTTGGCTGTAAACAATCTTCGAAGATTGCTTAAAGAAATCAAATTTAAGGATCAGATTTTTGCTGATGCAAATGCCACTCTGGCACAGGCCTTTTTAAATTTACAGGAAAAAGACAGCGCTGTTGCTAAACTTAAAATTGCCAAAGAATATACTAAATCCAACGAAGAAATATCGAGATACAATTATATCTTAGGTCAGATTTATGAAGAACTGGGATATAAAGACAGCGCTTATGCGAGTTATCAAACCGTAATCGATATGCATAGAAAAGCAGCCAAATCCTATGTGATTCATGCTCATGCAAGACAAGCAGCTCAGTTTGATTATGAAAAAGGAGATACTGTTGCCTTTCTTAAAAAATATAATGATTTGCTGAAAGATAGAGAAAACAGACCTTTTCTGGATGTTTTACACCATCAATTGGGATTGTTTTATGAAAAAAGAAACAATAAAACTATAGCCAAAAAAGAATACAATCTTTCATTAAAAAAGAAAACACAAGACTCTTATCTTATCGCTTCCAATTATAGAAATTTAGCCGACTTATATTTCATAGATTCTAAATTTGTCAAAGCTGGTAATTACTACGACAGCACCTTGGTTCAGTTAAAACCAAGAACCAGAGAGTTCAATCTGATAAAAAAGAAAAGAGAAAACCTTGAAGAGGTTATTAAATACGAAGCGATTTCACAAACGAATGACAGCATTATTTCTCTATATAAAATGCCGGCTGCAGACAGAACAGCTTATTTTGAAAGCTATATCATAAAGCTTAAAAAAGAAGAAGAAATACAGAAAAAAGCAATAGAAAAACTAGCACGAATTAAAGAGAATCAGGAAAAAAGCGATGGGAAAATCGATTTAGACGATGAATCGGGATCTAAAAAACCAAAGGCAATAACTCCAAAAACACCAAGCGCTTTTGCAGCTGGTAATGAAAGTGTTTTCTATTTTTATAATCCAACAACTGTCGCTTATGGAAAAGTGGAGTTTACCAAAAACTGGGGCAAAAGAACGTTGCAGGACAATTGGCGCATTTCATCACTTTCAGAAAAAGACAACGGAAAAGAAAATTCAGACACAAAAGGCTCTGATAAAGACTCCGATGATGTTGCGGCAGTTGACGAACGATTCACACCGGATTTCTACATAAAACAAATTCCGGAATCACAAACAGTTATAGACAGTTTGAGCAAAGAAAGAAACTTTGCTAATTATCAACTTGGAATTATTTATAAAGAGAAATTCAAAGAATATCAATTAGCAGTAAACAGATTTGAGAAGCTGTTAAATGACAATCCCGAAGAAAGATTAGTGTTGCCATCGATGTATCATTTGTATAAGCTTTATGAAATTTTAGATAAATCAAAAGCAGAGGCAATGAAAGCTGATATTATTGCACAATATCCAACTTCACGTTATGCTCAAATTTTACAAAATCCAACGGGCGATATTGCGGAGTCAAGTGATTCACCAAACGTAGTTTATGGTAACATCTACAAACAATATAAAAACGGTGAATACAAGACAGTTTTAACTGCTACAGAAAATGCTATTACCCGATTTACCGGAGATGAGATTGTTCCAAAACTGGAATTATTAAAAGCCAACATAGTTGGTAAACTTGGCGGACTTGCTGAGTTCAGCACAGCATTAAATTATGTAGCGTTGAATTATCCAAATAGTGAAGAAGGGAAAAGAGCCGAAAAATTATTAACGGTTGATTTGCCAAAACTTGAAGCATTACAGTTATCCAGTGCACCATCAAAAAACTGGAAAATTCTTTACAGAACTAAAGATTTTGAAGATGCAGGAACAAAAGCGCTACGCGAAAAAATCAAAAAATTTATTGCTGACAGAAGCCTAAACAAGCTTGCAGTTTCTTTGGATATTTACACAATGACAGATAACTTTGTGGTAATGCATGGTATAAATTCCGAGGATTTAGCATTAGGGATTACGGCAATTCTGAAAGACTATAAAGATTATAAAGTGCAGGAAACGCCGATAATCATTTCAGCAGAAAATTATACGATAGTTCAAATTAAAAAGAATCTAGACGAATTTTTAGCGGGTAACCTGCCGGAAACTGCAGCGCAACCAAACTGGGATGGAACTTTTGAAAAAACACCCGACCCAGTTCAGCCAAAACCTGTCGCTAAACAAACGCCTTCTCAGGATAATTCCGGCGATGACATTAAAGGGAATGATCAAAAAGATCAGGAACAAAAAAATGAAGACCAGAAGTTTGGGCCGCCGCCATCACCGGGTGGAGAGAAACCTGGTAAAAAAGGATAGAAAGCATGTTTGAAAAAAGTCCAAAATCATACACAGATCTTTTAGGCAAAACCAACCGGATTGTGGAAGGAACAACCATTCAGGGAGATATTATTTCTCCTGCGGATTTTCGTTTGGATGGGCATTTGATTGGCAATTTTCAGTCCAAAGGGAAAATAGTAATTGGTCCTGCGGGAAGCGTCAAAGGCGATATCGTTTGTAAAAATGCGGATATCGAAGGTAAATTTGACGGTAAAATACAAGTCCAGGAAATTCTTAATGTGAAATCCAAAGCACACATTCATGGAGAAGTAATCTGCGGAAAACTTTCTGTTGAGCCCGGAGCCGAATTCAGCGCATCATGTATAATGAAACCTAATGTAAAAAACATGATTACCGATGGAAAGTCAGCAGAAGAAAAAACAGCGTAATAAATGGTTAGCACTTATTAATATTCCCATTCAAATGGGAATCATTGTTTTTTTGGCTGCCAAACTAGGTCAATGGCTTGACGAAAAATTCATAAACAAACATAATTTATACGTAAAAATTTTAACCATGGTCGGTGTTGCAATTGCGTTTTACAACATTGCCCGACAGTTAAAAGAAATAAACAAATCGGACGAAGAAAAATGAAGTTAAAAAAATACAATTCCCTTATTACAGTTTTTATTGCAGCAATAATTGGCCTTATCGTTCATAAAACCATATCGCATTTCATTATTCCAAAGGAGTTTGAAGCTGATTTTGTTTATGCTATACCTTTACTTTACGCTATATTTGGATTGCTTGCTTTGGCAATAGTTTTTTTGCTTAAGAAGGTAAAAGAAACAGCTCCAGACTCAGTAGGTTATGCATTTTTAGCACTTACTACGGTTAATATGGTTATTGCCTATGCTCTTTTAAGACCAATTATCCATATTCACCTTCCAAAAACACCAACTGAAAAGATGAATTTCTTTGTGGTATTTATTTACTTTTTAGCAATAGAAACCTATCTAACCATCAGAATTTTAAACAATAAGCAATAAATTGTTTGATAATCGATAATTCCATCAAAAAAAATAAAACTTATACTTTTTAATATTAATTAAAAGTGTACTTTTGCACCAAATTTCAGAAATAAAATTTAGACAAATCATAGTTATGGTGTTTTCGAAAAAATCATTCCTTTATAGTATAGTAGCTTTAATTGCTTTTTTACCTTCAGTCGCATTAGCAAATTCTCCTGAACCAACTTCAGAAAATACAGAAGCTGTTGCGAAAGAAAGCCAAGATCCAAAAGCTGAGATCAAAGAGCAAATTGACGAAGTAAAAAATCACCACGTTTTAGACGCACACAGTTTTTCTTTATTTGGTGACAAAGAAACTGGAAAAGAATATGGTTTTCCATTGCCAATAATCCTTTTGGATAATGGTTCACTTCACATTTTTTCATCTTCAAAATTTGATGATGGAAAAGTCGCAGAAGATGGTGGGAACTACTATGTTTTGCACCACGAAAAAATCTACAAAACTGATGGAACAGGAACTTTAACCGAACATGAAGGTCATCCAACAAATGCTAAACCATTTGACTTTTCAATAACTAAAGGAGTTTTCACTATGTTGTTGATTGCGCTTTTGATGTTTTTATTGTTTAGAAGTTTAGGGAAATCATATTCTAAAAATGGTGGTGTTGCAGCTGGTGCTGGTAGATTTTTTGAACCTATTGTTTTATTTATTCGTGACGAAATTGCAATCCCCAACATTGGTGAAAAGCATTATAAAAAATACATGAGCCATTTATTGACTGTATTTTTCTTTATCTGGTTTTTAAATGTTGTTGGTATGACGCCATTCGGAATCAACGTTACGGGTAATATCTCTGTAACTTTCGGATTAGCAATTATCACTTTCATCATCACAACACTTACTGCTAAAAAGAATTATTGGATGCACATTTTCTGGATGCCGGGCGTTCCAGTTCCAATGAAATTTATCTTGGCACCAATTGAACTTATTGGAGCAATCATCAAACCTTTCTCACTAATGATTCGTTTGTACGCTAATATGTTTGCTGGTCACCTTGTATTGATGAGTTTGATCGGAATGATGTTCGTTTTCAAAAGCTGGATCGGAAGCCCATTAACATTCGGACTTTCATTTATCATCTCATTAATTGAAATCTTAGTAACGCTTTTACAGGCTTATATCTTTACAATGTTAACCGCTTTATATTTTGGTTCGGCTGTTGAAGAACACCACCACGATGAAGCGCACTAATGGCTGATGGCTTTTGCCTAATGCCTAAAAATTTGAATGTTTAATTAAATATATATACATTATGAACGGATTAGAAGGAAATCTTCACCTTATTGGAGCAGGATTAGTAGTTATTGGAGTAGGAATTGGTATTGGTAGAATCGGTGGTTCTGCATTAGATGCAATTGCTCGTCAACCAGAAGCTACAGCTAAAATTCAAA
>NZ_JBDSMB010000208.1:0-7639 GCF_039916025.1 Flavobacterium sp.
GTTTTATAAATTATGATGTTGTCAATCAAAAGTTTCCTGATTGGTCAGTCAAAAAAATATATAACTTTATACATTTCAGGTCAATGCCAAGCAAAGATTCTGTATTTTGGCTTGATAATCCAAACCAGATTGCTGAGAAAATTGAATTGATGCTGAGCGATAAAAGCTCTGAAATTTTTAAGAATGCCCAAAAATGGTTTCAGAAAATAAATCAGCATCCACCTGAAAATGCCTCAGAAAGAATTTGGAATGCAATTGAAAAAATAATTAAAAAATAACATGGCAAAAAGCAAGCTATTAGCCGATTTTAATAGATACAATCTTTCTAAAATTAACTTTAGAACGCTGTTTTTTGTGTTTATTTCTCACCCAATTCCGGGTTTGAAATTTCTAACTATTTTCAGATTAACACAGCGTTACAGAAGGAAAAATAGACTGTTGTTTTATTTTTTCTTTATGTGGCTCCGATGCTTAAAAGTCAAATATGGTTTTGATATTTCGTATCGCACTCAAATCGGTGCCGGTTTATACATTGGTCATTTTGGCAATGTAGTTATTCACGGCGATACGGTTATTGGTGAAAACTGCAATATCTCTCAGGGAATTACCATCGGAGTCAGCAATTATGGTGACAAAAAAGGAGTTCCAATCATTGGAAACCGGGTTTTTATTGGTCCAAATGCCTGTGTTTTTGGGAATATTACTATTGGGAATAATGTGACGATTGGCGCAAATGCTGTTGTAACTGATAATATTCCTGATGGTAAAACTGCTTTGCCTTCCCTAACGATAATTTTAGACAAAGATTTATCTGAATATTATATTCACAACAGCTCCAAATAAGATGAAGATTGCTTTTCTAACCCCAGAATTTCCACACCCAAAAATGGGATCATCAGGCGGAATTGGAACAAGTATTTTGAACCTTTCCAAAGGATTAGCAAAAGCTGGAAATGAAGTTAGCATCTTGATTTATGGACAAAAAAAAGATGATTTTTTTGTAGAAAACAATATTTCTTATTACGCCATTAAAAACATAAAACTCAAAGGATTTTCCAGGCTGTTTACTCAAAAGAAAATACAAAAACTAATCAATAAATTAGTCAAAGAAAACAAAGTTGAACTGCTAGAAGCTCCTGACTGGACTGGGATTACATCTAATATAAAACCAAAATGCCCAGTCGTTATCCGACTCAATGGTTCGGATACTTATTTTTGCCATTTGGACAATCGTCCGGTTAAACATTTAAATAAATTCCACGAAAAACTTGCTTTGCTAAACGCTGTCGCTTTACTTTCTGTTAGTCAATTTACGGCTGATGTAACCAAGGAATTGTTTGAGTTAAATAGAGATTTTACAATTATTCCGAATAGTATCGATACAGATAAATTTGCTAGTCAAGGTTTTGATAAAACGCAAGAAAACACGATTCTCTATTTTGGAACCTTAATCAGAAAAAAAGGGCTTTTAGAATTGCCTTTGATTTTTAATGAAGTATACAAGAAAAACAACAAGGCAAAACTAATTTTGATTGGACGCGATGCTTCGGATATTATTTCCGGAAATGCTTCTACCTGGGCGATGATGCAATCGTTATTTGATGTTGATGCTTTTCAAAATGTAACGTATTTAGGAAGTGTTGCTTACGACAAAATTAGAGAGCATGTTAATTTAGCTTCAGTCTGTGTTTTCCCTACTTTTGCTGAAGCATTGCCTGTTTCCTGGATAGAAGCGATGGCTTTGCAAAAAGCAATTGTTGCTTCCGATATTGGTTGGGCAACAGAAGTTATTGAAGATGGTCTCAATGGTTTTTTAGTGCATCCTACAGCACATGTTGAATATGCCGATAAGATTTTGGAATTACTAGAGAATCAGGAAAATAGAATTAAGTTTGGTGTCGAAGCCAGAAAAAAAGTGGAAGAAAAATTCAGCATTGATGTTGTTGCCAAACAAAGTGCAGATTTTTATCAAAAAGTACTCAAATGAAAAAAGCAATAAAAAAAATCATCAGCAGATTATTCCCAAAAGGGAATGCCAAAGAATTGATGAAACTTAAATATTACAGCATTTTTAAACCAAAAAATGTTGTTTTTGAACTAATTGAAAACCAAGACAAAGTTGCGTATAAAACCAGTTTTCACAATGTGTCCTTGATTACCAATGAAGCGCTATATCCAATCGTAGAAGATTTTAATTATTATCAACATTTTTACAAAGTAAAGCCTGAAGATGTTGTTATTGATGCCGGAGCTAATTGTGGACATTTATCAATTTATTTCTCCAAATTAGCAGGTAAGAATGGAAAAGTATTCGCTTTTGAACCTGATAAATTCAACATCGAAAGAATAAAAAGCAATATTGAATTGAATCCTGATTTAGCTGAAAATATAAAAATTGAAGATTTATTGCTTTGGGATAAAAATGAATTAATCGATTTTTATGAAGCCGGAACTGTTGGTTCATCAGCAGTTTGGATGCCCAATACTGAGCATTGTGTAAAAAAGCAAGCAGTGAGAATTGATGATTGGATAAAAGATAATACTATTCAAAAGCTCGATTTTATTAAAATGGATATTGAAGGCGCAGAAATTGAAGCGCTTGACGGTTGCGTTGAAACTATCAAAACCCTGCAGCCCAATTTTGCCATTGCTTCTTATCATGTCGTAAACGGTAAAAAAACCTTTATAAAAGTCGAGCAATTCTTTGCCTCACTTAACTATCCGTTTAAAACGGTAACCTTCAGGCAAAATGAAATTATCACTTTTGCTGGTCAAAATTTGAAATAAGAATGATTGTATTTTATCATAACAAATCAAAAATCACCGAAATAGTTTCAACTGAAACTGGCAATTTCCTGAATGAAATAAATCGGAATATTGTTGCGGTATTACTTGATTTTGCGGATAAATTTAAAGATGAAATCCTGGTTTGGTGTGATGAAAGTGAAAGAGATAATTTGAATATTTCAGAAATTGAAAAGTTATTTCATCACAAAAAAATGCTTTATTCTTATGCATCTTTAAATAATTATTTTGACAGGCGATTGGGTTATATTGAGGATTCACCTTTTATCAGAATTAATAAGGAAGTGAAATATGCTACCTGGCAAATGAGCAGTCAAGTCGGTGCAGTTCATGCGTCGGTATTAAATGTTTGTAAAGCGGATTTGAAAACTGAAAACAATTTTGATTATTTTCTCAATTCGTTTGCCAAAAGAGCGTTGCCGCAAGGGCTTTTTTGTTATTCTGAACCAAGATTGCTTTTGGAGAAGAAAATAATAAAGTCAGAAAACGAATCAAATCTCCAGGAACTTTTCAGATTTACCAAACAGCATTACAAAACAAGATGGGTTTTTCTGTTGTTTTTTAACTTATTGATTTTTGAGAAGAAATTTCCATTGATGCCGTTGGTTTTTTCATTGTTTTATAGCAAACGAAATTTCAATCCTGAATCGCTAAATCACATTGTATTAGAATCAAACAAAAACCTCATTGAGCAGGCTACAATTGATGTTTTAATTCCAACTATTGGGCGAAAAGATTATTTGTTGAATGTGCTGAACAATTTGGCAGCACAAACCTATTTGCCCAAAAATGTTATCATAATTGAGCAAAATCCAGCTGAAAATAGTAATTCTGATTTAGATTTTGTTGAAAACCAAAAATGGCCATTTGTAATAAAACATCATTTTACACATAAAACCGGAGCGTGCAATGCGAGAAATATTGGTTTGCCAATGATAGAAAGTGAATTCGCTTTTTTTGCCGATGATGATATTGTTTTTGAAAACGATTTATTAGAAAAGGCAATGCAAACATTTCAACAAACAGGAAATGAAGTGTTTTTGGTGGCCTGTCATTTAGAATCGCAGGCAGTTATTCCACAGTCACCAAAGCAGTTTACAGTTTTTGGAGCTGGTCATGCTTTTGTTAAATCGGCTTGTTTTAAAGGTTTGAAATTTAATACAGCTTACGAATTTGGTTTTGGTGAAGACAATGATTTTGGCATGCAATTGCGAAATAGAGGATTTGATATTTTGTATATTTCGACTTCAGAAATCTTGCATTTAAAAGCTCCAATTGGAGGTTTTAGAACAAAACCAATTTTGAAATGGCAGGAAGACGCGATTCTCCCTAAACCGTCACCAACAGTGATGTTGTTCCGATTATTATATGATACAAAGGAGCAGTTGTTGAACTATAAAACCACTTTGTTTTTTAAGAATCTGAACAAGAGTTTCATTTTTAATCCGGTAAAATACATTAAGTTATTCAGAAAGAAATGGGATAGAAGCATTTTCTGGGCTAATGAATTAAACAAGTAATAATCATGAATTTCACATTAATAGTTTGCACTTATATGCGTCCGGTTCCGTTACTGAATCTATTAAATTCGGTAAAAGAACAAACGCTCTATCCAAATGAAATTTTGATTATTGATGGTTCGACTAATGATGATACAAAAGCAATCTTGGAGCAATATCCATTTCAGAACCTGAAATATTTTCTGGCAGCAAAAGAACAAAGAGGTTTGACAAGACAACGGAATTTTGGTGTATCCAAAGTTTCAGATGACTCGGAAGTTGTTTGTTTTTTAGATGATGACACGATTTTAGCAAACAATTATTTTGAAGAAATTTTAAAAACGTACTCACTTTTTTCCGAAGCTCTTGGTGTTGGAGGCTATATTAACAACGAAACCAAATGGCAGAAAGTTGGCCCTGATTATAAAGCTTCTATAAAAGAGTTCGCTTATGATGGTTGGAAGCAAAATGACGGAAGCCGATTTGTATTGAGAAAACGATTAGGGCTTGACAGCAATACAAAACCAGGGTTTTTACCTGAATTTTCAAATGGAAGAAGTATTAGTTTTTTGCCACCATCAGGGAAAATATATGAAGTCGAGCAATTAATGGGAGGCGTATCGTCTTTTAGAAAATCGGTGTTTAGCAGTTTCCAATTTTCAACTTATTTTGATGGTTATGGTTTGTATGAAGATGCAGATTTCACACTTCGACTATCAAAAACCGGAAAATTATATGTCAATACAAATGCACAACTGGGACATTTCCATGATCAATCGGGAAGACCTAATAAATATCAATATGGTAAAATGGTGGTTAGAAATGGTTGGTATGTATGGAGAGTAAAATACCCAAATCCTACTTTTAAAGCTAAACTTAAATGGAATGCAATCGTATTATTATTGACATTTATAAGATTTAGCAATATCTTTACAACAAATAAAAGAATGGAATCGTTTACCGAATTTACAGGAAGAACAGTAGGTTGGTTTTCGTTATTCATTAACAAACCACTTTAAACAAAGATGAGTACACAAGAAGAAATTATAGAAATCAACAAAAAGCAAGTTGAATTTTATAATTACAAAAGCGATAAAAAGAACCTGCCAACACGAATTTGGTATTATTTCAGGGAGAAAACCTTAAAAAAAATACGAAAGGACATTGGTGTTTTAAACGAATCTTATGACATCCATAAATCCTGGTTTGGTGATTTGTCAAATAAGAAAGTGTTGGATTTAGGGTGTTTTGCAGGTAATTATTGGAGTATGTATTTAGCCGAATACAGCAAAAAATACATCGCTTTAGATTTGAGCGATGTCGCTATTGATAAGCTGGCTATTCGAATAAAACCGTTCCCAAATGCTGAAGCAATCGCCGCTGATTTTCTTTCAGAACAATTCGCTGAAAAAGACTTTGATATTATTTATGCCTATGGCGTTTTGCATCATTTTCAAAATCCGGATGTTTTAATCTCCAAACTCAACGAGAAATTGGCTCCAGGTGGTGTAATCATAAGTTATGATCCATTGGAAACCAGTTTGCCGATAAAAATTATGAGAGTATTGTATCGCCCGTTTCAGTCTGATAAAGATTGGGAATGGCCATTTACTAAAAAAACCTATTTTAAATTTGCTAAAGCATTCAATATCGTTGAGCGTCACGGCCTTTTAGGTCAGTCAAAATGGTATTTTGCAATGAATTTCATGCCATTCGTCTCAGAAGAAAAAAAGCAAAGCATTGGAAAGAAATGGCATAAAAAAGACTGGGATTTGTCGGCTACGTCAGACAGCCATTTGTTTAAATGCATGCATTTGACCATGTTAATGCAAAAAAAATAAATTCGGATGAAATTTGCCATAATTACTCATGTCATTCATGGCAAAGAATTGGGAAACTATTTTGGCTATGAGCCTTATGTTCGTGAAATGAACTTATGGATAAAGAACGTTTCCGAAGTTTTAATTGTAGCACCTTTGCATTCCACACCTAAAACAAAAATCCAGGAGTTTTATCAACACAAGAAAATAACATTTGTTTCTGTGGCTGATTTTGACATTTCCAGTTTTAAAAACATTTTGCATTCTTTGATGGTCATGCCCGGTATAGTTTGGAAAATTTACCAAACAATGAAAAATGCCGACCATATTCATTTGCGTTGCCCCGGAAATATTGGATTATTAGGTTGTTTAGTACAGATTCTTTTTCCTTCCAAGCATAAAACCGCTAAATATGCAGGAAATTGGGATTCCAAAGCAAAGCAGCCACTGACTTATCGTTTGCAAAAATGGATTTTAAACAATACTTTTTTGACTAAAAACATGCAGGTTTTGGTATATGGCGAATGGGAAAACAATACTAAAAATAGTAAGCCTTTTTTTACAGCAAGTTATTTTGAAAAAGATAAAATTGATGTAAGACCTAGAGAATTGGAACATAAGATTTCATTTCTTTTTATCGGAACGCTTTCAAATGGAAAACAGCCATTGTATGCAGTTCAGTTGATTGAACAGCTTTTCAAAAAAGGATACGATGTTCAGTTGGTGATTTATGGAGAAGGAATCGAAAGGAAAATGTTAGAGAATTACATTTCGGAAAATAAACTTGAAAACATTGTGTTTCTGAAAGGCAATCAAAACCAGGAAACGATTAAGAAAGCCTATTTAGAAAATCATTTTGTAGTTTTACCATCTTTGAGCGAAGGCTGGCCAAAAGTTGTAGCCGAAGGAATGTTTTGGGGTTGTCTGCCAATCGCTTCCAAAGTTTCCTGTGTTCCAAATATGTTGGAAAATGGAGAAAGAGGATTATTGCTTGATTTAAAATTAAAAGAAGATGTTCAAAACATTGAATCAATCTTAAACGATAATAGTTTGTATCAGGATAAAGTAAACAAAGCTATTGATTGGTCAGGACAGTTTACTATGGATGTTTTTGAAGATGAAATTAAATTGCTTTTAAAATCATGAGAATAGTTCAAATCATAGACTCATTAGAAATTGGGGGTGCCGAAAAAATGGCAATTAATTATGCAAATGCACTTTCTGTCCAGAATGAGTTTTCAGGTTTAGTTGCTACAAGAGCAGAGGGAAAATTAAAAAAACAGTTGAGTAACTCGGTCTCTTATCTTTTCTTAAAGAAAAAATCAACAATTGATTTTGGTGCTTTTTTTAGATTGAAAAAATATTGCAAAGAGAACAAAGTCGAATTCCTTCAACCACACAGTAGTTCTTACTTTACGGCATTATTGATTAAATTTATTTATCCAAAAGTTAAGATTATTTGGCATGATCACAATGGTTTGAGTGAATTTATCAGTTCTGAAAAATCATTTGCCT